>SHXR01000064.1 GCA_009693235.1 Betaproteobacteria bacterium | reverse complement strand
GGCTTCCATCTTCGTCGTATAGCGAAATTTTCGGGGTGCGTTTTGCCACGGACTGCCAAACGATTCCCACCGGCGCGACGACTACGCCAATTTAAGCCGCAATCGATGCATAGGCGGCGTCGAGATCGGCCTGTCGCTCCGGGCTTTCGCGCCTCGCCCAGGTCGCAAAGAGAATGGTCTTAGGCCGTTTCGCTTGATCTCTTGATCAAAGCGCCGCACGTAGTCATGCATGCGATGTCGATCCTCGAGTGGCCGCGTGCTCTGCTCCTGCAGCACGACATAGTCCCACCGCCGCTCATGGATGGCCCGTTGCGCCACGCCTGGTTCCCAGTGGTCTTCAAGGGTGGCGCCGCCGACCGCAATCATCTTGGTTCGCAGCTCACGCGGGCTGGCCTGCGACAACGCGGCAACGATCGCCGGCATCTCGAAATAGTAGGTATAGCTGCTGCCGATGAACAACACATCTGCGTTCGCGCGATCGGCCCGGATTGACCCGTCTGCCGCGGCGGCAATACCCGCAAGGAAAGTGGCCCGCAAAGCAGCAAAGCGTTTCGAAAATGCACGGTTCACGCGCTCCGCATGTTCACGTTCTCCTCATTGGGGAAGTGAAACGGCTACCTAGAGGAATAGCGCGCCGTTCGCAGGTTGCCCAGGCAACGATAAACGATAACAGCAACACGGGGTTTCGGTGTGCAGGCGAAGGAATTTGCGGCCCGGACCAAAGCACCACGCCACGACGGCTATTCCGATGCTGCAGCGAACCCTTACGTTGCGCGCTGGTCGGACTGGACCGTTTGAATTTGACGGTCGTGTACCCGCGCAAAGAGCAACAAAGCAGTGACCGAGCCAATCAGCGCAAGAAAGATGTCTGATTGCGTGTCCCGCGGATCGCCCTGCGTCCCCAGGAAGTTATCGTGCCGCGAATCCGGACGTTGGTTTGCTGTGCCGTAGCCGATGTCACAACGAATACACCTGCAATAGCCGCTCATAGCAGGTTGCCGATCTTCATGGTTAGCTCTTGGATTCATATTGGAATACTCGATTGCCATTGTGCCACGGCCACCACATGTTGATTCGCGGAGCGGGAGCACGCACCCAGTTACGTCACCACCTTCGCAGTCATGCGCGCGAGAATCGGCCACGAGCGATCTCGACGCGACGTATGGAGTGAACCTCTAGCCCGTGCAGGCCGCGACGTTGAGCGCTTGCAGGACTTCTGCATTGCGCCGATTCTGAACGAAGGCCGCAGCGCCTGCGATCTTGGCGCCCGGTGGCAGCACCACCGCGCGATGCAAAGTGGTCTTGCCACTCTGGTCCAGGCCGAAAGGACCCAACAATTCCCGCACCACACGTTCATGCTTCAGGCGTACACCTTTGTTTTCGCCTGCGGTCACGTTCGTCGCCAGGCCATCCTCATAGAAGGCGACATAGAGCGCGGCGTCGGTGCGATGTGCCGGGTCCACATTGGTCACGGTGGCGTCAAATTCGGCGGTGGCTTGTCCACCCAGATTGAACCCAAGAGCAATCGTTGCGCGCGCTGGTCGATCGTTGATGATCTTCACATCTGCCGCGAACGTCCGCTCATTGGACCACCGCCGATAGTCGCGTCCGTTGATCAGAATCTGTGGCGTGTACACCACTCTGCTGCCGGCGAGCGCCACCACCTCGCGTTGACGCGTGGTGAATGCCGCTCGCGCGAAGGGGTCCTTCCAGCCAACGTAATCCCAGTAATCGACATGCAGGGCGAGCGGAACAATACGGTCCTGTCCAAAGCCACGCTTCGCCAGGGCGCCAACCCATTGATCGGCCGGTGGGCAGCTATCGCACCCCGTGAGGTATAGAGCTCAACCAAAGCAGCCGTCGAATGGCTGCTGACCGCGGAACAGGTGGCCCCTTTCCCTAGCGCAGCGGCGCTCACGAAGACGAGTGTCAATGCCAACACAGCGATCCGAATGGAGTTGACAATTGGCGTGTGCTCCCGGCAGGCCAAGTGTGACGACAGAGTTGCTGATACGCATGGCGAAGCGCGATGGATGCAATCGCGGAAACGAGTGGCCGACAATGCCTGCGCCAAAACCACTTCACGGCACCACCGCGGCAGGCATCCGCGTGAGGAGCGTCTCGGTCTGTCGATCAAGATAGGGTGCGTTGCGGTTCTTATCGAAGTAGCGCGGGCTTGGCACCATCGCCGCGAGCCGGGCAGCCTGCCACTCATTGAGTTGCCCGGCATTAATTTGGAAGTAATGGGTGGCCGCCGCCTGCGCGCCGAAGACACCCTCGCCCCATTCGATGATGTTGAGATAGATCTCGAAAATGCGCCGCTTCGGCAGGACCGCCTCCAGCATGAGAGTAATTATCGCCTCTTGGACCTTGCGGATCAACGAGCGATCACTCGAGAGAAACAGATTCTTTGCCAGCTGCTGACTGATCGTTGATCCGCCCGAAACCACCTTGCCGCGCTGCAAATTCTTTTCGAGCGCCTTTTCAATCGCCGCCCAATCGAAACCCTCATGATTGACGAACTTGGCGTCTTCCGAAACGATGAGCGCTCGCTTGAGATGCACCGAGATGCGTGCGTACTCGAACCATAGGTGTTTGAGACGCGCCTTCGGATTTTTCTCCTGCATCACGGCAAGCCGCCTCTCCATGAATGCGCTCGCCCCGGGATTGAACCAGCGCATCCACCCGATTTGCGCGAGGATCCAAAACTCATAGACAATGAGCACAAACACCAGCAGCAACACCAGCTTGCCGAAAACCTTGAGTAGCTTCATTGCCGAGAGAATATGCTGGAATGCATGTAGGCCGTTTTTTGCATTTACCTTTCACCATTCACCTTTCCCCTTTCACGCAAAGCCATGGCCATCTACCCCGAACTCAAGAACCGCATCGTCGCGATCACCGGAGCAGCCGAAGGCATTGGCGCATCGACCGCGCACGCGTTTGCTGAACAAGGCGCGCAGCTCGCATTGATCGATATCAACGATCGTGGCATCGACAAAGTGATCGCAGCGCTTTCCCCGTCGCGCGGAAAAACGCTGGCGGTGCGTGCCGATGTGACGGACGCCGCCTCGGTCGCGGCAGCAATGCAACGCATTACCGGTGAGTTGAGTGGGCTCGATGTGCTCATCAACTGCGCGGGCGGCTATGGTCGCTTAGCAACCGTGGAAGACATGCCGCTCAATGAATGGGACCAGACGCTTGCGCTCAACTTGCGAAGCGTTTTCCTGGTCACCAAGGCCGCGATTCCAAGCCTCAAGCAATCGAAGGCCGGCCGCATTATCAACGTTGCCTCCATCTCCGGGCGCACCGTGTTTGCCAATTCATCGCCTGCGTATGGTGCGGCAAAGGCGGGTGTCATCCAGTTCACCCGCTTTCTCGCCTATCAGCTGGGACCAGCCGGTATCACGTCCAACGTCATCGCGCCGATCACTACGCTGACCCCGCGCGTTGCGGCGCTCCGCACCAAAGAAGATGTCGAGCGGATCGCCGGAGAGGTGCCGCTCAGGCGCTTGGCGGTTCCGGAAGATCATGCGCAGGCGATGCTCTTTCTCGCCTCCGATGGCGCCGCCTATTTGAACGGTGTCACTCTCGACATCAATGGCGGGCGGGTGATGATGTAGTTTAAAGGCAGTGAAGAGTGAAGGGTGAATGCGGGCGCACCTATCGCGTACTCACGCTTCCCCCGATGCTTCCTATACTGTGCGCAAGTTCGGCATGATCCTAAGCGCGTTCCCGTGATCGATCGCCATGCGCTCGGCGGCAGTGAAGGTGCGTGCGCCGAGCCCACCGACGACTTCATCGGCCAAGCGGTACGGAAAATCAGTACCGAACATGATCTGCGAAAGCGGGATCAGCCTGGTAAGCGCGGCGATCGCGCCGTCGTGATGACCCTGCGCGGTGTCATAGAAGAATTTCCGCACCTCGTGTTGCACGCCATTGGGCAACACCTTCTTCGTTTCGTCTTTCATATCCACTTCTTGGCGGGTGAACCGGCTCCATAGAAATGGCACCGTGCCGCCGCTGTGGGAAAGGATCCAACGGATGTCGGGGAATCGATTGGCCGAGCCGGAGAAGAGCAGACTCGCGGCGGTGCGCGAGGTGTCAGTCGCGAATTCGATCGCCGAGGGCGGCAAACCGGGGATCTGGTTGCGACAGCACGCCGGCGCCAGCGGGTGGGTATAGATCACCGCCTTGCGCCGATTTAGCTCTTCCCAAATCGGCGCGAACTGCGCATCACCCAGGTACTTCGTGCCATAACTTGTCATCAAACCGATGCCATCGGCCTTCAAGGTATCGAAGGCGTATTCGATTTCGCGCAGACTGCCTTCGGTGTCCATCAACGGCAGCGTGGCAAATGATCCGAAGCGTCCGGGGAAATCGCGCGCCATCTGTGCCGCGAATTCGTTGGCTTCCCGTGCGAGCCGTCGATCGACCTCCGCTTCGCCGAGGTAGGCGCCCGGTTGCATCAGCGCGACGACTGAGGTGGCGATCCCGGACTTGTCCATGTCTTCAATTGAGTGTTGCACCGACCATTGCGGCGGCCGCGGCTGACCACGCTTTACCGACTCCGCGACATAAGCGGGCGGCATGATGTGATGATGGATGTCGATGCGATGCGGCTTGCCGGAGGGCATCGTTTCGCATCCGGGCAAGACCGTACTTGCGCTCAATGCGGCAAGCCCGATGAGAAACCCGCGGCGCGATGGATGGTTGCAAGCGCAAGATGGCGTATTCATTGCGCCTCCTTACCAGCGTGAAACGGCACGCGTCAGTGCGTACCGTGATGTGAATCGCTGTCGCGAACCTGCCCTTTTAGAAAGACACCGGCATGCAGGATACCGATTCCGGCAAGCGCTTGCTGCAGATCGATTTCAGCCAGCCAGAAATCCCGCTCCGCACGTAAGGCCTGTACAACAGCCGTCGCCTGTTCGGCTGCATCGACCAACAACGCACTCACGCTCACCAGCATGCCGTTGTAGCGGAGCAGCATCTCCTCGGAAATTCGCTTGGCGATGGGTACCAGTTGATCGCGACCATGCCGCGCCAGATCAAACGCTGCGCGATAGCTGATCCATGCGGTGCGCACTTCTGCCCGGGCACGCACCGCCATTTCATCCAGCTGCGCGGTGAGCGGGCCATGATCGGCTTCGTGCGCCGAGGTGTCGACGCTGAGCGTTGCGGCATTCGATGCTTCGATGGAAACGCGTAATCTGCGCATATCCCAACGCCACGCCACCGCGCGCGCTTCCATGCCTTCAGCACCCACCACCGAGCCGGGTAAAGCCGGGAATCGCGGCGGCAGCTGCATGCGCTCGATGTCCTGACCCCAAAGGCCCATGGCATGCGCAAGCCGCTCTCGTTCCAACGCGGCCAAGGCGCGCGCTGCGGTGCGGCGGGCCGCTGCCTCGGCCAAAGACCGTTCCGCTCGCATTGCATCGAGGTGTGATGCATTGCCGACGCGCCGCATTTGCTGGGCGAGATCGTGGGTCGCCTGGAGAGCAGCCACCAGTCGATCCTGCAAATCGGCCTCCTGCGCTGCGGCCAGCGCACTGATCAAGGCACGACGCGCCGTGAATAACGTCACACCGATCTCTTCGGCTGTCCCAACGCGCACATGTGTGCTTGCAAGGGCCGGATTGGCGGCGAGCACTGCCTGCATGAGCCAATCGAGCACATTGTTCGTGATGGCACGTTCGATTCTGGTTTCCGGATCCAATCCTCGTACCCGTGTCTGCGGCGGACCGTGGACAGCGGCAAGACGCTTGGCTTCATCGATGCCGAGCATCGCAAGACCTCGTGTGATGGTTGGGTGATGCAAAAAGGCCATCTCCGCGGCGCTGTCTTGCGACACCGGGAAGCTCAGCAACTCATTCTCACGTTGCTGCAATCGCTCCTGCGCGGTCTGAGCAAACGCCGACGTGGCAGAGAGCAACCAGGCGATGGCAACGGCAAGGCGCAATGCGCGCATTAGCGGGGCAATGTCGCGCCGGGCACCGGGCGAGCGGCGTCATGGACGGGTTGCTGGGACGCTGCATCGGGCGCTTCAGCAGCGGGCCGGTCTGCCGCACGGAGCTTTTCCTCCGATCGAAAGCGACCCTCCGCATTGAAGATATGCGACCAAAGCAGTCTAGGCGCGGCCGGTTCGGTGATCGATAGCGCGCTCTCAAACTCCAGCGGCGCGGTGGCCGACGCCGCATCGGTTGGCCCCTCGCCGTCACGATGCGCGTTGGCGCTGCCAGTCACGAGCATCGCGCCTCCCAGCATCGCCACTGTCCACGTATTTAAGATGATTGGTCTCATGCACTCACCTAGGGCAGCTTGGCGATCGCGCGTGCCGAACCGGTCAGCTCCAGTATATGCATGCCGGTGTTGGCACGGTCCGCCGCATAGATGAACCCACGATCATCGACTTCCAGATTGTTAGTCTGGATCGCGACCTTGCAGCGATCGACGCCGTTTACTTTGGTGCAGCGTTGCGCAGTCTTAGCGGTAATCGGCGGTATGTAGTAGCCGACTTCCTTCGGCGACCACGGATCGCGGATGTCGACGGCACGAATCCCCGCATTGAAATAGGCAAGGAAGATGAGGCGCTTGTAGTAGATGGGCGTCATGTTCTCATTCGATGAATGCGTGCCGAAGCGCCCGCCCCGCTCGCAGAAATTGCCGCCGGCATCGGCCACCTGGAAATTCGAGATGGGCCAGGGCTTGGTTTCCGTGGTGATGTCGACGAAGTAGGCGAGCTGCCGATTCTCGGCCTGGCATTCATTGCGCAAAGACTCGTTGACTACGACGAGGATATCCCGTGTCTTGCCGTCGGAGTTGCGCGCAAATTCCGGGACATCGACGCCTAGCACCGGGAACGTCGTGTGCGCACCCATGCGGGGCGATGTGAAGAGCCGGGTCACCTCTGGGTAGGTCAGGTTGTCGGGCGTCGGTGCCAGTGAATTGGCGACCGCCGAATTGCCGCGCAGCAATTTGTCGCAATCGAGAATCTGGATCACACCGTCGAGGAACGTGCCGTATCCCATGTAGATGCGGTTGCCGGCGCGAATCGCACCGTGCAGATCGAAACGGCGCATTTCTTTTGATTCTGGCGCACTGGGTTCCTGACCGGCCAGACCGAAGTCGCGAATGTGGCGCGGATTGACCGGATCAGAGAGATCGAAGATCTGCAGCATGCGCCGGGTCTTCCAACCATCGACGCCAGAGACGAGATACGCGATGCCGGTATCGCATTCCCAGAAGTTCTTGTGCGTGTCCTTGATCCCCGACACCACCGTCTTCAGAAGCGTGGGCTGTTCCGGCTTTATCACATCCCAAAGCTCATGCGCGGTATTGCCGAGCGAACGCAACAAATAGAATTTGTTCGGATCGCCCTTCGACAGCATTTTGCCGGCACACATCCGCACCATCTGCGCACCGCCGACCTCGCCCTCGCCCTTCTCACCCGGAATATGGAACAGCTGCCGTGGATTCTTGGGGTCAGTCACATCGACAATCGAGGTGCCATTGTTTTCGGACTGCCTGTTCCCCGGATTCGCTGCGAGACCACCGTGATGACCCACATAGGCGATCCAACGATTGCCTTGTTGATGAATAGTTGGATGGTAAGCATTGCGCCCGTGCAAATCGACATGACCCACAAGGCGCATATTGCGCGCCTCTTCCTTACCGGCTTGCGCCACCGCCCCGTTGCTTATCGCGATGCCAAGGAAAGCAGATAAGAGGGGAACGCCGAGGACGCGACCGAAGCAACTATTGAACGAGAGGGCATGCATGACTTCTCCTTTGCGATAGGCGGTGCTTGGTCGGCCGTTCATTTTTCTTGTTCTGCCCCGTAAGTCTACGCGGCTCGCGCGAGTGGTAAGCTCCTCGCGATTGACCCTCGCGGAGGCAAACATGTCAGCACATAGCGCAGCAAAAATCATCGCCATCGAAGAGCATTATCTCGATGTCGAGATCGGCAAACACTTCGACGGCCCGGAAGTCCGCGTGCCGCCGCTTCGCCAGCGCCTCGAGGATCTCGGGACCCTGCGCATCAAGGAAATGGATGAGGCCGGCATCGATGTGCAGGTGCTCTCGCAAAGCGCACCGGGTACGCACCGGCTGGATGCGGCCACCGCAGTGCCGCTTGCGCGTGGTGCGAATGACCGCCTCTACACCGCGGTGCAAGCCAACCCATCGCGATTCGCCGCCTTTGCGACGCTGCCGGCGATCGATCCCAAAGCAGCCGCTCATGAACTGGAACGCACCGTCACCAAGTTCGGCTTCAAGGGCGCCATGGTGCATGGGCTCACGCAGATCGACGGGGCGCGACTGTTCATCGACGACAAGCGCTTCTGGCCGATCTTCGAGCGGGCCCAGGCGCTCGATGTGCCAATCTATGTGCATCCGGCCATGCCCCATCCGGCGGTGGTCGATGCGTACTACAAAGATTACGTCAAAGATTTCCCGTCGCTCGTCAATGCGGCCTGGGGATTCACGGTCGAAACCGCGACCCAGGGCATTCGTCTGGTGCTAAGTGGCCTCTTCGACGTCTATCCCAATCTGAAAATCATTCTGGGGCACCTTGGCGAAGGGCTGCCCTTTTCGCTCTGGCGGATCGATCACGCGCTATCACGCCCCGGCGGCAAATCGGTGGCGTTCCGCGAAACCTTTCGCGAGCACTTCTACATTACGACCAGCGGCAATTTCTCGACCGCGGCGCTGTTGTGTTCGGCCATGGAATTGGGCGTCGATCGGTTGCTCTTCTCGGTCGACTATCCGTTCGTCGAAAACAAGCCGGGTCCACGCTGGATGGAGCAGGTACCGCTATCCACCGAAGACAAGGCAAAGATCATGCACGGCAACGCGAAGCGGCTATTGAAGATGGGGTGATGCCATGCGATCACTCCTTGCGGCAGCGTTCATTGTTGGCAGCGCGATCACCGGCAATGCATCGGCGCAAGCCTATCCCGCGCGCCCGATCACCATCGTGGTCCCCTTTCCACCCGGCGGTGTGACGGACAACGTGGGACGAGTCATGGCCGAGCGCATGAAAGATGCGCTTGGCCAGTCGGTCGTGGTGGAGAACGTCAGCGGCGCAGGCGGCACCATTGGCAGCGCGCGGGTCGCGCGTGCCGCACCAGACGGCTATACGTTGGTCGTCGGCCAATGGACCAGTCACGTCGGCGGCGGTGCGCTCTACACGCTGAACTATGACACCGTGAATGACTTCGCGCCCGTGTCGCTGCTTACGACCGCGCCGTTGTGGATTGTCGGTCCAAGCAAATTGCCGCCGAAGGATCTACGCGAGCTCATCGAGTGGTTGAAGGCCAACCCCAATCGAGCTTCAGGCGCCACCACCGGCGTCGGAAGCGCGGCGCATGTGTGTCTGCTCGATTTACAGAATCGCACCGGCGCGCGCATCCAGATGGTGCCGTATCGCGGCGCCGCACCGATCATGCAAGACCTGCTCGGCGGTCAGATCGAACTGTCCTGCCTCGAAGCCTCGCAAACACTGCCGCATTTTCGCAGCGGCAAGTTCCGCGCATTCGGCGTGGTGACCAAGGATCGTTGGTTTCTCGCACCGGAAGTGCCGACCATGGAAGAGGGCGGTGTGGCCGGCATGCAGATGCCGTTCTGGCATGGACTATGGGCACCGAAGGGAACGGCAGCGGACATCATCGCCAAGCTGAATGCCGCAGTGATGACATCGTTCGCGGATGCGACGCTGCAAAAACGTTTTACCGAGATGGGCCACGACATCCCGCCGCGCGATCAGTTGACACCGGCTGCGCTATCGGCCCACCACAAAGCCGAAGTCGCGAAGTGGTGGCCGATCATCAAGGCGGCGAATTTGAAAGCAGATGGACAGTAACCGCGCAGGGTGAAATAGCAATGCGCATTCCACCGTCGACACCACCGAACTGCCGGACGCTCTCAATCTGCGGTGGAATGCGCTAGGCTATGCCATCCTACGGTCGTTGTGCGTCCCGGCGCTATGTCCGATTACCGTCGCAATCGCGTTCCCGGCGGAACGTATTTCTTCACCGTCAATGCGCTGGATCGTCGTTCGACTGTACTGATCCAACAAATCGATCGTCTGCGTGAAGCGGTTCGCCTGGTACGAACACGGCAATCGTTCCATATCGATGCGTGGGTAGTGCTGCCTGAACATATGCATGCCGTATAGACGTTACCGGCCGGCGACGATGATTATTCGAGTCGATGGAAATGGATCAAGATCGCTTTTTCAAAAGCACTGCCACGAACGGAAATGCAATCACCGACCCAACTCAATCGTGGCGAGCGCGGTATATGGCAGCGGCGGTATTGGGAGCACACGATCAAGAATGATGCAGACTACGCGGCTCATGTTGACTACATCCACGTCAATCCGTTGAAGCACGGTTTGGTCGGCCGCGTTAAGGATTGGCCGTATTCGTCATTTCATCGCTTTGTCGAACGGGGTGTGTACCCGGAAGATTGGGCGGGCGCGGACGGGCCCGATCTTCCGGCGGGTGAGCGTTAGGCGATGCGCAGGTGGAATGCGGCTGGTGGAATGCGCTACGCTATTCCACCCTACGGTAATAGATCCTCGCAGAAGGTAGGGTGGAAAAGCAATGCGCATTCCACCGATAGCGCCGTAGTAATGTTGGAGTACGTTTTGCACTAGTGGAATGCCCTACGCTATTCCATTTCCCTACGGTGAGCCGGTCATGCGCGCGGCGCAACAAACCCTACTCCGGCTGAATCCCCGCGAGTCGCGCCATCTCGGCGAACTTCTTGATGTCATCGCTCACCTGTTGCTTGAACGCCGCTGGTGAAGTGCCAAGTGGACCGAGCCCAAGTCCGGTGAGTTTCTCGTTGATCGACGGGTCGGCCCGCGCCTTGCGAACTTCTTCATGCAGCCGCGTCACGATGTCTGCGGGTGTCTTGGCGGGCGCGAATAGGCCGAACCAACCGCCGTCGGAAACAATATCGGAACGCCCGCTTCGGCCATGGTGGGAACGTCGGGCATGAACGGTGCGCGGGACGGTAATGTCGTTGCAAGCGCCCGCAATTTGCCGCCGCGAATGTGCTGGAGCGAAGCCTGCGGTGGGCCGAACATCGCTTGCACTTCACCACTTACCACCGCAGCAATCGCGGGGCCACCGCCTTTATACGGGACATGCAACATATTGATGCCGGCCCGTGTGTTGAAGAGCCCACCGATAAGATGCAAGGTATTGCCGGTGCCAGGCGAGCTGAAGGCGATTTTCGCATCGGGCTTTTGGCGAGAGCGATGAACTCTTGCACCGTATTAGCCGGAACGGATGGATGCACGACGAGAAACGTACCCAGATTCGCCGCGATATTGGTGACCGACGTGAAGTCCGCCACCGTGTCATAGGGCAGCTTCTTGTAGAGACTTGGTGCGCCGACAAAACCGGAAGACGTGATGAGGAGCATGTAGCCATCTGGCGTCGCCTTGGCCACTGCATCCGCGCCGACGATGCCATTGGCCGCCAGACGATTTTCAATCACAAAGGGCTGCCCAAGCGCCTGGGTGAACTGCGCACCGACGAGGCGCGCGATCGTGTCAGGGCCACCGGTGGCGAACGGCACGATGATGCGAACCGAGCGATTGGGATAGGCCTGCGCAACCGCCGTGCTCGCCATGCCCGCACTTAGCAAACTCAGCCCGACCAGAACAAACTTTCGCATCATCGTCTCCTCCAATGATCGTTACGACGCGATACGTTGACCATGCTCCCGCGTCGTGCGGAACTCCACCTTCGGCCAGCGCTCCATCGTCACCTGGAGTGTGTACTTGTTAGGTGAGAGAAACACCGAATTGTCATCGACATCTTTCGCCATCCGCGCCGCCTGCTCACGCTCAAAATTGCGACGCGTTAGTTCGTCTGGAAACGTCAGCCAGCGGGCAGTCTGGATATCGGTCGTATCGTAGATCGCATCGACCTTGTACTCCGTTTGCAGGCGTTGCGCCACGATCTCGAACTGCAATGGCCCCACTGCCCCAAGCAACAACGTGTTGGTCCCAGCACGTTCCATGACCTGGATTGCCCCCTCCTCGCCCAACTCTTGCAAGCCCTTTTGCAACTGCTTCGCCTTGAACGGATCACGCGGGCGCGCTTCGCGAAACAGCTCCGGGGCGAAATAGGGAATGCCCTTGAATTGCAGCACATCGCCCGACGTCAGCGTATCGCCGATCTGCAACTGGCCGTGATTGTGGATGCCGATGATGTCGCCCGCCACCGCGTCTTCGCTTGCCACGCGCTCATTGGCCATGAAGGTAAGTGCGCTGCCGATTTTCATTTCGCGGCCCAGGCGCAGATGCTCCACCTTGATGCCGGGCTGATAGCGCCCCGAACACACCCGCACGAAGGCGATGCGATCGCGATGCTTCGGATCCATATTCGCCTGGATCTTGAACACGAATCCGGAAAAGCCTGCTTCGGCCGGATGCACGATGCGTGCGGTCCCATCGCGCGGTTGCGGCGGCGGCGCCCATTCCACCAGCGCCTGCAAGATTTCCTGCACACCAAAATTGTTAATACCTGAGCCGAAGAACACCGGCGTTTGCATGCCAGCCAGAAACATCTCCAAATCGAAGGGCGAGCTCGCGCCGCGAATCAGCTCGATGTCCGACCGAAGCGCGCCCACTTCATCCGGATAGAGCGCATCGAGTTGCGGATTGGCTAGGCCCTCGATCATCTCGGTATCATCGCTCCGCCGTTCTTCACCCGGCGCGAATCGCATCAGCCGATCATTTAGCAGGTGAAATACACCACGAAAGCTCTTGCCCATGCCGATGGGCCAGGTGATCGGCGCGCAATCGATCTTGAGCACCGACTCGATCTCCTCCAACAACGCGACCGGCGAACGCACTTCACGATCCATCTTGTTGACGAACGTGATGATGGGCGTCGAACGCAGGCGACACACTTCCAGCAGCTTGATGGTGCGCTCTTCCACGCCCTTCGCGGCATCGATCACCATCACCGCCGCATCCACCACGGTGAGGACGCGATACGTGTCTTCGGAGAAATCCTGGTGGCCGGGTGTGTCGAGCAGATTGATCGTGTTGCCGGCGTACTCGAACTGCATCACCGAACTGGTGACTGAGATGCCGCGCTGCTTTTCTACTTCCATCCAGTCCGATGTGGCGTGGCGCGAGCTTTTGCGCGCCTTGACGGTGCCAGCCATCTGAATCGCACCACCATAGAGGAGGAGCTTTTCAGTGAGCGTGGTCTTGCCGGCGTCCGGATGGGAAACGATGGCAAAGGTGCGGCGTTTCGCCACGTCGCGCACGAGATCGTTCGGGAATTGCGGGGCGTTCATGCGGTACTCGGAAAACAAAACCGCCCGCCAGGGGTCGGCGGGCGGTCATGGAGCGCCATTGTACCCACTGCGTGCCAACTGCCGGGTAGCTACTCCGCCTTGATCCCGGCCTCTTTGATCAGCTTGCCCCAACGCTCGATCTCCAACACGATGTACGCGCGGAATTCCTCGGGCGACGACGAGACGGCGGTGACCCCCAGATCCGCATATTTCTGCTTGACCTCGGCTGAAGCGATCGCCTTCACGACTTCTGCATGCATGCGATCGAGGATCGGCTTTGGCGTGGCGGCCGGTAACAACACTCCCCACCAACTCACTGCCACCAAGCCGTTGACGCCACCTTCGGCAAAGGTCGGGATGTCCGGCGTCAGCTCCGAACGCTTTTCGCTGGTAATGGCGAGTGCCCGCAATTTGCCCGATTTGATGTGCGGCATGACAGGCAACGCATCCGACACCGCCAACTGCACGCTGCCGCCAAGCAAGTCCTGGGTGAGCAATGCGCTGCCCTTGTATTGGATCGCGACCATGTCGATGTCGGCGGCGCGCTTCAGCAGTTCGCCAGCTAGATGCGACATGCTGCCCGGCCCGCTGGTGCCGAAATTGTAGGTGCCTTTCTTCGCCCTGGCATCGGCGATCAAGTCGCGCAAAGACCGGTGTGGCGAGCTGGCCGGTACGACCAGAATATTAGGCCCGGTGGCAATCAGTGAAACGGCGGCGAAGTCTTTGAGGGGATCGTAAGGCACCTTAGAGAGCAGCGGGTTCACCGCGACCGGCTGGAGATTGCCGATCACGAACGTATAGCCGTCCGGCGGTTGCCGTGCGGCGAACTCGGTGCCGATCGATCCGGAAGCGCCAGGCTTGCTTTCGATGATCACCTGCTGGCCGAGGCTTTCCGCCATCTTGACGGCTAGCACGCGCGCCATGAGATCGGAACTGCCACCGGCCGGATACGTCACGATGAGCCGAAGCGGTTTGACCGGAAACGATTGCGCCATCGCCACGCCCATGAACATTGCGATGATTGCGCCGCTAGCGGCGCTTAATGCGATGCGTTTGTTCAAGATTGCGTCTCCTAGAGTGAAATGCGAACGATTGCATCAAAGCCGGGCATGGTCGCTATCAACTATTGTGGTTCGATCTTGGCGAGCTTCACATAGCGGCCCCAGCGCTCGTGATCGGCCCGGAGCAGCGCGGCCATTGCTTCAGCACCGCCTGGCAGCGGATCGGTCGCCGTGCGCTGCAAGAAATTCTTGGTTTCTTCGCTCGTGGCGATTTTCGTGAACAGCGTGGAGAGACGATCCACGACCGGCTTCGGTGTGCCGGCCGGCACCACTACGCCCCATCATGGGGTGACATCGAATCCAGGAAAGCCCGCCTCGATCATGGTGGGCACATCGGGCATTGCGCTCGCGCGGGTGGGCGAGGTCACTGCCAAGGCACGCACGCGACCGGCTTTGATTTGCCCGAAGGTCCAGGTCGCATCCGTCACCACAAAATAGATTTCGCCGCGAACCATGTCGTTCACCATGTCGGTCACGACCTTGTACGGCACATAGGCTGTCTTGAGCCCGCTCGCATCACGCAGGATCGTGCCCGACACCATGCCCGAATTGTTGGTCGCACCAAACAGCCCGTCGGCGGGGCGCCCTTTGAGATACTGGGTCAGCTCGGCGATGTTGCGCATTGGCTTGGCCGCATCCACCGTCACCACGAAGGTGAGCTTGGCGATCGTGGCGACCGGCGCAAAGTCTTTGAGCGGATCAAACGGCAATTGCTTGAAGAGATGGCTGGCGGCGGCCAAGGTGGAACTCGCCGGTGTGATCATGATCGTGTAGCCATCGGGTTTCGACTTGGCCACGAAATCGCTTGCGATATTGCCTTGCGCACCCGCCTTGTTCTCGACGATCACACCGCGTTCGGTGAGCTTGACGAGCCGATCACTGAAATAGCGAACCAGGATGTCGGCGCCGGAGCCGGGCGGGAAATTGCAGATCGAGCGGATATCGCGCACCGGATAGTCCTGCGCGAAGGCCGCGCCGGCAAGCACCATGGCAGCGATCAGAAGCATCGAGCGAGGAAGGCCGTGCATAGCGTGCTCCGCCAAGAAATGCTACGGGTTGAGTATCAGTTTGCCCATCACCGCACGTTCATCGAGCAAACGGTGTGCGGTGCGTGCCTCCGCTAAGGGCAAGCGGGCATGAATCGGCGGCTTCACTTTGCGCGCGGCGAACAATGCCATCACCTGCTCGGCCAATTGCTGGCGCCCCGCTGGATCATGATCGAAGTGATGCATGGTGAAGCAGCGCACGCCCGGGCTCTTTGGCAGATTGGCGCGCATTTCACGAAAGAGGTCCTTCTCGGGGAAGCCGCCCAGCGCATTGAACGAGACGATGAGCCCCATCGATGCGAGCATGCGCAAACTGTCGGTGAAGGATTTGCCGATGATGTGATCGAGCACCAGATTGGCGCCCTGCCCACCGGTAATGGCGAGGACGCGATCGGCGACGTTCTCCCGCGTATAATTGATCGTGTATTGTGCGCCTTGCGCACGAGCAAAAGCGCATTTTTCATCCGAACTCGCGCCCGCGATGACCGTCAAGCCCTCCAGGCGGCAAAGTTGTATCACCGCGCAGCCGACGCCACCCGCCGCGCCATTCACATAGACAACGTCTTTATCCGCACCGCGCGCGACAATGTGCAGCAATGCGTAGGCGACTTGATAGTTGGGAAGGCTGACCGCGTCGTCGAAGTCGATGCCATCGGCCAGCGGTGAAAGATCGCTCGCCGGAATCGCCGCGTACTCGGCATAGCCGCGACCTTTGAAGTGATAGCCGAGCACGCGCTGGCCAACTTGCAAGCGGCCGGGCTGCACGCCGGCACCGAATGCCTCGATCGTGCCCGCCATTTCAGCACCCGGTATCGCGGGAAGCGGCGGCATCCAGCGATAGACGCCTGAGCGCATCAACACATCGGGCTTGCCGACACCGGTCGCGCGGATGCGAATCAATACTTCATCTTCATTGGGACGAGGCGTGGGGAGCTCGACGAAATCGAGCACCCCCGGCCCACCGGTGGTTTTGAACTGTATGGCTTTCACTGGCGACGTACTCCGCAGGGTCACGGGCGATAAATGAACCGGCAAACCATACCAGATTCACTCACCGCCTTGCGCCGTACGGTGGTCCCCGCAGCAAGCGCTCAAGCGGCGACTTGAATCCCTTCTTGCTCGCAGGTCGGTGCGATGTCCGACACCGTCGCGCGCTGCACGTCCCGCCGCCAACGCAGATCATCGAAGTCGGTGCCGCGATGCATGGTGCAGCGGTTGTCCCACATCACCAGATCGTGCAGCCGCCAGCGATGCGTATAGACGAATTGACGTTGCGTCGTATGCGCGAGCAATTCATCGACCAAGCTCTTCGCTTCCGCATCGGACAGCCCGAAAATGCGCCCGATGTGGGAGGCGAGGTAGATCGACCGGCGACCATTCTGCGGAATCGTACGCGCGAGAACCTGCGGCACCGGCGGCAATACGCGCCGTTCATGGTCGGAAAAATCGGTGAATCCCATGCGCGCACGGGAATTGAAGATGGAATGCTCAGCCACCAAGCCGGTTATACGACGTTGCATTGCCTGCGACAACGCATCGTAGGCGGCGCGACAATCGGCGAATTCGGTATGTCCGCCGATCGGCGCGATCGAGCGTGCATACAGCATCGATGCGAGCGCGGGCAGACGTTTGAACGAACTATCGGTATGCCAGAGCCGATTGCCGAGCTGATACATGCGCACCCGGCTTTCGCGTCCCCATATTTTTTCATCTGGCGCGATATTCGATACATCGGCGATCTCGGCCGGCAAGCGCAATGCCTCATCGCCGCGATAGGCCGCGATGGTCGTTTCATGCGGCCCGAAATATCTCACGAACGCAAGATGCTGGCTGACGGTAAGGTGCTGATCGGGAAAGACCAGCACGGAATACGTCCAGAACGCCTGCTTGACCGCCTCGACATTGGCGGCGTCAAGCGGTTGCGACAGGTCGATATCGCCGACTTCGGCGGCAAACGCCAGCGTGACCGGATAAACGGAGATGCCCATGCCAAGCTCCAGATGCAGCGGACAGGGCAGTATCGGTCCGGCTCTAGTGAGCGTCAAGCGGCGCCATTCAGCACCCCGGTAGGTCGGTAACACGTTCAATACCGAATCGTAGCTCGCGTTCCACCGCCCGCCTGCCACCGAAGGTTGGCCTCTTGCGATCAACCGAACGCCCCCGTATCCTCAGTACGTTCGCCTGGCGTTGCGGGCCATTACACAGAGGGATTCGACATGAGTGATCTGAAGGCAATCAATCTCGGGGCGATCACCGCAGGCATCAGCCAAGCAAACCGGCCGGTCAATATTCTGTGGCAGGCCGACGACACGCTCGCCTTCGTGGCCCGCGGGCGCGATCATCGCAGCGAATTCCACACCGACCCCGCCGATGAAGTGATGTACATGATCAAAGGCGATATGAATCTCCACTATCGAACCCCCGAGGGTAAAGAGAAGATCGCGGTGGTTAAGGAAGGTGAAATCATCTATTGTCCGGCCGGTGTGCCGCATTCACCACGCTTTCCACGCGATGCCTATGTGCTGGTGATGGAAAGAAAGCGCCGCGCAGATGAACGCGACAAATTCAATTGGTATTGCGCGCAGTGCGATGGCCCGCTCTTCGAATCGATCAAGCATGTCACCGACTACAACCAGGACCCGGTCTCCCGCGTGTATGAGGAGTTCTACGCGTCGGAAGCGCATCGCACTTGCGGCCAATGCGGTCAT
This sequence comes from Betaproteobacteria bacterium, assembly GCA_009693235.1. Classification (GTDB taxonomy): domain Bacteria; phylum Pseudomonadota; class Gammaproteobacteria; order Burkholderiales; family SG8-39; genus SHXR01. Next base: position 5,655 of record SHXR01000064.1, on the reverse strand, counting down.
GTAACGCCCCGCCCTGCGTAGATCACCCCCTCACTTATGGCCACTACGTCGTACGACTACATCATTGTTGGCGCAGGTTCAGCGGGCTGCGTGCTGGCGAACCGGCTCACGGAAGATTCCAGCGTTCGCGTTTTGTTGCTGGAAGCCGGTGGCTGGGATCGCGACCCGTGGATCAAGCTGCCGCTTGGCTGGGGCCGCATTCTGCAAAATCGTCTGCACGATTGGGGCTACTTCGCCGAACCGGAAGCCAACGTCGGTGGGCGCGCGGTTGAATGTGCGCGCGGCAAGATCATCGGCGGCTCCTCCTCCATCAATGCCATGGCCTATGTGCGCGGCCATCGCTCCGATTACGATCGATGGGCGGCAGCGGGGCTCAAGAGCTGGTCGTACACCCACACACTCCCCTACTTTCGCCGGCAAGAATCCTGGGAGGGCGGTGGCAGCGCCTATCGTGGCGCCGACGGACCGCTCACAACGCGTGTGTCGCGCTACCAGGATCCACTGATTGAAGCGATGATCGAGGCCGGCGTGGCAGCGGGTCATCCGGCGGTGGCGGACTACAACGGTGCCGAACAACACGGCATCGGCCGCATGCAATTTACCATCCGCAACGGCATGCGCTGCAGCACCGCGGTGGCCTATCTGCGCCCGGTGTTGTCGCGAAGCAATCTCACCGTCTTGACCAACGCGCTCGCCAATCGAGTCGTGTTTGCCGGCAAGCGGGCGGTCGGGATCGAATATCGCCATCGCGACGAGACTGTCATCGCCCGTGCCGATCGCGAAGTGTTATTGGCAGGCGGGGTGATCAACTCACCGCAACTGTTGATGCTCTCTGGCATCGGCGATCCGGAGCAATTGCGCACCCACCAGATTGCCGTGCAAGCGCCGCTCGCAGGCGTCGGCAAGAATCTGCAGGATCATGTGATGGCGCCGATGCCCTACCGGCGGAAGGAACCAGGACCCTTTCAGCGCAATATGCGACTCGATCGCCTCGCGATCGAGCTCGCGAAGGGCTTTCTCTTTGGTACCGGATTCACCACCGATCTGCCCGGACCAATCGCGGCGTTTCTCAAGACTGAAGCGCAATTGGCCATGCCCAATCTGCAACTACTGTTTCATGCCGGCCCGATTGCCGGCGGACCATACCTTCCGCCATTCAAGAAAGCCTTTCCGGATGGCTTTGCGTTTATCCCGGCGGTGTTGCGGCCGGAGAGTCGCGGGGAAGTCAAACTCGCTTCAGCGGATCCGGCGACGCCCGCACGCATCCAGCAGAATTTTCTGTCGGCCGATCGCGATTGGAAAACCTTGCGTGCCGGTATGCGCATGGCACGCGACATTGCGCGGCAAAGCGCACTGGCGCCGTTTGTGCAGGCCGAGCTGGCGCCCGGCAAAGGCAAGGATTCGGATGCGGACCTCGATGCGCATGTGCGGGCCACCGCCATCACCGTGCATCATCCGCTCGGTACCTGCAAGATGGGAATTTCGTCCGACGGCATGGCGGTCGTCGACGAGAGCCTGCGCGTGTTTGGCGTCGACAATCTGCGCGTTGTCGATGCATCGGTGATGCCGGATCTCGTCGGGGGTAATATCAATGGCCCGGTAATCATGATTGCCGAAAAAGCGGCCGATCTGATTCGCGGGCGGCCGACGCTGCCGGCCGATGCGCTGACCCAACGACTGGAGATTGCCCAATGAAATTACGTTTCGAGTTGGCATCGGTGTTGATCGCATTGTGGATGGTGAGCGCCGGCGCCGTAGCGCAGACCTTCACGATGAAGCTTTCCACCTCGACCAATGGCGATGCGATCAACGAATGGTTCCGGCTTCTGAAGCAAGGGGTTGAAGCACGCGCCGGAGGTCGCATCAAAATTGAAATCTATCCGGCGAGCCAGCTTGGATCGATTCCCCGCACGATCGAGGGCGTCGCGCTTGGCACTATCGAACTGTCGATGAATGCCTCGGGCTTCTATGAGTCGTTGGAGCCCCGCTTCAGCGTGTTTGCGGCGCCCGGACTCTTCGACGACATCTATCACGCCAATCGCCTTCTCAGCGATCCGGAGATCAAGAAACGATTGGCAACGTTCGGGGCGACCAAGGGGGTCGAAGCGTTATCGATGTTCACCCCAAGCGTGTATGCCATTCTTTCGCACCGGCCGATTGCCACGCTTGCCGATCTCAAGGGCCAGAAGATTCGCGTGCCCGGCTCGCCGTTGCAAATCGAAGCGATGCGACGCCTCGGAGCCTCACCCCTTTCGATGGCGTTCGGTGAGGTGCTGCCGGCGCTCCAGAATCGCACCATCGATGCCGTGTGGGCGGCGCTCCCGCTCTTCAATGCTCTCAAGTACTACGACATCGCCAAGACCGCAACCAATCTGCCGGCGTCGTGGGCAGTGGCCGTGGGGTTGGTCAATCGCAATTTCATGAAGTCGCTCGGACCGGAGCTGGAAGCAATCGTGCGGGAAGAAGCCGGCAAGGCGGACGCCGCTGTATTGCCATGGACAGCCGAAGACATTGCGCGCACGCAAAAAGCCTGGGCAAGTCAGGGCGGCAAGGAACTCAATCTGTCGGCGGCTGACGCGAAGCGCTTTCTCGATGAATCGATCGCTGCCACCGCACCGCTTCTCGCTGCGACACCGCAGCAAAAAGACGACTACCAGGCGCTCGATGCGGCAGCAAGAAAACATCGCAAGTAACCGGAGCCACTCATGGACCATCACCAGATCGGCAAGGTAACGGCTACCCGCATCGCGGAACGCGAGCCCTTCGCCGAAGCGCTGACGAGTTTCTTCCCCGACATGCCGAAAGAGGCGGTCACGGCGAACACCCATTGGCTGGCCCCGCATCACTATGATCTCGCGTCACAGTCGCTGCTCTTGCACTTCCATAGTTGGCTCGTGCGAACCGAACATCACACTATTCTGGTGGACACCTGCAACGGTAACCATAAGCCGCGCGCCGGCTATGCCATGTCCGATCAGTTGAACACCCCGTTCCTCGAACGACTGAACGATGCGGGCGCGGCGCCTGATGACATCGACTTTGTAATGTGCACCCACTTGCATGGCGATCACGTCGGCTGGAACACGCGGTTGCACAACAATGAATGGGTGCCGACCTTTCCAAATGCCACCTATTTGATGTCAAAGATCGAGCACGACACCTGGGCCGAGCGCGCCAAGGATCCGGCGCGTCCGGAACGCCAGCGCGCTACCTACCTGGACAGCGTCCTCCCGGTCGTCCAACGCGGCATGGCGCGCATGGTGGAAGGCGCGCACGCGGTCGACGATAGTTTCACCATTCATCCGGCTCCCGGCCATACGCCCGGAACCTGCCGCGCGGATCTCGCCTCAGGCGGCAAACACGCGATGTTTTGCGGCGACATTCTGCATTCGCCGCTACAGGTGGAGTATTGGCGGATCAACAGCCGCGCCTGCGAAGACCAGAAGATGGCCACGCAAAGCCGGCGCGAAGTGCTCTCGGTCTGCGCCGAGCGACATGGACTGTTGATGCCCATGCATTTTGGTCCGCCGTTCGTTTCGTATATCCGCGCAACACCAGAGGGCGGGTTCGCGCTGGATATGAATATCTGAAAGCCGCGTGCGGGGCACCGACGTAATCTTGCGGTCTTTATTTCCCGCCGCGCGGCGCACTTCGCAACACTTCAGCCAGCTCCTCTTTCCAGAACCGTGCCTGCGCGGTGGTGCCATGACCGGCGGTATGGTCGCCGCCCGGAATCAGCAGAACACGACCATTCTTCACTCGCTTGATCTCGCGATCGAGGACACCAAGCTCAGGCGGATTGCGTTCGTCATCGGCGGAGTTGATGGCAAGCAACGCCGCTTGTATCCGATCGAGTCCTGGCGAAAGGTTGTAATCGCGCGACGAATCCCATTGATAGAGATGATCGTTGGCGTCGCCTACAAAGGAAGCGTTCAAGCGCTGATTGAGCAGTTGATCGGCCTTCTCGCGGTTGGGCGCCGCTTTGAATAGCGCCTGATTGCCGCCATTGGTGCCGATACCGTAGAACACCGACGCGAATTGCCGATCGCAAGACGCAATCGCCGCACCCCAAGATGTTCTCGCACCAAACGGTATTGCGCATCGACCATGTCGTCGTAGTTGAACTTCGGAAAGCCGGCGCGCAGACCGTCTGAAGGCTTGGTCTACTTACCGGTGCCAATCGCATGGGGACGCAGCACTCATTACGTTTCTCGCGACTCTCTCGGGCGTAACGTACTTCGGGATCGCCAGCGCGTTCTGGGGAATCGTGGCCGGCGCACTCGCGCTGGCGGTGCAGCGCCAGGTAGCGTAGCGACGAGGACATCGAAAGTGGGCAAACCCGCGTGCGACGGTCGGCTCGACTGTTTTGTTGGGCAGACTACCCACCGAACTCGGCAACTGGTACCGAGCGATCAACCGCCACGGATTTTCGAAGCGCTTTGATTCGTTCGACCTCATGCATGGTCTGAGCTGTGAAGTACGATTCACCGCAATAAGAACATGACCACATCGGAATGCCTTCGATGACCAGAAAGGCTTTCCCCGCGCCAAAACTACGTGTGACGGCTCGAAGTTGAACGCTACGCTCTCCGCACGAGGCACACAGTTGGCTAGGCAATGTAGACCGTGATAATGACGAGAGTGCCGGTGTGCCCGAGCTTGACGATCGTTTCGGCTTCGAACCCGTTGAGGGTTCGGCCACGGATGACACCCTTGACTTTCCGCGTACTGCGATCTCTTTGCCTTTCGATGATCTGGCCGGTGAGGAGAACACTTTCGAGGTCGAGGATCGTGAGATTGTCATCGTCTAGCTCTTCGGCGTCGTGAATGGATACGACGTAGTTTAGCGATCGAACGAGATCGCGAATCCGGTTGAGCTATTAGCTGCGGTACGGATAGATTCTACCGGACTGCAGATAGCCTGCCCAACGCTGCGGCTCAAGCGCCGCCGAACGAGGTGAGGGAACAAAAGAGCGTAGCTCTTGTGCGATCGTCTTGTAGCCGCTTGTTAGAAAGCAACTGTGAATTCAACTGGAACATGTTCACTCAATTCTAGCCACGACTTGTGATTGCCAACCATCACCGAATTGTTTTGTGGATTAAACAAGCTTTCAGAAGCGAACGCAAAGTCAATGTGGTATGGCTTTTTAGGTTTCTATGGAGAAAGAAGGTTGGCACCGATTCTGAGCCCTGCTCCTCACCTGTGGCCAGGTGGTAGAGGCTCTTCATCTTTGCAGCGCTTAGTTCCCGCACGACATCACTGTGATTCCACCACCGGTCCCAGACATCCCAAATCTTGTTGTTGTTCAGGTCGCCGCATAAGACAGTAGGGGCAGCGGCCATTTGCTCTTTATGCAGTTGCAGGTATTTCCAAAGCTGACCGATGTAACGAAAAGTGGGGAAGTTAGCTTGCTTTGTCCAGACGGCAACCAAGTTGAACTGATTGTTGATTCTCACTGGCAGGAAAGACTGCAGGCCATTGTCTTGCCAGTCCAGGCGCTGCATCTCCAAGGAAACACTGATTAAGTTCCCAATGCAGTCGACCATACGCGATGCTCATGCGTTAGTTGCGAGATGGATGACTGCGCTGGAAGAGATCGACGATGAAGCAAATGACCCTGGCGGCGGCGAAGGGATTCGAAGTGCACGGGCGCG
>SHXR01000063.1 GCA_009693235.1 Betaproteobacteria bacterium | reverse complement strand
TCAAAAAAGCGCGCCAGGAAAGCCAGCGCAATCGCGGCGCCTGATACCAGTGCCAATGGGGCTACTGAGCCGGAAGGGGGGGCTACCGCAGCCAACTGATTAGCGCCGTCTTGCCTTGGCCACCGTGCTCCGCTACGCTACGCCCGCTGACCAAGGCAAGACAAACAACCAGCAGCAGCATGAACCGGGTTCTCCCGAGCCCATTTCAACCAACCGACTAGCACCCTTTTACTCCGCCATTCGGCTCCCGATTCCGCGCCATTTACAATAAGGAGACATCCATGCTTGCTCGCGTCGCGATCGCCCTTGCTGCGTCATTGGCGGGCGCTGTGCCTGTTGTCGCGCAAGAAACCATCAAGATTCAGGTGGCAACCGGCCATCCGCCGATTTTCTTGTGGGTGAAACACATCCGCGAGTCGTTCATTCCGGTGGTTGATGCCGAGCTTGCGAAGACCGGTAAATACAAAATACAGTGGAATGAAGCCTACGGTGGGTCGCTCGCCAAGGTGGGCAGCGAAGTCGAGACCATGCAGCAAGGCATCTCCGATTTTGGCACCGCCCAGCAGGTATTTCATAACGCCAAGCTCCCGCTCAACAATGTGTCGTTCTTCGTGCCGTTCGGTCCGACGGATGCAAGCACGGTGATGAAGGCGGCCGACATCATTCAGGAGATGCCGGAAATCAGGGCGGAGTGGACGAAGAATGGTCTGGTATTTCTCGCCGGCACCGTGATCGACAGCTACAACCTTATGACCAACTTCCCAGTCAGCAAGATGGAAGACCTCAAAGGTCGCAAGATCAGCGGCGCCGGGCCGAATCTTGCCTGGTTCAAAGGCGCGGGCACAGTCGGGGTGCAGGGTAGTCTCAACGTTTGGTACAACGACATCAAGACTGGCGTCTACGATGGCGGGATTGTGTTCATCACGGCGGCGGTTGCGGCGAAGCTGTTTGAGGTGGCGCCGCATTACAACAAGATGGATCTTGGTGCGATGTTCGCCGGCTCCATCTCGGTGAACAAATCGCGCTGGGATAAATTTCCGGAGGAGGTGAGGGCCGCATGGCGCCGGGGGGCGAATTCGTACAAGGCAAACTACATTCTGGAGCAGACCAACCGCATCAATTCTTCCTACGAGGCTTGGACCGCAGGGGGCGGCAAGGTGGTGGAATTTCCAGCCGCAGAGCGGGCCAAGCTGATCAAATCGGTTCCCAATCCCACCACCGATTGGATCAAGCAGGCGGGGCCCAATGCCAAGAAAGTTCTCGCAGGGTATATGGACGCGGTACGGGGAATGGGGTTCAAGTTCCCGCGCGATTTCGACAGGGAATAGATGAACCCGTCGCGGCCGCGAGGAATCACCGAGTGAGATCGCTTTGGAGGGCGCCGCGGCGATGAAGACCCCAGGGTATGGACATCTGTTGTCTGTATTGTCGGCCCTTGGTACGGCGTGGATCTTCTTTCTGATGCTCGTCATTCTAGGCGATGTGATCGGCCGTGGCGCCTTTGGCAGGCCGATTCTCGGTGTGCCTGAGATGGTGCAATTTTCGATCGTCGGCATCGTGTTTCTGCAATTGCCCGCGACCTTGCGCACCGGCGGCCTTACGCGCTCGGATGTCTTGCTGGGTGCGTTGCTCAGCAATCGACCGCGGGCCGGTCATGGCGCGTCTTTTTTCTTTAATTTGATCGGTATCGTGGTCTTTACGATCATCTTCGCAACGACCTGGCCGTTGATGCAATCGGCCTTTGCCAACAGCGAGTTCTACGGCTCCACCGGCGTATTTCAAATTCCAACCGGGCCTTTGAAAGTGATCATCCTGATTGGTACCGCGGCCATGGCGATCCAGTTTCTGCTGATGGCCTGGGAAGATCTTCGCGTCGCCATCGGGGCTGTACCACCACCCGCGCCACCCCGGATCAGCGAGTAGGGCATGGATCCAACCGCCATTGGTTTGATCTCGGTTGTGCTGATGCTCGTGCTGATTTACGCCGGCATGTACGTCGGGGTTGCGCTCACCTTGTTGTCGTTCGTCGGTGTGTGGCTAGTCCGCGAGGACTTCAATATCGCCGCGAATCTTCTTGCCATTGCGGCCAACGACGCGATTTCCGACTACATCTTTGGGGTCATCCCATTGTTTGTGTTGATGGGTCTATTGGTGAGCGAGGCCGATATCGGCAAGGATACGTTCGACGTCGCCAATCAAATGTTTCGCCGGGTGCGGGGCGGATTGGGTATCGCTACCGTTGCCGCGAACGCTGTGTTTGCGGCGATCACCGGCATTTCCATCGCCTCGGCCGCGGTATTTACGAAGGTTGCCGTGCCTGAGATGCTGCGGCACGGCTATACGGCAAAATTTTCTGTCGGTGTGGTGGCCGGCTCATCGGTGCTTGGCATGTTGATCCCACCCAGCCTCCTGCTGATTCTCTACGGCGTACTCACGGAAAAATCGGTCGGCGATCTGTTCATCGCGGGAATTATCCCGGGCATCGTGTTGTCGCTTGCCTACATCGTGGGCATTCTCATCATGGGCCGATTTACTCCCGGCTTTGTTGGCGGAAACATCACCACGGTGGACGACGGGCCGCTTATGAGTTGGGGCGAGATGGCAGGCAAGCTCGTACCGGTCGTGCTCCTTGTCGTGATGGTGCTGGGTGGCCTTTACGGCGGGCTTTTCACGCCGACTGAGGCAGGTGCGGTTGGGGCGGCGGGGGCTTTGGTGCTGGCAATGGCGAAACGAAGGTTAGGCTGGCATGCGCTATGGAAGGTGCTCGTGGAAACCGGGCGCATCACCGCCGCGATCTGCTTTCTCATCATCGCAGCGCAACTCTATTCGCGCTTTCTCGCGTTATCCGGAGTCACCGAGCTCTTGAAGTCAATGATCGTGGGGGGAGGCTTGGGGTTTGCCGGGCTCCTCACGATTTTCCTCATCGTTGTTCTGTTGCTTGGCACCATTCTCGATTCGGCATCGATCATGCTGATTACGATCCCGTTGGTGTTGCCGGCGCTGATTGCCTTCAACGTCGATCTCATCTGGTTCGGCATTGTGAATCTGCTCGCCGTCGAAATCGGCCTCTTGACCCCGCCATTCGGCATTGCCGTGTTCGTCATCAAGGCGACGTTGGGGAATGACAGCCCCATCACGTTGAATGAAATTTTCGCGGGCGCCTTTCCGTTCGCCTGCATCATGCTGATCGTCATGTTGCTGGTGATCGCATTTCCCTGGTTAGCGACCGCGTTGCTATAGCCGTTCTGGCGCCAACGGCTGACGCCCGCGAATCAGATCCGCCGCCCGCTCGGCGATCATGATGATGGGCGCATTAATGTTGCCGCCGGGCATGTCCGGAATGACGGAGGCATCCACGACATGCAAGCCGTCGACGCCGCGCACCCGCAGCTTGTTGTCGACGACAGCCATCGCATCGCTCTCCACGCCCATCTTGCAAGTGCCGAGCGGATGGTGAACGGTCCAGGCGGTGCGGCGCATATAGGCGTCGATATCGGCGCGTGATTTGACGTTTTCGCCCGGATTGATCTCGCGCCCACGAAACGGATCGAGCGCCTTCTGATGGGCCACGTCGCGCACCATATCAAAGCCGGTGCGAAAGGTTTGCCAATCTGCCTCGGTGGCGAGGAAGTTCTGGTGGATCGCTACCGGCGTGCGCGGATCGTTTGATCGAAGTTTTATTTCACCACGACTGGTCGGATGCAGCACCACCGGCCGGCACATGAAGGCATCCTTGGGCCGCTGCCGAAATCCGGGAAACCACGGTTGCGACTCGGGCGGCACGAAGCGGGTGAGAAACTGAATATCGGGTTGGATGAGATCGGGCCGGCTTTTTAGATAGGCGACCACCGGCCCCGGCATTTCGGTGGCAAACCCCGTGCCGAAGAAGTACGCCTGCGCCATGGCAAGCGCGATGCGATCGGCGCGCAGGTAACCCACGAAGGGGCCATCGCCTTTGCGTTCGAATTCAATGCCGCAGGAGATATGGTCCTGCAGATTCTTGCCGACGCCTGACAGCGGGACTTTGCAGGCGATACCGTGTTGCGCAAGTTCGCTTGGATCGCCGATACCCGACAACATCAGCAATTGTGGCGAGTTGATGACGCCGCCCGAGACGATGACCGATCGCGTTGCGCGCACCGTATGCGTCGTGCCGTTACGCGCGACTTCTACCCCGGTTGCGCGATTCCCTTCGAGCACGAGTTGCAAGGCGAGCGTCTTTTGCCAGAGCGTGAGATTGGGTCGCTTGAGCGCCGGGTTGAGGAACGCGACGGCCGCGCTGCAGCGACGTCCGCGGCGGATCGTCGACTGCATCATGGCGAAGCCTTCGTTCTGCGCGCCATTGAAATCGTCGGTGAACGGATAGCCCGCGGCTTGGCCTGCTGTAAACCAAGCTTTCACCAGTGGGTCGGGATACTTGTTGCGAATCGTTGTGAGCGGTCCGCCTGAGCCGCGGATCGCGTTGCCGCCCTCATCCCAATCTTCGGACTTCTTGAAATAGGGCAGGGTATCGGCATACGACCAACCGTCAAGGCCACTGGCGGCCCAGCGATCGTAATCGGCGGGATGGCAGCGCACATAGGCCATCGCATTGATCGATGAGGAGCCACCCAGTACCTTGCCGCGCGCACATTCGACCTTGCGGTTGTTGAGATGTGGTTCGGGTTCGGTGAAGTAACCCCAATCGTGCAGGCGCTCCGAAAGAATCTTTCCCCATCCCAGGGGGACTTGAATGATCGGATCGCGATCGGAGGCGCCTGCTTCGATGACGAGCACGCGTGCCGCGGCGTCCTCCGTCAATCGGTTCGCGAGCGTGCAGCCGGCCGAACCGGCGCCGATGATGATGTAGTCGAACGTGGTCGCGTCAGCCATTGTGATATCCGGTTGCCATGCCAGGCGCGATTCTAGTAGTACATTGCGATCTGGGATAATTTTAGGTCGACCGGTGACAACGCTACAATGGCGTTGAGGAGATTCGAGCAGATGAAACGTTTGGTCATTGCGCTATTGCTGGCAATCGGACTTGCCGCAAACCTTCACGCCCAGAGCTGGCCGTCCAAGCCGGTGCGCATGGTCATTCCCTATCCTGCGGGCGGGGCCATCGATGTCAGCGGTCGCCGGCTTGTCGAAGATCTAGGCGTCGAGCTTGGTCAATCGATCGTCGTCGAAAATCGCAGCGGGGCCAACGGCATCATCGCCACCGACCATGTGGCGAAGTCGGTACCTGACGGTTACACGTTTCTCTTCAGTACGCTCGCTGCCCATGCGGGCAATGCTTGGACGATGAAGACACTGCCCTATCATCCGATCAACGATTTCGCGCCGGTGACGGTGATCAACACCGTGCCGCTTCTCCTCGTCGTTCACCCATCGTTTCCGGCGGAAACCGTTCCGGACATCATTCGGCTGGCGATGAAGAAGCCCGGCGAAATCAACTACGCCTCGTTTGGTACCGGTGGAATGGCGCATCTTGCCGGTGCCCAGTTGGAGTTGCTGGCCGGCGTGAAGATGACGCACGTACCGTACACCGGCGGCGCGCCGGCCTTGGCCGCTTTGCTGGGTGGGCATGTCCATTGCTTTTTTTCCGGCATCAACTCGGCCCTGCCGCATGTCAAAGCAGGGCGATTGCGCGCGGTAGCGGTGAGCGGTCCCACGCGCTCCAAGGCACTTCCCGATGTGCCTTCTGTTGCCGAGACGTTCTTGAATTACGAGGCCGGTGTTTCCCCGGCGGTGTGGTTTCCGGCGCGAACGTCGCACCCGGTCATCGATCGCATGTATGCAGCCATCGTGAAGGTCATCAACACGCCCAAGTTCCGCCAGGCGGCCGAGCGGGACGGCGAGGGCGATCCGTCGGGGATCACGCCGGCCAAGATGGCCGATCTGGTGAAAAGTGATATTGAACGCTACGCGGCGCTGATGAAGGCGGCGGGCATCCATCGCGAATAACCTCCTCTATTCAAATGAAAGGGTAGCCATGACTTTCGTAGCAAAGACGCAGCGCCTCGGACTCCTTGTGCCGTCTTCCAATTTCGCGCAAGAGCCGGAGTTCGTCCAAATGCTGCCGGCCAATGTGTCGTTGCACGTCACCCGATTGACGTTGAGCAGCGTTGATCCCGATTCCACCATCAAGATCGTGGCCGAGCTGGAAAAAGAAAGCCGGAAGCTGGCCGATGCGGCGGTCGATATCGTCGTGCTTGCGGCGACCGCGCCTTCGACCCGTTTGGGAAAAGGCTACGACGCACAATTGATCAAGCGCATGGAAGAGGCGACCGGCAAGCCCGCCATGACCGCCGCGACTGCAATGCTCGCATCGTTTGCAGCGATGGGTGTGCGCCGCGTTGTGTTGGCGGCGCCGTGGAGCGAAGAGACCAACAAGATCGTCGGGGCTTTCATCGAGGCGCACGGCATCCAAGTTGTGAGTCAGGTCGCGATGGGCGTTTTGCGCAATAACGACATTGGCCGTCTGAGCCCGCAGACTGCGATCGAGCATGGTCGTCTGGCGAATCGGCCGGATGCCGACGCCGTATTTCTAGCCTGCGGCAACTGGTGGACGGCCAGCATCGTCGAGGAACTCGAAAATGTAGTCGGCAAGCCGGTCCTCACGACCAACAACGTCACCGTGTGGGCGGCATTGCAGAAAATCGGTGGTCATCAGAGCGTCCCCGGATTCGGCCGCTTGTTGCGTGAGATGCCCCCCGTTCCCGCGATCCTACCTGGTGCCAAGGCGGCGTGATCATGGTGGCAAGGATCGTCTTACTTGCACTGTGCTCTCTGGCGACGATGCTCGCGAAGACGCCTGCCTACGCCCAGGCGGGCGCGGAGAAGGTGATCAAGCTCATCGTGCCGTTTGGACCGGGCGGTGGGACGGACATCCTTGGGCGCATCATCGCGCCAAAACTCGCAGAGCGGCTCGGGCAACCGGTCGTGGTCGAAAATCGACCCGGAGCAGGGGGATCGATCGGCGCGCGTTTCACCGCCCAGTCCGCCCCCGATGGATTGACCGTGATGATCGGTTCGATCTCGGAGATCGGTATCAATCCGAGTGTGAACCCGAAAGTCGGTTACGACGTATGGCGTGATTTCTCTGCGGTGACACCGCTCGCTTCCAGCCCCATGATTCTCGTTGCCCATCCGAGTGTGCCGGTGAAGACGGTGAAAGAGTTGATCGCGCTCGCGCAAGCGCGTCCTGGTCATATCAACTACGGTTCGGCGGGTGGCGGCAGCGGTGCACATATGGCGGCTGAATTGTTCCGCTATCTCGCCAAGGTGGATCTCACTCACATCCCCTATAAGGGCGTTGGCCCTGCGGTGGCGGATCTCGTCGGCGGACAAGTGCAGCTCGTTTTCACGACGCTGCCGTCGGCGGTCTCGTTTGTGAAGGGCGGGCAACTCAAGGCCATTGCGATGGCCTCAACACAGCGCGCTCCAGCACTGCCCGAGGTGCCGACCTTCGTCGAATCGGGTCTGCCTGCCTATGTGATGGAATATTGGTACGGCTTTTTCGTACCGATTGCAACGCCCAAAGAGATGCAGACGCGCCTGGAAGCGACCGCACGCGAGGTGCTGCGCTTGCCCGATGTGCTGGCGAGTTTCGACAAGACCGGCCTCGTTCCAATGAGCGGTACGCCGCAGGAATTCGCGACCTTCGTCAAAAACGACATGGAGCGCTGGGCCGCGGTCGTCAAATCCGCCGGCATCAAGGTGGAGTAGTTGCAGCTGCCGTCAGATTACAGCCTCAAGCTCTGCGAGACCATTGCAGCATGGCGGTACGAGCAACTGCCACCCGCCACGGTACAGACGGTCAAGCGCATCATTCTTGATGCACTGGGTGTCATTGGTGGGGCAGGGCGAGCACCGGGCATTCGCGAATTGAATGGTCGATTGTCGCGATGGGAACGCACTGGTTCTGCAACGGGCCTGATCGGCAAGCGAGCGTATTCGCCGCCGACCGCCGCGTTGGCCAATGGTGCCGCGGCACACGCGCTCGATTTCGACGATATTCACGACGCATCGCGCGTGCATAGCGCTTGTGTCGTGCTGCCCGCGGTGCTTGCCATCGCCGAGGATGCCGGCCCACTATCCGGACGCGACTTTATCGTCGCGATGGCGATCGGACTGGAATTGCATGCGCGTCTTGGCCTTGCGTGCGTCAATAGTCTTGCGGTGGGATGGCATCCGACGCCGGTGTTCGGTGGATTGGCAGCGAGCGTTGCAGCAGGCCATCTCCTGAAGCTCGACGCCGATCGGCTTCGCAATGCGCTTGGCATTGCGTTTCATCAGGCGAGTGGTTCGATCCAAAGCGCATTCGATGGAGTGATCACGAAGCGCCTTGGGCCCGGCTTCGCCGCTCGCGACGCAGTGACGAGTGCGTTTCTCGCGGCCGATGGCCTTACCGGCACCCGTGAGCCGCTCGAAGGGAAGGCAGGATTCTTCAATCTGTATGCGCGCGGAGATGTGCAGCCCGCGCTCCTTACCGATGACCTTGGCACCCTGTGGCGGATCGATGAATTCAGTTTCAAGCCGTATCCGGGATGTCGGTGTAGTCATGCCGCGATTGCGCAGGGCATCAAGCTCCACAACGAAGGCTTATCCGCAGCGGCGGTAGAGTCGATCGAAATTCGCATGAGCGAAGAAAACTGGAAATTGGTGGGCATGCCTTACGATGTAACACGCGGGTCGGAGGTGCATGCGCAATTCAATGCGGCTTACGGTTTTTCGCACGCACTCACCTATGGCGGTGTGATGCTCGCCAGTTTCGAGCGCCCGGCGATCAACGAGCTGCATGTGGCAGCGCTCGCCGGCAAGACGCGGGTCATCACGGATGCAAGCATGGCAAGAAATGCGATCGCACCGGTTGCGATTGAATTGCGGATGCGGGGCGGTCAGATCATCCAGCGGTATGGCAAGACCATCAAAGGGAGTCCGGACGAACCCATGACTGATCGCGACATGCTGGATAAGTTACGCGGTTGCCTCGCGTTCGGATTGAATGCGCCGCCGTTGGCAGCGGATCGATTGGCAGACGTAGTGTCATCGATCGACGAAACAACCGATGCCGGAGGGGCGATTGTTGCGGCATTTCCGATCGCATTTAGTTCAACTCGATGAGAAGCGCATGCAACGAAGTAAATCAAGAATCCTCACCACACACACCGGCAGCCTGCCACGACCGCGGGAGCTAACGCGTCTCTATGCATTGCGCGCGCGTGGCGAAGCGGTTGATGCGGCTGAAATAGATCGGGTTGGTCGTGAAGCGGTGCGTCAGAGTATCGCCAAGCAGCGCGCGGCCGGCATCGATATTGGCACAACAACGGCGAGCAACAACGCGATTCGTTCTTTCTCTATCTGAAGGATCGCCTGACCGGATTCGGTGGATCGTGGGAGAGGCCTTCGCGTGCGGATATCGATCGCTATCCGGAATTCAAACGGATGTGGACTGAGCAACATGCGAGTAAAACGCAGGTATCGAATTTGGGTGGCTTACCCAAGGCGATCGGCGAAGTCCGCTATCGGGATCGGCAGGCAATCGATGAGGAATGCCGCTACTTCAATACGGCGTTGTCCGAACAGCCCGGTGTGTTTGTCGAACCGTTCATGAGCGCGCCTTCGCCCGGCATGCTTGCCATGGCGATGAAGAACGAACATTACGACACGCTGGAGGCCTATTTGAATGGGCTCGGTAAAGCCCTGCAAGTGGAGTACGAAGCGATCGTCCAACATGGTTTTCTGCTGCAAGTGGATGCGCCGGATCTCGCTTTGGAACGCCATATCACCTACAAGAACCTACCCACTTCAGCATTCGTCGAATTCGTCGAGCAGGTGATTGCCGTCATCAACAAGGCGTTGGTCAACGTGCCGCGCGATCGGGTGCGGCTCCGTGTGTGTTGGGGCAATTCCGAGTCACCGCATGATGCGGATGTGCCGCTCGAAGATATCTTGCCTGCCTTGATGCGAGCCAATGTCGGCGGCTTCGTTCTGCCATTCTCGAATCCTCGTCATGCACACGAGTTCAATCGTTTCGCGAAGTTGCGGCTGGCTGATGATCAGATTCTTGTTGCGGGAGTGATCGATAGCCTGACCAATTTTGTCGAGTATCCGGAAGTGGTGGCAGACCGCATCGAACGTGTTGCGGCGGTGGTCAGTGATCCGACCCGCGTGATGGCAGGAACCGACTGCGGATTCGATACATCAGCCGGTTGGGGCGGGTCGCTGAAGACGTGGTGTGGGCAAAGCTTGCAAGCATGCGGGAAGGGGCGCGGATTGCTTCGGGAAAATTGTTTCGCCGCACATTCTGACGCGAAGGTGCCCGTTGTCGGGGTGGTCGTCGTGTACCGTTCATCATGTTGGAGAATCCGTGATTCCTGGTCGGGCGTCTTCGCCGCCTTGAACACGCCGATCGAAATCAATTTGTGAAATCTTTAAATGCAGGCTGAACGCGGTTCATGCATGGTAACGGACATGTCTATTTCACTCTCATCGTCATGGCAAAGTTAATTGAGTTTTCAAACAGCCCGGGAAGATTTCTGCTTTTCTCATCCACTTGACGATCAGTGGTTTGCTGGTCGTGACACTGGTGCTAGCGGTCTGTCTGGTTTGGGGTCCCTCGCCGTACTTGGAGCATGACGGTGCTCGGGATATCCTGCACATCGTTATTTTCGTTGATGTCGTGTTGGGACCGCTCTTGACGCTCGTGCTCTTTCGGCGTGGGAAAAGGGGCGTCGGGCGAGATGTCGGCATCGTGGCGACGATTCAGCTGGTTGCATTTGTCTACGGCGCCGGATTGATAATGCAATACCGGCCGGCGTTTCTCGTGTACTCCGACGACTCGTTCTTCGCGGTGCGATGGCCCGAGGTGGCGCCAAATACGAAAGACCATGAGCGTCTTGATGAAATGCGCGTCAGCACGGGGCTGACCATGGTCATGGTCGAACTACCGACGAATCTCGATGAACGCAAGCGGATTCGTAGCGGCGCGGCTGTGCCGTTTCAGGGTGATCTGTATCAGACGGTGACCCCGGAGCGCTGGGCGAAGATTCTCGCGAAATAGATCGATATCGAAGAGCGTGTTCGATCCCAGCCAATTCTGGCGGAAAGATGGGCACAATTTCGCACGGGGTTTCTTGACCGCTCGGGCAAGACGCTCGACAAACTTGCCTTCTATGAAGTGTTCTTGCGCAGCGGTTCTATTTCATTGCGTTAGAGCGTGATTCGCGAAAAATATTCGGTTGGGTGAATTAGGCGTCCGCCCCGACCACCATCGCAATCACCGCATTAGCATCAACAGGTGATCGATCGCCCCGCCAACAGATATGTTGATCAGGGCGGATGAGCGCTAGATCCCGTCCGTAAAGTTCGCGCGCATCCGCCTCGGGCACGTCAACGACTTCAATCGGCACGCCGCGCGTCTTGGCGGCATTCAACAGGGCGCTTCCATCGGCCTTGTCCGAGAAGCGGAGCAGGGTAAATCCCACGCCGAACTGATCGAATAGCGAGCGCCGATTGGCCATGCCGGGTGGATCGAGAAAAAAATGCGGTGCGCGGCCGCCCGGAACGCCGCTTGGGCTGTAGCAGTTGATGCTGTCGGCCGGTGGGGCACCATCCTCGCAAATGATGGATGAGCCATCGTAGCGCACGCCCAGTTGTACGCCGATCGATGCGAACTCTTCGCCGAAGGTATCGAGATAATCGCCTGCCACCTTGCGCGCCGCGTCACCGGCGGCGCCGCTTTGTTCGATCTCCTTGCGAATCTCGATCACGCCGACATTCTTGGCGAGCATTTGCGCGGCGGTGGTATTGCGTTTCGCGATCGGCCGGCGTTCCGACTCATAGCTTGCCTTCAGCTTGGTGCCACCCCAGCCCTGCAGGAGGCCGGCCAGCTTCCACGCTAGATTGGCGGCGCCATCGATTCCGGTATTCAGTCCGAAGCCGCCGGTCGGCGTAAAAAGATGAATGGCATCGCCGGCAAGAAAAATCCTCTCGCCTGACCAAAATCGATCGGCCCAGAGCGCAACGCCGGCTGTCCATTTGCGATTGCCAAGCACAGTCGCAGGCGCCTCATAGCCGCAGGCGCGATGGAAAGCGCGGATGGCGAGTCGCTCATCGAACGTGGCGCCTTCTGGCACCGGAGTAAAGAACATGTATTCGTCGGCGCCGTTCAGGTTGACCATCGTCATTCGGACATCCGGATTGATGGCCCAGTACTGATAGCCTTCGCGATTGGTAAAGCAATCCCGGACCAGCGTGGGTGCCCGAACGTGCGTCGACATCATCGCGCCGCCGAGAAACGACTGCTTCAGCGTTTCATGGCCGCCATAGCGGATTCCGAGACTGCGCCGCACATGACTTTGACCGCCATCGACGCCGGCCATGTAATCGACCCGCCAAGTTTCTATCGTACCGGTACCGGCAACCTCGTGTTCCGCGTAATCCGCATCGGTGTTGGAGGTTGCGAGCTTGACGCGCTCCGCTTGCAGCGTGACTCCGGTTGCGTCTTCCTTGAATTCTCCGACCTGCCACCCATAGCGCAATGTGATGTTGGGCCGCGCGCGTGCATGGTCGTGGAGGTATTTTTCGACGTACATCTGGTTGGCGCGGTGGATCGGCTCAAAATTCTGGTGATTGCAAGGAGCAGTGATGACGCCACGCATTTTCTCGACGCTCGATTGCATGATTACGCGCGCGATTTGAGGTCCGTTGAATCGGGTGAAGTACACGACGTCGGTCGCGTGATTGGGGGGCAGGCCGAGATTGCGCACCGCCAGTCCAATGCCGATGCGCCGGTAGTGCTCCATAGTTCTGGAATTATGGGTGCTGCCTTTTGGATGCCAGCGGGTCGTTTCCTCGACATTGAATAAAACGCTCTTGATGTCATGGCGATCGAGGAAGAGGGCCAGCATTAGCCCAACGGGGCCGCCGCCGACGATTGCAACCGGTGCGTGGTGTGTTTGAGTAGTCATGCGCGCGATTGTAAGTCAAGGGCCGCGAAGCAATTGGCATGACGGCGAACGCGATATAGTCCATGCAGTCCGTTATTTGGAGAGTCGTGCGATGTGCCTAATCAATCATTCAAAGCGTTGGCGGCTAATTGCTCGCATCTTCGCAATCGTCATCCCCGTCGTATTTGCCGTCTTGCCCACGGCAACACTCGCCCAGGAACTCAACGGTAAGACCATCCGGATCGTCGTGCCTTTTGCGGTCGGTGGCATCCTCGATGTTGTGGCGCGTTCGTATGCAGCCGAGCTTGGGATCGAACTTGGCGCTGCGACGATCGTTGAAAACCGTCTTGGTGCAGGTGGAGCGATCGGCACGGCAAGTGTTGCCAAGGCAATTCCCGATGGCCAGACTTTGCTCTTTACCGGCGGGAGCCACAACATCAATGGTTCGCTCTATACCAAGTTGCCTTACGATCCGATCAAAGACTTTACCGGCGTCGCATTGGCGGGCCTGGCGGGTTATGTCGTCATGGCGAACGCGCAGGTACCGGTGCGGTCCATCAAGGAGTTAGTCTAGTATGCCAAGGCGCGGCCCGGGCAGCTCAACTACGGAACGTCCGGGCAGGGTAGTGCCGCGCATCTTTCCATGGCTTATTTGGCGGCCATGGCCAGCATCGAGCTGGTGCAGATCCCGATGAAAGGCATGAATGAGGCGGTGGGCGAGGTGATCGCCGGTCGCTCGCACGTCATGATTGCAGCGGGCGTTGCGCATTATGCAAAGGATGCAAGAGTACGGTTTCTTGCCACCACCGGCGCGGAGCGTTGCCGCTTCTTGCCGGAATTGCCGACGGTGGCGGAGGCCGGGCTGCCGGGCTACGCGTTCGAGTCGTGGTTAGGGCTGCTGGCGCCGGTGGCGACACCAAGACCGGTGGTGGATCGCATCAATCTGGCGATGGCGCGCCTACTCAAGGACCCTGTGATCACCGAACGGTTTCATCGTTCGAGTCTGGAACCACGCAATTTGAGTCCGGATGAATTCAATCGATTGCTTCGTGAGGACTTCGAGAAAATGGCGAAGGTCGTCAAGCTGTCCGGCGCCACCATTCAATAGACGGGTTTTGTGTATTGCGTTGTGGTCACGACGATTCTGGTCAGATCAATGAAACGCGCGATCTTGCAGTAGCCTGAATAGATGACCTGCCCGCTGATGCCTTGCTTTGGTCCGTCGATCGCATCGAAGCGGCGATTGCATCATTAGCGACCGCAGTAATGCCTCGGACACGTGGCATTCTTGGGTGCCCGCCGGGCCGCTCACCGCCAGAATCCATGCCGGTGCCAACATTTGGGGAACAGTTGATGAATGCAATGAGAGTGGTGGTAGGTTTCGTTTTGTTTGCTTCTCTCCCCGCGTGGGCACAGAAAGTCGACCAGATGCAAAACTTGGCGCAACAGGAATTCCGCTCGCTATCGGAGGATCTGGGTGCGGTGCTGAGTTACCGGCCACAGACGCCGACGACCCCTCTTGGCCTCACCGGATTCGATATCGGCGTCGGGGTCACCGCGGCGAAGATCAAACATCAGGATCTGCTGGAGCGCGCGACTTCAGACAGCGCGAGCAGTACCGTTTTGGTGCCGACGATCCGCGTCCACAAAGGACTGCCGTTGGGCATTGATGTCGGCGCGATCTACGCGAAAATTCCAGGTAGCAACATCAATTACTCGGGCGCGGAACTCCGCTATGCGCTCTTGCAGGGCAATCTCGCCATGCCGGCCATCGGTCTGCGGGGCAGTTACACGCGCCTTGGCGGTGTTGATCAGCTGCGTGTCGACACCTATGACGCGGATCTGTCGATCTCGAAGGGATTTGCCATTGCAACGCCCTATGCAGGCATCGGCCATGTATGGGTCAAAAGCGATCCGCGCGGCACCGCTGCAGCGGCCCTCAGGTCAGAGTCTTTCGAGATGAATAAATTCTTCGTTGGTATTGGCTTGAATTTTGGATTATTCAATCTCAATTTCGAAGCCGATCGAACCGGTGATGTAACCGGCTTCGGCGGTAAGGTAAGCCTGCGGTTTTAAGGGGCAAGACGGGGAGGGTGAATCGTCCTCGGCCTTACCTTGCAACGCCGCTCAGGATTTGACGGTGGCCGCTTCGTTCTCGGGGGGGCGTAATGTCTTCTACCGCATCAATCCAACGCGCGACCAACATTTGTAGTTGGGCTCTGCTAAATGGCTTCGAGAGGTAGTCGTCCATGCCGGCGGCGAGACAGCGGGCGCGGTCGCCCTCCAATGCATTCGCCGTCATGGCCACGATCGGTGTGCGCTTTCTTCGCGGGTTAGTTTCGGCCTCGAAGGCGCGGATGGCTGTGGAGGCCGCATAGCCATCGACCTCCGGCATCTGGCAATCCATCAGAATCAGATCGAAGGATTCACTGCGCACCAGCGACACCGCGTCGACGCCATCTTCGACGGCGACGACCTGGCAACCAAGCTATTCAAACAGCGCCACGGTAAGATGGCAATTGACCGGGTTGTCTTCGACCACCAATACCCGAGCATTTACCCGGCGGAGAGTCCATGACGCGTCCCGACCGCCTTCAGAGCTCAGAGCGGGGTAAGCCGTCTGCTCGGGACCATTCCATTCAAAGGGAACCTTGGCAATCTCTAATCGGGCGGTAAACCAGAATGTGGAACCCTGACCCCGGGCGCTTTCAACCCCTACGTCGCCGCCCATTTGCACGGCAAGTTCCTTCACGATGGCCAGCCCAAGACCGGTGCCGCCGTAGTTGCGATGTACCGTGGTGTCCGCCTGACCGAATGCCTCAAACAGTCGGCCAAGCGCATCTGGTGCCAAGCCAATGCCGGTATCGCGCACGCGGGCGAGGATTGCGCAGGTGTTTTCGTCGACTTCTGCCGGGCGTCCCCATTGATCAGACGAAGCCGGCACGATTTCAACCGCCACCGCGCCGCGTGCCGTAAATTTGATGGCATTGCCAATGAGATTGATCAAGATTTGACGAATACGCAAGGGATCACCCACCAACACCTTGGGCAATGTTTCATCGATCCGGCAACTGAACACGAGATTCTTCCGATGCGCCATTTCGGCGAACAGCAACATTACATCGTTGGTGACATCGGCCAGTTCAAACTCGATGTGATCGAGCGCGAGTCGACCGGCTTCGATCTTCGAGAAATCGATGATATTGTTGATGATGCCAAGAAGCGACGTGCCGGAATTGTGAATGGCAGAGGCGAAGCGGCGCTGCCGTTCATCGAGCGTTGAGTCGGGGAGGAGTTCACACATTCCAAGCACGCCATTCATGGGCGTGCGAAGTTCGTGGCTCATGTTGGCAAGGAATTGCGATTTTTCCTTGTTCGCCGCTTCGGCACGCTCTTGTGCGATGCGAAGCGCCTGCAGATGCTGATCCTTTTCTTGCGCTTCACGTTCGACTTGCCTCGCAATCATGCTGCCGTACCAGAACGCGCCAATCACCATCAAGGCAATGAATGTGGCGATCACTATCTCAAACCGTTTCAGCTTCGCGCTGATGTTTGCCTGCTTTTCAAGATTGGCCTGTTGGAACTGCGATACGGAGTCTCGCAGCCTGGAAAATGCCAGCGTCAATTCGGCGTACTTCCGGTCCATGGTGGCCATACGTTGGCCCGCACGCTCGGGTTGGCGGCGCTCGAAATATTCGAAGATTTTCTCCGCTTCGTCGTTTATGGCCTTCATAGCGAAGGCGATCGCATCGAAATGCGCGTCGATGGTGATCGCTTCGGCGCCGACGAGATTGCATTTCAACTCTTCACGCACCAGAGCAAAGAAGCCGTAAAAGAGGGCCAAGGCGCCAGTGAAATTCCTGCGTTCTGTGGCGACATCCCCTGAATAGAAGACATCATTGCCAGGTGCGTTGACCGTCTGCGCATGATCGCCGAGGCGTGAATAATTCATCGCCCGTTCGACCCACACTTTGTTCTCATTGATTGACCGTTGAAAGATCAGCGTCGTTTGCTGGCTGAGATAGAGGCCGAGCGCCACGCTGAGAAAATCGAAGGCGACGAGTAAAAAATAGATGTAGTGGATGCGGCGACGGGGACTTCGCGGCGGACGATTTGGTTCGTGGTTAGGTGTTTCTGACAATGGAAATTCCTTACGGCGCGATGTACTTTGTCATCTTAGCGGGAGGACACGAACCGGCAGGGGGCGGGAGCCGAAGGATTGTGACGCGAGGCCTCAACGTCTACATAAATGTCGTGATGCGCGGTGGTGATGCCGGACTGCGGGAGGCCTGCATCCAGTTACTGATCCAAATTGCGATTGTCGCATCGGGTAATGGATTGCGCTTCTTACTGGACGACCTCGGCCATCATTGCTCTAGCGGGGAATACTTCATCTCGACACGCAGAGCGACCGCAATTACTTTTCGCGATCGCCGCGCGGTCGTTCGAACACCGTGAGGCAATAGGCCTCCAACGGTTGTTTCTTACTGCGAATGATGAGGGGTGGCAGCGACACCGCATCGACGGTATGTTCCGATTCATGCACCGAATCGAGGACGCCTTTGCTCATCAGGACTTCGCCAACGCGCGCACGTGTGGTGAGGCGCGAGGCGACATTCACGGTGTCACCGATCAGCGTGTAGCTCATGTAATCGGCCGAGCCGACGTTGCCGGCGATGACCTCGCCGCGATTGAGGCCGACGCCCAGGCCGATAGTCACGGGCCCAGCGCTCAAACATCGGTTGTGATTCTGCAATCATGCCAATGCCGCAGGTGACGGCCCGTTGGGCGGCATCGGTTTGCGCATTCGGCACACCGAAGCCCGCCATCAATGCATCGCCTGCAAAGTGATACACATTGCCACCCGACCGATGCACGATACGCGTCATGCGCTCGAAGAATTCGTTCAACAACTTCTCCAGATCGGCCGGATCGAGCAGCTCCGAAAGCCGCGTAAAGCCGCGCAGGTCCGCAAACAGCACGATCGCGTCCGCACAACGTTCGCTCGATGATGCACCCGAATGCATGACGCGATCGGCGACTGCAGGCGACATATAGCGCTTGAAGGTGGAGCGCAGCGCATCGGTTTCCTGCCGCCAATCGCGGGCGCGAGCGTCTTCGAGGGCCTTGTGCATGCTGCGCTGCTCGAGCAGCATGCGCGCGCGAATCAACAGTTCCTCGCGGTCGATCGGTTTGGTAAGAAATTCGGAGGCACCGGCGCGCAGGGCCGCCAGGCGATCGGCGCGGGCATTGAACTTCGCCAGGATGATCACCGGGATCGCCGCCGCACGGGGATCACCGCGGATTTTCCCGCAGACTTCGAAGGCACTCGCATCGAGAAGGTGATGATGGAGGATCACTAGATCAATATCACCTAATTGGATCCGCTGGCATGCTTCCGCGCCGGTTGAAGCCCGCTCCACGCGCATATTAAGCGAGCGCATGGCATGGGCAACCAACGCGTGCGTATCGTCTTGTTCGTCGACAACGAGAACGGTCCCGGCTTTCTGCGGCTGGACGGTCTGTCGTAATGGATCGAGCGCGACGATTGACATGGTTTCTTCGCGCTAGCAAAGGCGCTTCGCCGGACCGCGAACGGTGGTCGGCCAGGCAGTGCAATGAACACTGCGGCACATGGCTGGCTTATCGATCCGAATATTCCAGTGGCCTCGATCCTTGAGCGCTAGTGATTGGGGCGGCGCTGCATGCCAAGTACAGCGCGGCAGTTCGTCGGTTGTGAGGCTTGCCGACGATGTGGCCGAATCTTGCAGCGCATTCAACGCCCTCCCGAGCGCTCACTCCCCACGACGAGGCTACCGAATTTTCCCCTGTCTGACACAAATATTTATCAATTCAAAGCGTGGCCTTGAGCTGTGTGTAGCGGGCTGATAAATGATGTAAATCAACCGTCTCCGCGCGAGTGCTTTGGCGCTATGTAACGCGAACTGTCGGATTTTCGGCGAACCGCTAACCGGCGAAGCGCGGTTCCGGCAAGCCGCGAACACCAAGACCAGTCATTTTAAAGAGGCTGCCCGCCAAGTACTGCGGCTTTGCTTCTTTGGCGAACAGATCATGGACGGCCGGGTGTTTGACGCGCGCTATCGACGTGACGTAAAGCTCGTCGAGTTTGTCACCGCCGAACATAGCGCTGGTGATGTTGCGCACCGGCATGCCGACGCGCCGCTCGACCGAACCGTCGGGGGCATATCGCACCAGTTCGCCGGCAATAAGTTGGGCATTTCACACGCAGTCTTCGCTATCGATGGTCGAGCCATCTACCACGCCCGGATCGTTTTTGAAGGATGCGAACAAGCGCTTGTTCGCGAGCGTGCCGGTTTCGATGTCGAAATCGTAGGCCCAGTATTCGCCCTGAAACGTATCGGCAAAATAGAACGTGCGATTGTCCGGACTCCAGCATGGCCCATTGGAACAGATGATGCCGCTATCCACCTTGGTGACGCGAAGGTCGGGGCGAGCCGATAGAGACCGCAGATCGCGAGTTCTTCTTTGTCATCCATGCCGCCTGCATAGAAGCGGCCGCGCCGATCGCATTTCCCATCGTTCAAGCGGGTGCGCGGCTGGTCTTGGTCGACCAGTTGAATCAGATCGAGTTTGCTTTTATTGAAGTCATAGAAATAGAACCCATCATCCAATGCCAGCACCGCACCACCACCCTTGCGCAAAGCCATG
Source organism: Betaproteobacteria bacterium (assembly GCA_009693235.1). Lineage (GTDB taxonomy): Bacteria > Pseudomonadota > Gammaproteobacteria > Burkholderiales > SG8-39 > SHXR01. The sequence continues at coordinate 4,177 of SHXR01000063.1, read as the reverse complement.
GCGCCGATGTCCCGATCGAGCGACCAGTTCTCAACCTTGCCGGTGCGCGGATCGAGCCGCCACAGCGATGGCTTGCCGACGCGCCGACCGGTGCCATCCACCCAGTAAAGACGGCCTTCCTCGACATCCCACACCGGGCCTTCACCAAGATGGTTGTTGCATTGCAGAACGCATTCGATGCGAAGGGTCATGATGGGTTCCTAGTAGACGGGCGAGCGCGGTGCCCGATTATCCTGCGTGGGCGAAAAAATGTCGCGTCGTGGTGAGTGGCCATCCTCGATTGCTCGGGCTGAGCGACACGGCGGAAGACGTCCGTCGCGTGGCGACCCACGACAAGATGTGCGCGAATCGGCCACCGAAGACGCTAGACTTGCCAACCCGCGAACCGGGTTGCCGCCCGGTCCGCTCACCGTCTGTCTGATTTCCCCTATGCGTTCCACGCTCAAGCTTCAGCCAAAGCAACCTGCCGTCGTCGCCCCTGACCCGCCCGCGCCGCGGCGAAAGCCCGCCCCCACCAAGCGGCCTGAATTGTCTATTGCTGTCGAGCCGCCCGTGGCGAAGCGCGCTGCAGCGAAGCCCCGGGTTGTGAAGCCGCCCGTCGAGCAGCCACCGGCGGAAGATCTGCCGCGTCTCTCGAAAGTCATGAGCGAGCGTGGCCTCTGCTCACGGCGGGAAGCGGACGAATGGATCGAAGCGGGTTGGGTGAGTGTCAACGACAAGGTCGTGACGGCGTTGGGTGCGCGGGTCGCGACGGACGCGCGCGTCGAGATCAATCCGGAAGCGTCCAAGCATCTTTCTGAGCGTGTGACGATCTTGCTTCATAAACCTGCGGGGGAGATCGCGCTGACGGAGAAGAACGGACGCGTCATCGCACGGACCCTCATCAATGCCGAGACACAATGGGAAGACGATGGATCAACCACCTCGTTTCAGCGCGGCCATCTAAATCGCGTCGTCCACACTGCGCTGCTTGATCCGATGGCAAGCGGCTTGGTGGTGTTCACACAAGATGACAAGGTGGCAAAGCGTTTGATGACAAACGAGGCCGAAGAAGAGTTCATCGTGCAAGTGGAAGGCGAAATGTCGGTCGCTGCGGTCAAGCGTCTGGCGCATGGGCTCTTGCTAAACGGCGTCAAACTGCCGCCCGGCCGTGCATCATGGCAAAGTGAGGGGAAGCTTCGCTTGGTGCTGAGGGGCTCACGCTCAGGCCTGGTGCAAAACGTCTGCACCACACTCGGTCTGAAAACGCTCGCCATTCGTCGCATTCGGATCGGCAGTGTGCCCCTCGCCAAATTGCCGGTGGGTCAATGGCGGTTTCTGCAGCGAGGCGAACGCCTGTAGCGATGCATGCACGCGTTCAGAGGAGCCAGCTAAACTCACGGCTACGACAAGACTCTGGGGAGAAGATATGAATCATCGAACATTGACCGGCGCGATTGCGCTCGTCATGCTGTTGGCATCGCGTGGTGCGCCGGCCGAGGAAATCGTCGTCTCCAACTACAAGGTCACCACCAACGGGATGCCGTTTGCGATTGCCACGGAAAAAGGCTACTTCAAGGAATTCAAGGCAAATGTAACGGGTATTCTGTCGTCTGACGGCGGCACCACCACCATTCGCAATCTACTCGGCGGCAAGCTCGCCTATGGCGAGGCGGCGGTATCGGCAATCGTCTCGGCCGTGCAAGGGGAGGCGCGGATCTCAAGATCATCAGCGACAACGTCCATACGGTCGCCGAGTTCGTCTGGGTGGCGATGCCCAACTCGCCGGTCAATTCGTTGAAAGATTTGAAGGGCAAGAAGTTGGGCTTCACCAATCCCCGTTCCACGAGCCAGGCCCTTGCGGTCCTGTTGATGGAAGCGACCAATCTGAAAGCCAATGAAGTTGAACTCGTCCGCACCGGCGGATTCGGTGCCGGACTGACCGTTCTTGAATTGGGTGGCGTTGACGCCGTGCCTGTCGCAGAACCGCTCTGGTCCAAAAGCATCGGCAAATACAAGTTGATTGCGGCCGCGCCCGATATCCTTCCCGCGCTGTCGAATGTGGTGGGAGTGACGACTGCCGAGGCGATCCGTACCCGTGGCGATTTCATTCGCGGCGTAATCCTCGCGCGGCGGAAAGCCGTCGAATTCATGCGCACCAACACCAAGGAAGCCGCCGCCATCATCGCCAAGGCCTACGATCTGTCACCCGCCATGTCGGAGGCCACCGTCCGTAACCTGCTCGATTCGGAAAAGAAGGGTGGCGTTCCATATTGGGGTGCGGGTGATATCCGCATCGATACCATGAACAACATGATTCGCGCGCAAAAACTCGTCGGCGCGTTTCAGGGCGACGTCGATTGGGCCAAGTTGATCGATGAATCGTTTCTTCCTGACGATCTGCGAACCAAGCCGGTTCGATGACCGCAATGGTTGCAGGCGTTCCGCATGTTCGTCTGACTGGCATCACGCGCGTTTATCCGGCCCGGGGTGGGCAGCCGGCCGTGAGTGCGCTCGGTCCGCTGGATCTTACGCTTCGCCAAGGCGAGCTCTTCGCCGTGGTCGGGCCCTCCGGATGCGGCAAGTCAACCCTGCTTGACATCATGGCGGGATTGTCGTCCCCTACGGCCGGCGAAGGCTTCTTCGAAGGCAAGCGGCTGTCCGGCGACGTGCCAGAAGGCGTTGGCGTGGTGTTTCAGGAAGATGCCTGCTTTCCCTGGCTCACGGTGACAGACAACATCGCATTCGGCCTAAGACAGCTTCGTGAACCGGACGATGCGGTACGCGAGAAGGTCCGGCACGCGATCGAATTCATGGGGCTCCAGGATTTTTCCGGCGCGTATCCGGCGCAGCTCTCCGGTGGCATGCGACAGCGGGTGTGCATCGCCCGCACGTTGGTTCTGCGTCCGCGCCTCATATTGCTCGATGAACCGTTCGGTGCCCTCGATCAGCAGACGCGTTTGTTGATGGGCGATGAATTGCTGCGCCTATGGCGAGAGACCGGTGCGACCGTGCTGCTGATTACGCATGCCCTGGATGAAGCCGCGATGTTGGCCGATCGGGTGGGGGTGATGTCGGCGCGGCCCGGACGATTTCTGGAAATCGTCGAGACCGGCTGGTCACGCGATCGCGATAGCACGGTGGTTGCCGATGAACGATTCGGGAGGATCACTGCCCGCCTCTGGACGCACCTCAGAGCCGAGTCGATGCGCGTAATGGGGCATGCGAAAAGTGGATCGAAGAAGCAGAACGGAAATTCCACGTTGGGGGCGGCGTGACGCAAGCAGGTTGGTTGCGACTGCTCGTCATCGTGGGCTCGATTGGCGTACTTGAGGTGGCCTGTCGCATCGGACTGATACCGTCGATCACGATGATTCCGCCCTCGAAAATGGTGGTTGCACTCATTGAACTCCTCGGTTCCGGGAAATTCACGATCGATATCACCGTCACGCTTTCCAATGTATCGATCGCGATCGTGCTTGCCATGGTGGTGGGTGTGCTGGTGGACACCGCGCTGCATAGCGTTCCGACGCTCAGGCGGATCCTCGATCCGTTGTTCGCTACCTATTACGCCGTACCGATGTACGCGTTCTATCCGCTGCTCATCGTCGTGCTTGGATTGGGTGATTGGCCCCAGATCGTGATTGGCTTTCTGCTCGCGGTGATGGCGGTGATCATCAATACGCTCAATGGTCTTGACCGAGTGCCCAATGTGCCGCTGAAAGCGGCGCGCGTCCATCGATTGGGCGGACTACAGACGGCGCTCAATATTCGTTTGCCGCATGCCGCGCCCTATATTTTTACTGGCTTCAAACTCGCTGTCGCTTACTCCTTCATCGGTGTCATCGGCGCTGAGTTCATTACGTCTAGCCGCGGCATCGGTTATGAAATTTCGTTCGCGTACAACAATTTCGATAATCCGTTGATGTACGCGTTCATCTTGCTGGTACTGGTCGTGGTGATCACGGTCAACATGAGCTTGTACGCCTGGGAAAAGCGGCTGTTGGCGCGTCGTGGCAAGTGATCGTGCGCTGGCGTGAACCCTTACTGGCGGAGTTTCAGCGTTAGTAGAACACACGAGTTTCAGCGTTAGTCGAACACTGCGTCGACGGCAAACAGCATGTGCGGAGGAAACGCAGGGAGCCCGTAGGGCGACTGGAGTTTCCTCCGCACGCGGCGACGGCCAGGGGGCGATCGA
>SHXR01000062.1 GCA_009693235.1 Betaproteobacteria bacterium | reverse complement strand
AACCCCCCAACCTTTCAGACAGCCAGTCGAGTGAGGCCAACGACGAAATCAGCATCCTCGATTTGCTTATAGTGCTCGCCAAGCACAAGATTCTGATTCTCGGCCTGCCGTTTGTGGTCGCGGTAATAGCTGCTGGGTACAGCCTCACGTTGCCAAATATCTACACTGCCACCGCTAAAATTCTGCCACCTCAGCAAAGTCAGTCGGCTGCGTCGGCAATGCTGACGCAACTCGGTGGACTCGCCGGACTAGCGGGCGGCGCGGTGGGCCTCAAAACCCCCAACGATCTTTACATAGCCATGCTCAAGAGCCGTACCGTGGCGGACAAAATGATCCAGCGTTTCGAACTAATGAAAATCTGGGAGATCGATATCAAACACCCGTCGGATGCATATAAAGAACTTGCAGATGTTACCAAAATCACCGCCGAAAAGGATGGCACTATCACCATCGCTGTGGACGACAAGGATAATAAGACTGCCGCGGACCTCGCCAATGCTTACGTCGACGAGCTCGTGAAATTTACCAACGTACTCGCGGTGACCGAGGCCTCGCAGCGCCGTCTATTCTTCGAACGCCAGTTCGCATTGGCTAAAGACAACCTTTCCAAGGCTGAAGAGGCGGCTAGGCGAGCGTTGCAGACCGGCGGGCTGGTAAAGGTGGATGATCAAGGCCGTGCCATGGTGGAAGTCACTGCCCGACTGCGTGGCCAGATTACAGTGAAGGAAGTGCAAATTGGTGTCATGCAGACCTTTGCTGCGGATCGTAACCCCCAGTTGGAACTAGCACGGCAGGAACTAGCTTCGCTGAAACGTGAACTTTCCAAGATTGAAGGAGGGGGCGACACAAAGTCTGAAACAATCAGCCCAAGTGGCAAAGGTTCGGACAGTCTTCGTTTGCTGCGTGGCGTCAAATACAATGAGGTTTTATATGAATTGCTTGCTAGGCAGTACGAACTGGCCAAAATCGACGAAGCCAAGGGTTCCTCTGTAGTTCAGGTCATGGACAGGGCCATCGTACCAGACCGTAAGTCCAAACCCAGGCGTATCTTGATTGTGTTGCTATCCGCATTTGCCGCGCTCGTCTTCAGCATTCTCTGGGTCTTCGTCCGCGAAGGCATTGCCAGGGCCAAAAGTGACCCGCAACAAGCAAGCCGTCTCCTCGACCTGAAGCGCTTTCTCGCCTGGAAATAAGAGCGAGCAGTGGGCTTTCACGTGGGCTTCCCCAATTACCTCTTTGTGTTCGCCGGAAACGAGAGCCGCTTTTGGAGAGGTTGTGCAATACCTCGCCAGGCTGGCATGGATGTCATCATTTGGTCTGAAGACCACTACGACCGGAGAAAGTAAGCGTGGCCATCGACAAGCATGCCAAGATCTTCATCGCTGGCCATCGTGGCATGGTTGGTTCCGCCATCGAGCGCCGCTTGCTGCGGGGTGGCTACAACAATCTAATTACTCTTACCAGAGCCTCTTGCAAAAAAATGTTCGCGTCTGACAGCAAGTCGCGTGGGGTCCTGGCCATGGCTGCGATGTTGTTTGCGGGCTTGCTCGATTTCCCTGCATTTGCCCAATCCTGGCCCGCGCGCCCAGTACGCTTCATCGTGCCCTTCGCTGCGGGGAGTTCGCCCGACGTCACAGCACGCCTGATCGCGACGCGACTGACCGAATCGCTCGGCCAGACCGTGCTCGTGGAGAACCGAGGTGGCGCGGCCGGGATCATCGGTGCCGAGCTGGTTGCGAAGGCCGCGCCCGATGGCTACACCATGCTCTATCCGGTGAACTCGGTGATTTGCGCCAATCAGCATATTTATCCGAAGCTCCCATACGATGCGCTGAAGAGTTTCGTGCCGGTCACGATGACGGTGAACTTCGGTTATGTGCTCCTCGCACGCGCAAATTTTCCGGCCAATGATTTGCAAGGGCTCATCGCGATGGCCAAGACCGAACCGGGCAAGCTCAATTTCGGTTCGGGTGGCGTTGGCGCGGGCAATCACATTGTCATGGAGATGCTTCTTGGCATGACGGGCACGAAGATGGTTCACATCCCGCATCGCGACAGCGCGGTATCGGTCGTGATGGGCGACAGCGACGTGTCGATGGTGCCCGCCACCACCGCGATCCCGTTGATTCGGGGTGGCAAGACCAAGGGCTTCGGTGTGACGTTGCCGCAACGGCTCGCATCGCTGCCCGATGTGCCGGCGATCGGCGAGATCGTGCCCGGATACACGGCCGATGCGTGGCACGGCATCCTCGCGCCGGCTGGTACGCCGCCTTCGATTGTCGAGCGTCTGGCGGCAGAGACTGCGAAAGTGCTGGCGATTCCCGAGGTGCGCAGCCGCTTGCTGGATCTTGGTCTCACACCGATCGGCGATACGCCCGCGCAGTTTGCCGCCACGGTGAAGTCTGATTTCGACAAATGGGGCGCGGCGATTCGCGCCGCCAACATCAAACTGGAGTAGTCACGATGAAGAATTTTCGTTTCACGAAGGGGCTGCACGATCTTGGCAACGGGTTGCATGCGTGGCTGCTGCCCGATGGCAGTTGGGGTTGGTCCAATGCGGGGTTGATCACGGATTCGGGGCAAAGCCTGCTTGTCGATACATTGTTCGATCTCAATCTGACCCGCGAGATGCTTACCGCCATGCGCGATGCGGTGCCGGCAGCGAAAGACATTGGCGCACTGGTGAACACACACGGTAACGGCGATCACACCTTCGGCAACCAATTGCTCGAAGGCAAGCGCATCATCGCCGCCGCTGGTTGTATCGAAGATATGCGTCATCGCCCGCCCGAGCAATTGGCGCAGTGGCAGCGCGAATGGCGCACGATGGGCGTTGCAGGCGCGTTCTGGTACGAAGTCATGGGCGCGCACTTCGACTTCCAAGGAATTCGCATGGTTCTGCCGAACGAAACCTTCACCGGCGAAAAGCGCATGAAGGTCGGCGACAAGGAGGTGGTGCTCGTCGATGTCAGTCCAGCCCACACGCGCGGCGATGTGCTGGTGTACGTGCCGAAGGACAAAACAGTATTCACCGGGGACATCTTGTTCAACGGCGGACATCCCGCCATCTGGGCGGGGCCGGTATCGAATTGGATTCGTGCATGCGACCTGATGCTGAGTTGGGATCTTGAGACGGTCGTGCCCGGGCATGGTGCAATCACCGATAAGACCGGCGTGCGTGCGATGCGCGACTATTTGGTGTATCTGCTCGCGCAATCGAAAGTGTGCCGCGACGCAGGGATGGACTTTCAGCAGGCGGCAGAAAAAATTTCACTCGATCGCTTCGCGAGCTGGGGCGAATCCGAGCGCATGTATGTGAACGTGCATGCCTGTTATCGCGAGTTGGAAGCAAATCCGGCTTCGAGCGAAGAGCGCGGCATCCGCATGGCACTCTTGGAACTCATGGGTAAGCGCTACTTCGCGAACAAGGCGGCGGGGCACGATCATTCGAAGTGCAGGGACGGGGCGCACTGATTAAGCCGATCGCTTTATCTCCGAGGAAATCCAGTCGTCATGAGACTCCGTAAGACCAATCAAGGCCTCACCATCCACGCCATTGCCGGCGCCCATGTGGTATTGCTTGGGATGCATATGGAGCGGTCGGCGTGCAGTGGTCATCTGGGTTTCGCCATTCATCGTACGGACCACACCGAACATGAAGCGTATTGGATGGAAGGCACGAAGATCTTCGAGGCAACCGACCCTGCTTTCCCGCCCGGCGCGAAGTATCCGACCAATAAGCACCCGATTCAGGGCTTCACCTGGTCTGATTTCTCGGCCAAGCCAGGGCATCGCTATACGTACAAGGTGCTCGCACTGAGCGGTTCGCCGCACGAATTAACGCCGTTCAAGCAGGTCGAGGTCGAGGTCAAGACGGAATCCGAAGCCGGCGGCAATCACGACGTCTTCTTCAATCGTGGCGCCGCTGCTTCGCAGGAATATGCGCGGCGTTTCGGCAAGGCGGCCAGTCTGGAAAACGCGGCGGAGAATGATCCGCGTTGGGCGTGACTTTCGCGTGGCGCGATGGAAGCGATCCTTGGATTCATCGCGCGGGCAGAGGGGCCCGATTACGGGCTTCGTGTGGCGGCGTACGAGTTTCGGCTGGAACCGTTCGCGCGGGCCCTCAAAGCTGCGAAGGACCGCGGCGTTGACGTGCGGATCATTTATGACGGATGCCCCAATCCGCCGGATCCCAAGACCGGCAAAGCTTTTCCGCGCGATGAGAACCGCGCAACCGCGCAGCGCATGGGGATCAAGTCACTTTGCATGGAACGCGTGACACGCCATGATGTGAAGACGCCGCCCATCTCTCATCACAAATTCATCGTTCTCACGAAGGGCGGTAAGGCAGCAGCGGTGCTCACCGGATCGGCCAACTTCTCGCAAGGCGGCGTTTATGGCCAATCGAATGTGGTGCACGCCGCAGAAGTAAAGCGCATCGCGGCAAAATATTCGCACTGCTGGAGTCTGCTTGAAGCTGACACCGAGCATGCGGTGCTGAAGCAAGAACTGGCGAAGCTTAACGATCCACACGATGCGCTTCCCAAAGTCGGGACGACTTGCCTCTTTAGCCCGCAACCCTCGCTTGCTGCGTTGAATTGGTATGCCAAGTTAGCAAGCGAAGAGCAGGGCGCCTTGTTCATGACCTTCGCATTCCGCATGAACGATCTTTTCAAGAATGCTTACCGGACCGGTGCGGCCCCTTTGCGCTATGCGCTGATGGATAAGTTGCTTGGCCCCGGCGTTCGCAAGGAAAAGAAACAGGCTGCGCTCGATGGAATGCTGGCGCTTCGAAAGATGGTGGAGAACCGCTTTGCGGTCGGCAATCGCATCACGACCAACGCATTTGATCGATGGATCAAGGAAAAACCACTGGGCTCAACACCCATGTGCAATTCATCCACACGAAGTTCATGCTGTTGGACCCGTTGAGCAATGACCCGATCGTGATCACCGGATCGGCCAACTTCAGCAAGGCATCGACCGACAGCAACGACGAGAACATGCTCGTTATCCGCGGCAATACCCGGGTGGCTGATATCTATCTTGGGGAGTACATGCGACTGTGGAATCACTACGCATTTCGCGAGTGGTTGGCAAGTGGGGCGCAGGGCGTAACCCAGGCGTTCAAGCATCTGGACGTGAGCGACAAGTGGTGGAGAAGGTACTTCGGCAACTCGGCGCAGAGCCGACAGCGCGCTTACTTCGCGGGCGTTGCGTGAAGCGTCGAGGTGGGAACAGCGAGGGGTGGGTCAGCGTGCCGAATCTCAGCGAGTAAGAAATCGTCTGTATCGAGACTTCGCCATCCGGGGTACAGTGGCGTGCGATTTGCACGGCATCATCCGCCGTGGTAAGCGAGTCTCATGCGGCATACCAGAGGAAACAAATGATACGTAATTTTGCAACGGTTCTAAGTGCACTGATGGTGCTCGCCCCGGCCATCGGGATGCATGCCCGCGCCGATGATTACCCGACCAAGCCGATTCGTCTCGTCATTCCGTTCGCACCGGGTGGCATTACCGACACGACCGCGCGTGCGGTCACCGATCGGCTGGGTGCGCGTCTCGGCCAGCAGGTCGTGATCGAGAGCAGGCCGGGTGCCGGGGGCAACATCGGTACGGAGATAGTGGCAAAAGCAGCGCCCGACGGTTACACGCTGCTGCTAGGCTTTGATGGCACGCTGGTTATCAATCCGCATGTCTATGCGAAGATGCCATTCGAGACGCTACGCGATTTCGCGCCAATTACGCGCCTGGGTGATGCGACCCTGATTTTGGTGGCGCATCCATCGGTACCTGCGAACAACATCGCGGAGCTCGCCGCATTGTCAAAACAAAAGCCCGGCACGCTTTCTTACGGATCGGCAGGCAATGGGACGTCAGGGCATGTTGCCGCAGAATTGCTGCGACTTACCGCCGGTGTCGATATGTTGCACGTGCCGTACAAGGGCGGTGCACCGGCAATGGTCGATGTGGTGGCCGGGCAGATTCAACTTGTCTCCACCGCGGTGGCAAGTGCGGTGCAATTCGTGAAGCAGGGTCGTGTGAAGGCGATCGGTGTCAGCAGCGCCAAGCGCGATCCCGCGCTGCCGGATGTGCCGACGTTCGGCGAGAGCGGCGCACCGGGATACGTCGCGACATCCTGGACAGGTATTCTCGCGCCCGCGAAAACACCGCGCGCCATCATCGACCGCCTGAATCGCGAGATCGTTACCTTGCTGGGTGATCCGGAGGTGCAAGCCCGCTATGCGGCGATCGGCGTTGTGCCGGGCGGCACGACGCCGGAAGGTTTCGCCGATCTCATCCGTGCCGACCACATGAAATGGGGCAAGGTGGTGCGTGATACCGGCGTGAAGATTGAATAGGCACGCGAGTTACCGCGACCGCTCGGGAACGCTCGCGTGACATCGGACCTACCCCTCGCTCTTCGCCCGAAAATTGGGCTCCACTGTTCCCTTGAGTTTGATCGTCAGCGGATTGCCGCGACGATCCTTGGCCTTGCCTGCGGCCACGCGGACCCAGCCTTCGCTCACGCAATACTCCTCCACGTTGATCGTTTCGATGCCGTTGAGTCGGATCCCGACATCACGCGCGAGCGCGTTGGTATTGTGATGCGGGCTGCGGGGATCGCAGGAGAGGCGGTCGGGCGGGGTCTCGTTCATCGCATCAACCTTTTTGCGGTTGCCTCGGGAGTCGGTCAAAGCAGTCAAGTAAACGCCGGCATCACCTCACGTGCAAACGTGCGCAGCATGTCCATCGAAACGCCGAAGTCCATCACCAGCACGTATTCGACACCGAGTGATTGAAGGTGTTGCAGGCGACGGATGATTTCATCCGGTGGGCCAAGCAGTGCGCAGCGTTCGGTCGCTTTCCTTCCTTCTTCCGGCGATGACGGGACTGCCAGTGAGCCGCCCGATCCTTTTGGATTGACGGTTAATCGGCGCACATTCTCCAGAAAAATACCGCGTGCTTCAATTTGTGCCGCACGTTCGCGATCATTCATCGCCATACAGAGGCTGCGCGTGACACCGATGCTCATCGGATCGAAGGTGCGTCCGGCCGCTTCCACCGCCTTCCGATAGACCGCAACCCGTTCGCCCGTTACTTCCGGGGTGGCGAGCTGATCGAGGAGAACATTGAGGCCGATGCGGCCTGCGACGTCGAGAACGGGTGCGGTGCCGGCCCCAATCCAGAACGGCGGATGCGGCTTTTGCGTCGGAGACGGTTCGACCACGATGTCATCGTAGTGCCAGCGCTTGCCATGGTGCGAGAAGCGACCGGTCGATGTCCAAGCTTTGCGGATGACTTCGATCGCTTCGTCATAACGCTCTTGTGCTTCTTCCATCGGGGTGCAAAAGCCGTGGAATTCGCTGTACCGATAACCGCGGCCGATGCCGAAGTCGAGCCGCCCATTGGAGAGCAAATCGACGGTCGCGGCCTGTTCGGCGACCAGCACCGGGTTGTGCCAGGGCAGTACGGTGACGGCAGTGCCAAGGCGCATGCGCTTGGTAACGGCCGCCAAGTACGCAAGCAAGCTGAGCGAGGCCGACACTTGATTGAAGCCGGTGAAGTGGTGCTCGACGAGAAAGACGCTGTGAAAGCCAAGGGCTTCGGCTTCGACGACGTAGTCGATGAACTCCTTGTAATCGCGCGAGCTGTCGCCCGCATCACTGCCTTTGACGGTGGCTCCGCCAAACAATCCGAATCGCATCCTGCACCACTCCTGTTGCGCCAAACCGATGATAGCCCGCCATTCTCGACGATATTGCTTGGACGTGCCCCGAACGGCTTGTTGACACTGCCGCGCTCATGCTCGCATACTAATTCCAGTTGCAACGCTGGCGCAAACTGGCGGACACACGCTTTCGCTTTCAAGCTCATTCCCGTCGTTCCACGAAACAGGAGGAGACAACATGAAGCGCAGAAGCTTTCTCAAGGTCGCCGGTGCGGGTGTCGCGCTGACCGGTATCGAGGGCATCCTCACCGCCCACTAGGCACCCGCTTACGCACAGGGCACCACGCTCCATTTGCTGCGATGGAACGATTTCGTTCCTGCGGCCGACGAAGTCCTGCGCAAGCAGTTCACGCCTGAAGTGGCCAAGGCACTCGGCGTGAAACTCAATGTCGAAACGATCAACGCGAATGATATTGCGCCGCGCGCCACCGCCGTCATTCAATCGGGCAATGGCCCGGACATCATCATGCTGCTCAACAACAATCCGCACCTATACGCCGATGGCGCGATCGATGTCAACGACATCGCAGAAGAAGTCGGTAAGGCCCAAGGCGGCATCTACGATCTGCCGACCTCGCTTTGCAAGGCGGGGTCGCGGTGGGTCGCGATGCCATGGTCGGTAGTGGGAGCCATGATTGCGTATCGAAAATCGTGGTTCGAGGAGGTGGGCTACAGCAAATTCCCCGAGACGTGGGATCAATACCGCGATGCCGGGAGAAAGCTGAAGGCCAAAGGGCGCCCGATCGGGCAAACCATCGGTCACACGTTCGGCGACGCACCGACGTTCACCTACCCCTTTCTTTGGTCATTTGGTGGGCGGAGATCGACAAGACGGGGAAGGTCGTTCTCGATTCCAAGGAAACACTCGCGTCGGTCCAGTTCTTCACCGCATTCTGGAAAGAGGCGCATGACGAAGGCGGCCTCGCATGGGACGACACCAACAACAATCGCGCCTTTCTGTCTGGAGAAATCTCCGCAACCTTGAATGGCGCATCGATTTACGTTGAATCGCTGCGCAAGCCCGACCAGTACAAGACCGACAAGGGCGCGCGACTTAACACCGATATCTTGCATGCCGGACTGCCTGGCGGCCCGGCCGGTCGCTATGCGTATCACACCGCGTTTTCGCACATGATCATGAAGTATTCGAAGAACCAGAAGCCGGCCAAGGAGTTCCTGCGCTGGGCGCACGCGAAAGACAACTACGAGAAGTGGTTCGTCGTGCAGAAGGGGTTCGCCGCCGCGCCGACCAAGGTCTGGGAAAGCCACGCGATGTGGACGCAGAATCCGGTGATGCTGCCGTTCAAGACGGCACTGCAGCATGGTCGCGCGATGGGGTATGCGGGTGAGCCGAATCGCAAGGCCGCCGAGGTCTGGAACAAGTACATCATCACCGACATGTACGCGAAGGCGGTGCAGGGGATGAAGGCTGAAGAGACGGTGAGGTGGGCCGCGGGCGAGCTTCGCAAAATCTACGTTTGACAGGCGCGTAGCCTTTCCCCATGGCTTCCGGATCCGGGGGGCACGGTGACGTCGGATGCACTCCAACGTGAGCGCGTCCACGTTTCACGTCTGACGCGGGCGCTTGAGAACGAAAAGCTTCTCGCCGTCGCGCTGCTTGCGCCCGCAGTGATAATTCTCGTGCTGTTCATCGCTTATCCGTTCGTGATGGCGATCTGGCTCTCGCTCACCAATCTTCGTGTCGGCGGTGTGGGGGAATTCGTCGGCCTCGACAATTTCATCAAGGCGTGGCACGACACGATCTTTCGCACGGTGTTCTGGAACACGTTCTTCTATACGTTCTGGGCGACCGTCTTCAAGCTCGCCCTCGGCATGTGGCTTGCGCTGCTGTTGAACCGGCATTTCCGCATGAAGCGGATCATTCGTGCGTCCATGCTGTTGCCCTTCATCATTCCGACGGTGCTGTCGACCTTTGCATGGCGCTGGATGTTCGATCCGACCTTCAGCGTCGTCAACTGGGTGCTGTACCACATTGGATTCATCACGGTCCGATTGCCGTTCCTCTCAGACGGTGATTGGGCGATGTGGTGCGCGATCCTGGTGAATACCTGGCGCGGCGTGCCGTTCTTCGCGATCACGTTGCTTGCCGGCCTGCAGACGATCAGTCCGGATCTGCATGAGGCCGCCGCGCTCGATGGCGCCAACGCGTGGCAGCGCTTCTGGCACGTCACCTGGCCCTTGCTAATGCCCGTGACACTGGTGGTTGTGGTGTTCTCGGTGATCCAGACGTTCTCGGATTTCCAATTGATCTATGTACTCACCGGTGGTGGGCCCGCGAACTCCACGCATCTCGTTGCGACCTACGCGTATCAACTTGGCGTGGGTACCGGCTTGCTGGGCGAAGGGGCGGCAATTTCGCTGTTCATGTTCCCGGTGTTAATTGCGGTAGTGTGAATTCAGCTGCGGTACTTGAAACGCATCGAGGGGCTTGATGGTGATTGAACACAAATGGAAGAAGTGGGTCTACTTCATCATCCCGATGGCGGGGTTCATCATCTTCACATTGTTTCCGTTCTACTGGATGGCGGTCACGTCATTTCGCCCCGACGGTGAGTTATACCGATCCTGGCGCGCCGCCAATGCCACGCCGTTTTGGACCCTTAGCCCGACGACGGAGCACTTCAGGGATCTGCTCACGAATACGGCGTTCCTGCAATGGCTCATGAACACAATGTTTGTCGCGCTGGTGGCGACCGCTATTTCGCTGGTGTGCGGGCTCTTCGCGGGTTACGCCCTGTCGCGCCTGAAATTTCGCGGATCGGAGTTTCTCGGCACGGCGATTTTCATCACCTATCTCGTTCCGCAGACGCTGCTATTCATTCCGCTGGCCGACATCATCCGCAACATGCAGATCGGCAATACGCCGTGGGCCTTGATTCTCACGTATCCGACATTCCTCATTCCTTTCTGCACCTGGCTCCTGATGGGGTATTTCAAGACCATTCCGAAAGAGCTCGAAGAATGCGCGCGGATCGATGGTGCGACGCGGTTCGGTGCGATGGTGAGGATCGTCTTTCCAATCGCGATCCCCGGCATTCTTTCCGCCGGCATTTTTGCGTTCACGCTGTCGTGGAATGAATTCATCTATGCACTGGTGTTCCTCTCTTCGGTCGAGGAAAAGACCGTACCGGTAGGCGTTGTCTCCGAGTTGATCCGGGGTGACATTTTCTTCTGGGGTCAATTGATGGCCGGTGCACTGCTCGGATCGGTACCGATGGCGATCGTCTACTCGTTCTTCGTCGAGTATTACGTCGCCGGGCTCACCGGATCGGTGAAGGGGTAGCAATGGCCGAGGTGGTGCTAAAGAGCGTCAACAAGATGTATGGCAACGTGCAGGCGGTGAAGGATGTCGATCTGCACGTCAGGGACAAGGAGTTCATGGTGTTCGTCGGGCCGTCGGGCTGCGGTAAGACAACGACGCTACGCATGATCGCCGGGCTGGAGGAAATCACGTCAGGCGATATCTATATCGGCGAACGCCTCGTCAACGAGTTGCCGCCGATGGATCGCGATATCGCGATGGTGTTCCAGAATTACGCGCTCTATCCGCACAAATCGGTGTATGACAACATGGCGTTCGGCTTGCGGATGAGAAAGTTTCCGAAGCCTGAGATCGAAAAACGCGTGAAGGATGCCGCCGATATTCTCGACATCGAGATGTTGTTGCATCGCAAGCCGCGCCAGCTATCGGGCGGCCAGCGGCAGCGCGTGGCATTGGGACGCGCGATCGTGCGGCATCCGCAATTGTTTCTGTTCGATGAGCCGCTCTCCAACCTCGATGCAAAACTGCGGGTGCAAATGCGCGTCGAATTGAAGCGCCTGCATGAGCGGCTGGAAACCACGGCGGTCTATGTCACGCATGATCAGGTCGAGGCAATGACGCTTGGCGATCGCGTGGTCGTGATGAAGGACGGGCTGGTACAGCAGGTCGGCGAACCGCTCGAACTCTATAATCAACCGAAGAACAAGTTCGTCGCGGGATTCATTGGTTCGCCCGCGATGAACTTCGTGGAAATTTCCATCGCTGCCGAGAGCGGCGGACTGTGGGCGAACAATGCGGCGTTCCAGATCAAGGTGCCGCCTGCGAAATTGGAAGCCTTGCGTCCGAAGGTCGGCAAGCAGGTCACGCTTGGGATCCGACCGGAGGCGCTACAAATCGCGAATGGATCCACACCGGTGGAATCCTCGTTCCAGGCAAGCGTGGAAGTCATCGAACCGCTTGGATCCGAGATTCTGCTGAATGTCCGTTGCGGTACCAACGACATGGTGGCGCGGGTCGATCCGAGCATTCGCGTGAAGCTGCACGAAAACATTCGGCTTGCGCTTGATCCGGCGCGACTGCAGTTTTTCGATTCGGATTGCGAGTTGGCGCTCTAACAACCGATGGCATCGCATTGTTTGATGCAACGCCGCTCATTGCGTCGCCATCCCTTTACGGTCCATCACGTTTGTGCTTAATCGGGCGCTAAACGAACCGTTCGTATTGCAATCCTGCGCGCTCGGCGGATCAACTCGATTTGTCCTTTGCGCCTCAAATTGACCATGCGAATATCGCCTGAGAAGAACGCCTCCCACTCTCACGACGAGCGCGATGAAGGACACGAGCAGCACACAAAACACGCTCGGACCCACAGCGAGCGACTCAGTCGGCTCTCGCGTGCCGCGGCACATCCACCGCAGCACAAGTGGAGCCAGTTGGGCGGTCATCGACCCGGCGACCCCGCAAGCCGCAACAACCGTGGTCAAGCGATTCAACCTCCGCTTCACGCGCTTTCTAATGGGGAATGCGACCGCCCTCAAGCGCTTGACCCGCTTCGAGGAAGCGTCGGTGTCCGGATTGCCGAAACTGATACACATCGCCATGAAAGCCGGACAACTCACGATGCTCGCTGAGAGCATGCATGGTGAGTCGCTCGAAGAGGCCATTGCGAAACGGCGTGTCGGCGTGGATCCGGCTATTGCGATCGACATCGTCCTGCGGCTCGCGGAAGGGTTGATCGCGATGCACGCGGGTGGGCTCGTGCATGGTGACATCCGAACCTCGACAATCCTGGTGGATGCGGACGCGAGGCAGGCCCGATTCGCCGATTGGGGCATATGGTGCCATTTGGCGGCGAAGCGTCCGATGCCGGGGGCCTCAACGCGTTGGACGCGGAGGGAAAACCGATCGAGGAGGCGTCGCTGCGGCCTGCCGATGACGTGTATGGATTGGCGTGCGTGGCCTACGAATTACTGAGCGGGCGCCATCCTTATTGGCATCGCGATGATGCACAGGCGAAAGAATTCGGCTTGGGCCGATACCGCTCGTCAATGTCGATGACATCACCAATGGCGCATTGCTGCAAGCGCTGGTCCGATCGACCGACGCGCGCCATATATCGATGCAAGCACTCGCCGAGGTTCTCGCTGCGGATTCACGGATACGGAGAGGCCCTGCCCGCCGGAGATGTTGGCGTGTCCGCTAAGGAATCACTGAACAAGGGGGCTCGTCCCCTCGTAACTCTCTGACTATTTGAGCACGCTGATTGCGCGAGATAGCTTAATCAGCGTTCCCCTAAGGTTGCCATAGCCGGCCGCCGGCAATCATCGGCGCCATTACGCGCGTCCCGTTGGCGATCGAGTGAAGGCGAGATCACCGATTCCCTCCAGCGCCCAAAGCTTCGCAACGAATGCCTTTGCATCGGCGCTACCAATCACCGGCCCCGCCAGCTCAATAAATTTGTCGTCGACATCACGATCCGACAACGGCAGCTCCGGGTCACCTTTGCGATTCGGCTGGTAAAACGTTTCCTTGCGACCATCATTCGTTTCGATCGTGACGCGCGCCGCACGCTGATTCGGAAATGTGGCGTCGAGTTCAGGGTCGATCACCAGGTCTGTCTTTCGCATGAGGCTGCGGGTTGTAGGGTCTTGCAGGCGCTCGTCATCGAACGCATTCAATCGCACGCTGCCGTGGACCAGCGCGTTCGCCACCACATACGCCGTGCTGAACTTGGCTTCAGCGGCGGTGCGCGGCTCCCGGATATCAGCGACATCGAGCGCCGCCTTGTAGGTGGCGACCCGCACATGCTTGATGTCAGCCGGCTTCAATCGCATTTTTTCTTGCAGAGCGAGCGCCGCATCGATCGATGCAAACGTGTGGCCGCAGCAGCCGTGATTCTTGAACGTCATCATGCAGATATGCCAGACGCTGCCAAGCGTCGACACCGCTTTGTTCCAATCGGGCCCATCGCCCATTGCCACACCGAAGCCTGCCTCCCCATCGATCACATCAAGCGAGCCAATCACCCCTTCGCGCGCCGCGAGGGCCGCCAGCACACCGGCTTCGGCAGCGCGACCGGCATGGAGCGGCTTTGACATTGAATCCATGCGAAACGCCTGTTGCAAGCCCGCCGTGAACGTGGTGACCGTGGCCATCGCGTGGGTCAGTTGATCGCGCGGCAACCCCAATAACAATCCTACCGCCGGTGTTGAGCCGAATACGCCGATGGTGCCGGTGTTATGCCAGTACTTGTAATGCGCACGGCCCATTGCCGCGCCGATTCGCGTTGATATTTCATAACCTGCGATGACAGCACGCAGGAACTGCTCGCCCGAACTGTTCTGTTGTTGCGCAGCGGCGAGCGCGGCCGAAATGGTCGGCGCACCCGGATGGTAAATGCCGAATTTGAAGATGTCGTCGAATTCAACGGCATGCGCGGCGGTGCCGTTGATCAAGGCCGCGGTGCGCATGGTGGCGCGTCGGCCCAACGCAAGATGCGCGCCGCCACGATCCAGGTCTTCTGCAAGCGCCATTTCCAGCAGGGTGGCGGGGGCTACCACCGCCCCGGGCATCAGCGCGGCGTACCAATCGATCACGGCGCGCTTGGCATGGTGCATCACTTCCTTATCGAGACGTCGCGATCGGCAGCTCTGGGCGAATTCGGCCAACGTATCCAGCAGTTCCATGACAATTTCGATCTATTTCTTGTATGAAGGATCGATGCAATCAGCGAGTCTGCGCATCGCCGGCCATTCGAGGATGCCATAGGGGCGGCGCGTCGAAGGATGATAGGCGTGGGTCGTCTTATCGATGACGGCCTGTGAAGGCAGGATCATCTTCGTATTGCAGGCCATCGCCATCAGCTGCGAGCGGCAGGACCGTTCGACCCGATAGGTATTGTTGAACGCCTGTCCGACCGCGGCGCCCACCGCGAGCACGCCATGATTGCGCAGGAAGAGAATATCTTTATCGCCAAGATTGGCCACGATGCGCTGCTGCTCATCCAGCTCGATCGCCACGCCTTCATAGTCGTGGTAGCCAACGCTCGCCCAGCGCATCGCCGTCTGTGTCATCGGCAGGAGGCCCGCTTCCAGTGAAGAGATGGCCATCGTCGCCAGGGAGTGGGTATGGATCACGCAGCCGACTTCATGCCGGGCGCGATGCACTGCGCTATGGATGACGAAGCCCGCGAGGTTCACCGAATAGCGCAGGCCATGGGGAAACTCGGGTGCCCAGAGGATGTTGCCGTCGGTATCGACTTTAAGCAGCGAGGAGGCGGTGATCTCGTCGTACATCAGTCCATACGCGTTGAGCAGGAAGTGCTCGGTACCGGGAATACGGACCGAGACATGGTTGTAGATGAGATCATGCATATCGAAGTGCTGCACTAGCCGATACGCACAGGCGCAATCGACGCGCGCCTCCCACTCGGCGGCGCTGACCTTACCCTTCAACGACTTGAGCTTGATGGGCGGATAGTCCTGGTCCGGTTGCATGGCCGGATAGGCGGTCTTGAAATCCTTGAGATCGATCTTGCGCATCGCGCGTGGTTGGGGATTGCGAAGGCGTGCAGTTGGCATGAGCAGAAATTCTCCGGAACGAGGCGGCCGGCGAATCGTCGCGTCATCCGCCCGAGCGGGCGACTTTAATCCAAACCGGGTCTATCCTGCGCGAGGTGCGATGACCGTGAGAGACTTGCGCGCTCGCTATCCACCGATCACTTCGATGAAAGGCCTCCATGTTTGAATACTTTCCCACCAACTACGTTTGGAATATCGCTACCAATCTGACGCTGGGGGCGGCGGCCTGATGGGTGAGATGGACGGCATTTGCCGCGAGCTGCGCGATGCAGCGGTGCGGAATGACGATGCTGCGCAGGAACAGTGGTTCGAAGCCTGAAACAAACTCGGACAGCGGGTTGAAGCCCAGGGTCGCACCGATGCGGCGGCCGGCCATGAGATCAGCGCCGGTCGCAAGCTTTTCCGCGCGTTTGTGTATTTTCAGAATGCCGAACGCATGGCGCATCCGAAAGATCCACGCAAATCGGTCGCGTATCAAAGGATGCTCGATTGTTTTCGTGCCGGCGCGCGGTTTCGGGGTGAGCCGATCGAATGGGTCGAGATCGCCTATGAAGGTCGTTCGATGCCGGCGCTCTTCATCCCCGCCGAAGGCGAGGGTAAAGCCCCCTGCATAATTCACTTCGACGGGCTCGACGTCATGAAGGAGTGGATTTACCTCTCCGGCGTGGCGTTGGAATTGCGCCGTCGTGGCGTGTCGACGCTGATCGTCGATCATCCCGGCGTCGGGGAAGCCCTGCGCTTGCGCGCCATGCACGGCATGCCGGAAATCGAGCGCCCAGCGAGTGCGTCGATCGATTACCTGGAAAAGCGCGCCGATATCGATGTCAAGCGCATCGGCATCATGGCGTTGTCGCTGGGCGGCTACTACGCGCCGCGCGTTGCCGCGTTTGAAAAACGCATCAAGTGTTGCATCGCCTGGGGCGCGATGTGGAATTGGCATAACACGGTGGTGGCGCGACTCAACCCTTCATCGACCACGAAACCCTCGGTCTCGCATTTCGGCGAACATCTGCAATGGGTCTTCGGCAAGCGCACGATCGAAGAGGTGTTGCAGATCACCCAGCATTTCACCAACGAGAAGACCGCGGCCAATATCACTTGCCCGTTGTTGCTGGTCCATGGCGAGAACGATCGCCAGATTCCGCTCATCGATGCCGAGCGCATGTACAACGCGGCGGTCAACAGCTCGCGCCGCGAGCTGAAAGTGTTTCGCCTGGCCGAAACCGGCGCCGAGCATTGCCAAGCAGACAATGGTTCGCTCGCGGTCGACTATATGACCGATTGGGCGGCTGAAGTGCTGGGTGGTCGGGTCAAGCGATAGCCGCGGAGATTATTCATGCTGAAAATCATCACTGGCGGCCTCGTTGGATTGATCAGTACGGCCACGTTGGCACAAGCGCCAGCCGTCAACTATCCGGTCAAGACGGTGCGTTTTGTCGTGGCGTTTCCACCGGGTGGGCCAACCGACCTGTTGGCTCGTCTGATCGGGCAAAAGCTCGCTGAGAATCTCGCCCAGCCATTCGTGATCGAGAACGTCGTCGGGGCGACCGGTACGATCGCGCACGGGCAGGTGGCGAAGGCGGTCCCGGATGGCTACACGATCCTCATGGCTTCGACGAGTAGCCATGTCGCCGCGTATCTCTACAAGTCGATGCCGTACGATCCGCTTAAGGATTTCGCACCGGTGATCAATGTCGCGACGCTGCCGATGGCCTTGTTCGTGCATCCGTCGGTGCCGGCCAATAACCTTCAGGAGTTCATTGCGCTCGTCAAAGCAAAGCCTGATGCATTGAACTTCGCTTCCCCGGGGAGCGGCAGTGCCGGGCATCTGGTGATGGAGCGATTCCTTCGGCAGGTCGAGCTGAAAGTGACGCATGTACCCTTCAAGGGTGCGGCGCCCGCCAGCACCGCGACGATTGCCGGCCAGACACAGGTGCTCTTCGATACGATCTCGACATCATGGCCACATGTTCGCGCAGGCAAGTTGCGCGCATTGGCGGTGACCACGGCGCAGCGCTCGCCAGCCGCGCCCGAGATGCCAACCATGGCCGAAGCGGGCGTGAGCGGCTTTGAGGCCTCGCTATGGTTCGCCGTATTCGCGCCAGGCGCTACGCCCGCACCAATTGTCGCGAAGTTGAATGCTGAAATATCCAAAGCATTGGCGATGCCGGACATTCAGGCGCGCATCGCCGCAACCGGCGGGGAGTTCATCGCCAAAACACCACAACAATTTGCCGCTGCGCTGGGCCCGGATACAGAAACATGGGTGGAGGTGATTCGCGAGACGGGCGCGCGGGTTGATTAGCTCTTACCGGCGAACGGCTACTTCAAAATCCGATACACATCGCTGAAGTTGTCGGTCCAGAGGCCAACGGAACGCTTTGGGGCGAGTTCTTCTGCGACTTCCTTTAGCTTTTCGTGAGCGAAGATATCTGCCGAGTCGCCAATCAACACCCAGGTGGCGCCATAGGTGCCAAGGGACTCCTCATCATCGGTGTCGATGAGCCGTGCCGTCTTGTTGAGGGCCTTGGCCGCCTCGGCGACCACCGGTTGCAGATCGAGATGTCGATTCGAGATATGCACCGCCAAGAGGCCGCCTGGCTGGATGTGCTTGAAGTACGTTTTGAATGCTTCAAGGGTGAGTAGATGGACCGGGATGGAGTCGCTCGAGAACGCATCGATGGCGAGCACATTGAAGTGCTGCGCGGCTTCGTTCGACATGGACAGCCGTGCATCGCCCAGGGCGATTTCTATCTTCGCTTTGGAATCGCCAAGATAAGTGAATTCCTTTCTTGCGAGCTCGACGACCTGCGGATCGATCTCATAAATGCGCACGGTATCGCCTGCATTGCCATACGAGGCGAGGGTACCAACACCAAGTCCCACGACGCCGATCTTGATGCTACCGGCAGCGATGGTTCGTTGCGTTTCAATCGCCAGGCCAACGCCGGATTTACGCCCGTAGTAAGTCGTGGGCCAGGAACGCTTTGCGGCGCTTAGAAACTGTTTGCCGTGGGTGATGGTGCCATGTGTCAAGACCCGCGTGGCGTTCTCATCGGCGCCTGAGTCATGCACGCGGAGCGCCGCATAGAAATTGCGCACGACGACACGTGTGTCTTCGGTGAGGCCCTTGTAAGCGTAGGTAAGGCCTGCCGCGAGAATAGCCGCCAGTGCCAGACTCGCTCGCGATGCGGCTTGTGCAGTGACCGTTGCTTCGCGCGCGAACACCCAGGCGGTGGCGAGCACGGTTGCCACGATGCCGATCGGCAGTTCATAAAGATCATTGAAGATTCGCGGGGCAGCCAGGCTCACCAAGAGACCACCGATCGCCCCGCCCACCGACATCATCAGGTAGTACGCCGTGAGATGCCGCGGATGCGGTTTGGCCTTGGCAAGCTCACCATGGCAGACCATGCAGGCTGCGAATAACCCGCCTGCATAGAGTGGCAACATCACCCATAGCGGTTGATTGTGATAATCGAGAGTGAGCGTGATGCCCATGCCGCCAAACGCAATAATCATGAGCGGCACGAATAACCACCGCCGGTACCAGCCGCTCGATTCGAAACAAAGAATGAAGGTGAGCAGATAGAGTGCGAGCGGCAATACCCATAAGAAGGGCATCGGCGCGACGTTTTGCGATAAGTGGCTCGTGATCGCAAGCAGCAGAATGGAGGCGCATGCCGGCAGCGCAATCCAAACGGCATAGTCGCTACCGGCCGGTGCCGCTGCCGCTGTGGACGCACGCGGTTCCGGTGGGAAGGAGCGTCCACGCCAGCCGATCACTGCAACGAGCACTGCAAATACCGCAAAGAGCACCGACCACAACCACGCTTGCAGTTGACTGGAGAGCATCGGCTCGAAAGCGATCGGATAGCTGAGGAGCGCAAGCATCGAGCCCAAGTTTGACAGCGCAAACAATCGATAGGGCATGGCGCCGTGTTTTTCCCGTGAGTACCAGGACTGTACTAACGGCGAGGTCGTCGAGAGCAGAAAGTATTGGAGGCCGACCGTGATGCCGAGCACTATCAGAATTCGGCCGACGGGATCCTCGTTGCCGCTTGGTTGCCATGCGTCGGGCGGCAGGATCGGAAGCAGCGCAATCGCGACGACCATCAAGGTCACATGGACGATCGCTTGCGCACGCGACGACAGCTTATGAACGAGCAGATAGGAATACAGGTAGCCCGCCACCAGCAATAGTTGAAAGAAGAGGAGGCAGGTGGTCCACACTGCCGACGACCCGCCAAACCAAGGAAGGATCATCTTGGCGATGACCGGTTGCACCTGGAACAGCAGGAACGCCGAAAGAAATACTGTCGAGGCGTAGAGAATCACGAAGTGTGGCGCGGATGCGTCAGGAGGTAAGCAAAGCCCGCGAGGGTACCTGAAAGGGGCAGGCTGCGAATAGATACGCCGCCATCACCTCGTAGTATTTGCAGTGTGAAGGTGAATCAGCGGCTGCTGCCTTTGATCGCACTTTTTCGAACTGCCACCCGCTGATCGGCGCCGCGATGCACCCAGCGCAACAGGGCGTCCTGGGCCGAGGCGCTCGCCGCTGCATTCGCGTGGTTGACGAAGAAAGTCACCGCATAGCGGCGTCCGTCGGCGGCGCGAACGTAGCCCGCAATCGTGCTCACATTATTAAGACCACCGGTTTTGATGTGCGCTTGTCCGGCCATGATGTCCCGCCGCAGGCGCGTGCGCATGGTTCCGTCCACCGCCACCAGCGGCAGCGAGCCGATGAATTCGGGCATCACCTGGCTGCCGTAAGCGCTGATCAGCAGACGTGCGATCGACTGGGCACTGATTCGTTCGATGCGCGACAAGCCCGAGCCGTTCTCAATGGCAAGGTCCGGAATATCGAGTTCCTTGGCTTGCAGCCACGCATTGAGGATGTGCGATGAACGGTCCTCGCGGCCGCCCGTGCCCCCCGGTTCGGCCGACAGGGTGAGAAACAGGTGACGCGCCATCACGTTGTTGCTGAACTTGTTGATGTCGCGGACCGCATCGGTGAGTGGCGCGGAATCATAGGAGGCGAGGACATGGAAGGCTGGATCGGCTTGACCGACCCGCCAGCTGCCGGAAATCGTGCCGCCCAGTTCCTGCCAAAGGCCCTTGAACGCGCCGAAGACAAAGCTCGGATGGGACAGCATGCTGAGGTATGAGACTTGCGGGCCGCACGCGCTTGGCATGGTGCCGCTGAACGTAACCTTGGCGGCGTCGCCGGAATCATCCACCCGCGTGCGGATCCCCTGGCGCCAATCGCGGCATGGCCCGGCAACAGCGCGAAGGCTGGGGACGATGGTGATCTGCGGAATGACCGGATCCGGGGTAACGATGATCGGCCCACCTGGTTTGGATGGCGTGAATTGAAATTTGACAGCTTTGAAATTGACCATCAACCCATGTGGCAGCACGTTATACGGCTTCAGCGGTTCCCCATCGAAAGCGGCCTGGTCGGTGTTCGCCACAACGAAATAGCTCGAATCAACGATGAGATTGCCGCGGATCTCGCGCAGCCCGGCGCCACGTAAGCCGCGTAGCAGCAACCAGAAGTTCTCGATGGTGAGTTTTGGGTCGCCACCCCCCTTGATGTAGAGATCGCCGTCGAGCACGCCATCGACCGGCGGCTGGGCGGCGAGGATCGCGGTTCTCCAAGTGAATGGAGGGCCCAACAGCTCAAGCGCAGCGTAAGTGGTTACCAACTTCATGACCGAGGCGGGATTCATCGGCCGGGTCGGATTCACCGCGATAATCGGCGTTGCGGCGTCCACTTCTTGAACGTACGCACCCACTGCTTCGAGCGGGATGTTGGCGCGCTGCAGCGCCTGCAACACCGACTCCGGCAAGTCGTTGGCGCGCGAAATTCCTGGCCATGTGAGAGCGAGGCCGGCAAACGCGAACAACGCCATCAACCAGCTGAAAACACCCGGGCGGCTGGCGGCAGTGACCGGGCAAGCAATGCCCTCCACCGGATGAATGAAAGAGCAATTGGGGGGTTGCATATACCAACTACCGCACGCTATTATTAGCACTCGGTTGAATCGAGTGCTAGCAGGCGCTGCGCATTGCGAAAACCGATCATCCATTTGTTTCACTGTTCTACTCATTTCTCACTCAACGGAGATAGTTGGCATGAAAATCCGTCCCTTACACGACCGCGTCATCGTCAAACGGCTTGAAGAAGAACGCAAGTCTGCTGGTGGCATTCTGATCCCCGACAATGCAGCGGAAAAGCCCGATCAAGGTGAAGTTATCGCGATCGGTACCGGCAAAGTTCTCGAAGACGGCAAGAACCGTCCCCTCGATGTCAAAGTTGGAGACCGCATTCTCTTCGGCAAATACTCCGGCACCTCGGTAAAGATCGAGGGAACCGAGTACCTCGTCATGCGCGAGGAAGACATCATGGGTGTCATCAGCTAAAGGCGGACTGAACGCGCCGTTCGCACCCGGCCCCAACGCCGTCAAGCGACCGTTCCAGACCGCCATTTCCGTACCCAACCATTAGGAGTTATCCATGCCCGCAAAAGACGTACGCTTTCATGACGATGCCCGGCACAAGATGCTGGAAGGCGTCAATATTCTCGCCAACGCCGTCAAGGCAACCCTCGGACCGAAAGGCCGCAACGTAGTGCTCGAGCGCTCGTTTGGCGCCCCGACCGTCACCAAAGACGGCGTGTCGGTCGCCAAGGAAATCGAACTCAAAGACAAGTTCCAGAACATGGGCGCCCAGATGGTCAAGGAAGTGGCTTCCAAGACCTCGGATGTCGCAGGCGATGGCACCACCACCGCCACCGTGCTGGCGCAGGCCATCGTGCGCGAAGGCATGAAGTATGTCGCTGCCGGCATGAACCCGATGGACCTCAAGCGCGGCATCGACAAGGCGGTCACCGCCATCGTCGCCGAGCTGAAGAAGATTTCCAAGCCTTGCACGACCTCCAAAGAGATCGCCCAAGTCGGCGCCATCTCCGCGAATGCCGATGATGAAATCGGCAAGATCATCGCTGACGCGATGGACAAAGTCGGCAAGGAAGGCGTCATCACTGTTGAAGACGGCAAAGCGCTCAACAGCGAACTCGACGTGGTCGAAGGGATGCAGTTTGATCGCGGCTACCTGTCGCCCTACTTCCTCAACAACCCCGACAAGCAAATCGCTATGCTGGATGATCCGTACGTGCTCTTGCACGACAAGAAGATCTCCAACATCCGCGAACTGCTTCCCTTGCTCGAGCAAGTTGCCAAAGCCGGCAAGTCGCTCCTCATCATCGCCGAAGAAGTCGAGGGTGAAGCGCTCGCCACGCTCGTCGTCAACAACCTGCGTGGCATCCTGAAAACCTGCGCCGTCAAAGCGCCGGGCTTCGGTGATCGCCGCAAAGCGATGCTCGAAGACATCGCCATCCTTACCGGTGGCACAGTCATCGCCGAAGAAGTCGGCCTCACGCTGGAAAAAGCCACGCTCAAGGACTTGGGCCGCGCCAAACGCGTCGAAGTGGGCAAGGAAGAAACGACTGTCATCGACGGTGCGGGTGATGCGAAGTCCATCGAAGCGCGCGTCAAGAACATCCGCGTGCAAATCGATGAAGCGACCAGCGACTACGACCGCGAAAAGCTGCAAGAGCGCGTGGCCAAGCTCGCCGGTGGTGTTGCGCTGATCAAAGTCGGCGCCGCGACCGAAATAGAAATGAAAGAGAAAAAAGCGCGCGTTGAAGACGCCCTGCATGCAACCCGTGCAGCCGTTGAAGAAGGCATCGTCCCTGGCGGCGGTGTTGCGCTGATCCGTGCACGCAAGGCTATCGACGGCTTGAAAGGCGACAACGCTGATCAGGACGCCGGCATCAAGATCGTTGCCCGTGCAGTCGAAGAGCCGCTTCGCGTCATCGTGGCCAATTGCGGCGCCGAGCCAAGCGTCGTCTTGAACAAGGTCTCCGAAGGCAAGGGCAATCAAGGCTTCAACGCCCAAACCGAGCAGTATGGTGATCTGGTCGAGATGGGCGTGATTGATCCGACCAAAGTGACCCGCACTGCTCTGCAGAACGCCGCATCGGTGGCAAGTCTCTTGCTGACGACCGACGTCACGGTCGCCGAACTCGTCGAAGACAAGCCGAAGGGCGGCCCCGGTGGCATGCCCGGTGGTGGAATGGGCGGCATGGGCGGTATGGATGGCATGGACATGTAATTCGCGCTACGCGCGAAGCATGGCGGGGATTCGGCGGAAAAGCGCCGGTCCTCGCAACGACAAGGCCCCGCACAACGGGGCCTTCGTTTTTGGAGACTTGAAACCCCGTTTCAGGCCGGCGGCAGATCATGCTTTGCGCAAGATCAGCGGCCGTTGTAAACTCATCGGCTTTGCTGCGTCATACGAAGCAGCAAAACGTCGTGTATCACTGCGGTACGGCCAAGTAGCTCAGTTGGTAGAGCAGCGGACTGAAAATCCGTGTGTCGGTGGTTCAATTCCGCCCTTGGCCACCAATACGTTGTTTATAGCAGTGCATTACAGGCCGTAACTCACAATTATAACAGTGACTTAGGGCCTTTTTGTTGTCTATAACGCAACAAGGCTGGTCATTGAAATATATGCCCAATGGGCATACAGTTGGGCATAGAGGAACTCTAGAGCCGGAGTCTGTATGCCCACTCTCACCGATGCGGCTATTCGTAAGGCCAAGCCCCGTTCAAAGCCGTGGTTTTTGTACGACACAGGTGGCCTGTACATCGAAATAGCCGTTTCAGGCTCCAAATTATGGCGGCAAAAATACAGGCTCGCAGGCAAGGTGAGGCGACAGGCGCTCGGAGCTTACCCAGACGTTAACCTGGTGATGGCGCGAGAACGGGCGCAGAGGGCGCGATCACTTGTTG
>SHXR01000061.1 GCA_009693235.1 Betaproteobacteria bacterium | reverse complement strand
ATCGATAGTTCGTACTACGCGGCGCTGCCGGCGGTGCCCCACAGCGAAGTGACCGTACGGGTCTATGAGCGCGATATCGAGATCCTGGATGCCGCGGGTACGCTATTGCGCCGGCACGAGAAATCGCTGCGCAAGGGCGCATTCATCATTGCGGGCGCCGATCGGCTGTTCAACCCCTCTCGCGAGACCGCGCGGCTGCTCGAGCGCGTGCGCAAGATCGGGCCGCATACGGCCGCCTTCGCCCAGGAGATCTTCGCCCGCATGGGTCGCCCCGGCCAGCGGGCGATCTACGGTCTGGCGAATCTGGCGCGCACCTATCGGCGCGCCGACATCGAGGCGGTGTGCGAGCGACTGCACGCGGCGCAGTGCACCTCCTACGCCACGGTGCGCCGTGCGCTGGAGCGCCGCAGCGCCCAGGGGACTTTGACTTCCGTAACGGTGACGCCTTGCACGCCGACGGCAGAGAGGGCCTCGCGGACCTCGTCAAGCTTGAACGGTTTAATGATGGCGGTAACGAGTTTCATACTTTGCCCCTTGAAGTTGCCGGTGCGGTCCCGCACCGTGATGGCTGCCGCGATCGATCAGAACGTCTTGCCGATCGTCAGGACTGGGAAGGGATTGCCGGTTTGTTTGGTTTTTCCGCCGGCGTCGCGAGCGTAGTACCACTGCTTGTCAGCGTTGGTGCCGACCGCCGCCAGGCCAATTTGCCAGCCGCTCAGGTCGTAGGTGGCGCCGAGCTTGTAGTCCATATAGTCGAGCTCGTTGTAGTTCTTCACGTCGGTGTAGCCGATATGCAAATTCAGCGTCAGTTTGGGAATGACTTCATAGTTGGCGGAGACGTCGAAATACAGCGTTCCTTTGGAATCACCACGGGTGGACAACGCCGCGCCGCCGTCGCGTCGCGCGAAGAAATTGGTCGCAGCGCCATTGTTGAGTCCAAAGTAATTGGAAAGCGAGTACGACACCTTCGCCGATAGCCATTTCCAGCTTGCACCACCATAAACTTCCCAGTTGTCCAACTTGCCGTTGCTTGCGCCGCTTACCCATCGCGCAGCGGGGTAGTAGTACAGCGTACCGACATCCAAGGTCACATCGCCGATCGATTTCTTGTACCCGCCGTACAGGTCCATCTCAAGCCCGGCGCCGTTCGGATAGCTGATGCCGCTGACGTTGGAGTTCCAATTGCCGAGATAGAAGCCGCTCGAATGGGCATAGTCGAGACCGCCCTGCAGAGCGGGCTGGCGGAACGTCTGCGAAATACCGCGAAAACGGTAGTCAGAGGCGATCGTCATGTTGCCGGTGACCGCCGGGGCTGGCGCGGCGATCTGACCGAAACTCAAGGCTGGGCCGAGTGCTGCGGCTGCAACGGCGCAATGTAGTAACGTGTTTTATTGTGATCCTCAAAGAAGGCGTATTGGGACAAAGAGCATTTCCTATGCCAGCTCGTTAACGTCAATGAATCAAAGAGTTAATTCCAATCCAGTTCATCAGGAGGATGGCTTTGCACCGTTGTGAAGCGCTGCATGTCACGCTTCGCACATCATTGGTGCGGGCTGGCGGGGGACTGAATCCACTCCGACCCGTGCTAGAGTTCACCAACCTGATGAGGCTTTCAATGAGCGGACCGAAGTTCTTCGAAGATATGCAGCAACGCATGGCGGAGTTGATTGCGCAAAGTCCCGCCAAAGACCTCGAGCGCAATGTGAAGGCGATGGTGTCGAGCGCATTCACCAAGATCGATTTGATGCCGCGCGAGGAATTCGATGTGCAGGCAAAGGTGCTGGCCCGCACCCGTGAGCGTCTGGAGCAGCTTGAGCAACGCGTTGCGGAACTCGAGGCAAAATTGGGCGAGCGATCGCCCGCGCAGGAGTAGATGTCGCTCGCTGTCTTGTATAGCCGAGCCCTGGTCGGGGTCGATTCGCCGCTAGTGACGGTCGAAGTCCATCTCGTCAATGGGCTGCCGAGCTTCACCATCGTCGGGTTGCCCGAGGCCGAGGTCAAAGAAGCCAAAGACCGGGTCCGTGCGGCACTCGTTAACTGCCGGTTTGAGTTTCCGGCGCGCCGTATCACGGTCAATCTTGCGCCGGCGGAACTGCCGAAAGAGAGCGGGCGATTCGTGGTGCTCTTGCCATGACATTTGGCGCCCAGCGATCCGGCCGCGCTTTTGTTGTGCCGGCCGCAGGCGCCGACGAGACTGCCCTTGTGCAGGATGCCACGATCTATGGCGCCGATACGTTGTTGCAAGTGTGCGAGGCGCTGACGGGGTCTCGCATGTTCGAACCCCCCTCGCGCTTGCAGGTGGTCGCGCCTCACTACCAAGACCTCACCGATGTAAAAAGGCAGGTCGCGACCAAGCGCGCCCTCGAAGTGGTGGCAGCCGGGCGCCATAGCCTGATCATGGTGGGCGCACCCGGCACCGGGAAATCCATGCTTGCCCAGCGGCTGGTGGGCATTCTTCCTGACATGACCGATGCCGAGGCGCTCGAAGCGGCATCACTGCAGTCTTTAGCGCGGGTGGGTTTTCGAACCGAAGAATGGCGGCGTCGGCCGTTTCGTGCCCCACATCATTCTGCCTCATCAGTGTCGCTCGTCGGCGGTGGTAGCGATGCGCGTCCAGGCGAAATATCCCTTGCCCATTATGGCGTCCTGTTTCTCGACGAATTACCTGAATTTGATCGCAAGGTGCTCGAGGTGTTACGGGAGCCGCTCGAAGCCGGACGCGTCAACATCTCGCGAGCGGCCAGGCAAGCAACGTATCCTGCTCAATTTCCACTCGTCGGCGCGCTGAACCCTTGCCCCTGCGGCTACCTTGGCCATCATTCTGGCCGGTGTCGGTGTACGCCCGATCAAGTCCAACGCTATCGCGGCAAAATCTCCGGACCGCTGCTCGATCGCATCGATGTGCAAATTGAGGTGCCCGCTCTCCCTGAGGTGGAACTAAGCCAAGCGGCGAGCGGCGAATCCAGCGTGGTGGTACGACAGCGGGTTCAGGCATCCTATGACCGTCAGCTTGCACGGCAGGGAAAGCCCAATACACTCCTTGGGGTCAAGGAACTGGATACCTATTGCGTTTTGGATGCCGGTGCCAAAGAGACGCTTGGCCGGGCATTCAGCCGATTGAATCTTTCTGCGCGGGCCTACCATCGGGTCATCAAGGTCGCGCGCACGATTGCCGATCTTGCCGCCAGCGACGACATTCGCCTTACCCATATTGCAGAATCCTTGCAGTACCGTCGGCTTGATCGCGGCCTCTGATGGCAACCTACGTCATTGGTGACGTGCAAGGCTGTCACACCGAATTGCGGCGTCTGGTCGATCAACTCAAGTTCGATCCGGTGACCGACGAACTGTGGTTTGTTGGCGATCTGGTTAATCGAGGCCCGCATTCACTCGATGTCCTGCGCTTCGTTAAATCGCTTGGATCACGGGCGATCGTCGTCTTGGGTAATCACGACCTGCACCTGATTTCCCTTGGCTTTGGGTCCGGACGCATCAGAGCCGATGACACGCTGGGTGAAGTGTTGAATGCCTGCGATCGCGACGAGCTTATCGATTGGCTCCGCACCTGCAATATGCTGCACGCAACAGGCCGCCACATCGTCGTGCACGCGGGCTTGCTCCCGCATTGGCATGACGAGATGGCGATGCGACTGGCCAATGAAGTTGAACGCGTGCTGCGAGGTGCTGACTGCCAGACATTCCTCGCGAATATGTACGGCAGCCTTCCCGATGCCTGGCAAGACGATCTGGCCGGGTTTGATCGGCTTCGCGTCATCGTGAACGCCATGACGCGCATGCGATTCTGCACGCCAGACGGTCGCATGGAATTTCATCACAAGGGCGCGGTCGACTCTGCGCCGCCAGGGTTTGAGCCGTGGTTCGTTGCGCGCACGCGCTCACCCGCTCTGCGCACGGTCGTTTTTGGACACTGGTCGAGCCTTGGCCTATACCAATCGGAGCACGCGATCGGTATCGATACCGGCTGTGTATGGGGTAGCGCCCTTACCGCGGTTAGACTAGAGGATCGGCGGATGTTTCAGGAGCCCGCTGCGACCCAGCGAATCCAAGCACCTCGCCGATAAGTTGCTCGGTCAACCGGGCGAGGGTGCGCCGATCAGAACCGGCCGCATCCACGGGCGGTGCAAAGCGGACTTCCACTACCATCGCTTTCTCAGAGACGATTCGCCATATCGAACCGAGCAAGGACATCTCGCCGACATATCCCGCTGCGCGCGTCGACCGGCCACTTGCATCGAGATAGCGTAGGCCGATCGGATGGAGCGTCGCGCTCGCCTGGATTGCGGGCTGGAACAATGCTGCATGAAAGCGGAGCAGCTCATCGCCCCAGGTGGTGGTGCCTTCGGGGCAAATCGCCACCCGACGCCCTGCCTCCAGCGTGGCAACGATGCTCTGGTTCATTCTCAGCACATCGCTTTTTTTCTCGCGCGCGAGATAAAGCGTATCTACGGCGGTGACGAGTCGACCAACGAGCGGCCAGTCGCGAATCTCCGACTTTGCAACGAACACCCCGGGTGCAACCGCGAGCACCGCAAACACATCGATCCACGAGATGTGATTGGACACAATCATCGTGCGTCCTGGCCACTGATCGGGTGCGCCGACCGGACGCACTTGCATGCCGGCAGCCCGCAACAGTTGGATCGACCAGCGGCGGATTTCGCCATTTCGTTCTTCCGTCGTCTGCCGCGGAAAGCGGTACTTGCAGATCGACAATCCCTTGACGAGCAGCCCCGCCATATGCGCGAGGCGGAACACGCGCATTGGGAACGCAGCTTTCCGTGCGGTCATTGGATCAGTCGGCGTGGCGCTAACGCAAGTGAAGCACTATGGCAATGCGACCCCAAACGCAGCCCGATACGCTGCGGTAATTTCAGTGCGGGACAGGTGATGATTCTGTCCACCGCGCGAGGCGACTTTGATGGAACCCATCAAGGATGCCAAGCGTCCGGTCGTTTTCCAATCGTAGCCATTGACGATCCCATACAGGAGGCCGCTGCGGTAGGCATCCCCGCAACCGGTTGGGTCGACAACCACGCTGGCCTTGACACTCTCGATGTCATGGCGTTCACCTTTGGCGAGAATCGTTGAACCACTCGCGCCTTTCGTGACAATGAGGGCGTCCACCATTTTCGCGAGTTCGCCTAGCGACTTGCCGGTCTTTTCTTCGACCATCTTGCCTTCATAGTCGTTGACGGCAAGATAGGTGGCCTGATCGATCATTTGCATCAAGTCAGGGCCGGAAAACATCGGCAGACCCTGGCCCGGATCGAAGATGAATGGGATGCGCGCTTTAGCAAGTTGCTCAATATGCTGCACCATGCCGTCCCGACCATCGGGTGCGACGATCGCGAGTTTCGCGTCGGTACCCGCATCGATCTTGTTTTCATGCGAGTGGTTCATCGCACCGGGATGAAAGGCGGTGATCTGGTTGTCATCGAGGTCGGTGGTGATAAACGCCTGCGCGGTCAGCGTTTCCTTGACGTGCCGAATGCGCTCAGTGGTGATGCCAAGCCGGTTCAACCGCGCGGTATAGGGTTCTGCATCATCGCCGACGGTGGCCATGATGACCGGCGCGCCGCCCAACAACTTCAGGTTGTAAGCGATGTTGCCGGCACAGCCGCCAAATTCGCGGCGCAATTGCGGGACCAGGAACGAGACCGAAAGCATGTGAATCTGCTCAGGCAGGATGTGCTCGCGAAAGCGCCCCTGGAATACCATGATGTTATCAAAGGCCATCGACCCGCAAATCAGAACGCGCATCGCTCAACTTCTCCGCAAAAAGGTCAGGACGCGCAAGATAACGCCGCGGCCATGGAAAGAAAGGCCGTGAAGGATAGCCGAATCCGCCCGATCAATTGCCATTGAATTCGCGCATGCCTTGCGCGGCTACGGATAGAAGACCAGTACTTCGTAGCCCGCTGCGCCAAGCAAGCGGCCGTCGATCTGGACCTGTGCGGTGAGTGTACTGCCGGCGGCAATTACCGCCATGCCGGTCGGTTGCACGCCTGGGTATTCCTGAGGATGAATAGCGCGCCTCGCGATGGGTCGATTGCGCTCGTCAGTCAGGGTGAGGAGGAGCGATGGATAGGCTTGGCCGATCATTGCGCGATTGCGCACGGTGGCGGTGAGCGAAAGCCGATCGAATTGTTCAAATTGCAAATCGGATGATTCGAGCGCGAGCTGGTCGGATTGACGGGGTAGCGGCACGGTACATCCGAGCGCGCGGCGAACCCTAAGAATCGCGGACTGCGTTGCAGGAAATGTAGCTGCAATGATTCCACGCAACCAGTACGCCCCTTGCAGCGCAACCACTAGGGCCATTAGTGCAACGCCAATTTTCCAGCCGCTGCTGGGACGCTGATCGGCTGGTTCCGATCCGAAGTCAAAGGCTTTCTCGGGCGGCTCGCCGGCGGCGTTCGACGGCGAGGGCATTTTTTGTCTCTACCGATGGCGGGGTGACCGGTTGAACCGGCTTGGATGGAGCGCCTGGTTTGGTCTTGTCCGGTTTGCGCGCGTTGGTTGTATTGGGCCATACGGTGGCCGCACCGATCGAAAGATGAGCACTCGAGGTGTCCGCCAAGGCAGGCGGTAAAGCGCTCGGGTTGTTAGCGGCGACTGCACTGGCTGCGGGCGGTGTTGGTGCGGGGCCATCGTCTTGCGCCGACTCAAGCAATGATTCGAAGGCATCGAACACATGACCGCATGCGCCGCATCGCACTTTGCCCTGGCGCGCGGTGAGCTGATTTTCATGGACTCGAAACGCCGTACTGCATTCCGGGCATTTCGTGATGTGTTTCATCGCCGAACACCTTCAAGCGCCGCCCAATCCCCCCTTGTGCCGAAGGTCGACATCTGAAAATACGGGGCATAACACGCCGACACCGACTCGATCTGTTCGACCAGCAACCCCGAGAGGACGAGCCGTCCGCGGGTGCGGGTGAGCTGCGCGAGCACCGGTGCAAGAATTTTAAGTGGATTGGCGAGGATGTTCGCGACCACCAGATCGGCTTGGTGACTGAGCGGCGAATTCCCATCGACAAATTCGCCAACGACCCCATTCAACCGGGCATTGTCGCGAGCCGTCGTGACCGCCGCCGGGTCAATGTCCACGCCGTATAGGTGTCCCGCGCCAAGGCGCGCAGCGATGATGGCGAGAACGCCCGATCCGCATCCATAATCGATCAACGACACGCCGGGCGTCACGCGTTGTTCCAGCCAGGTGGCACACAGTTGCGTGGTCGGATGACTCCCGGACCCAAACGCCAAGCCAGGATCAAGCATGATGTTGATCGCCGATGGATCGGGGTTCGCATGCCAAGACGGAACGATCCATACTCGCTCGGTAATATGGATCGGCTCGAATTGCGACTGCGTGTGTCGGACCCAATCTTTATCGTCGATGATTTCAACCCGCCCGCTGACCGATGACGGCAGCGTGCAGGCGGCGGTGGCCTCCGCGAGTGCTTGCTCGACTTTGACGCCTATCTCAAACACCGCGCTGATGCGCGAATGCTGCCAAGCATCGCCGCGCTGATCAAACATGGGCTCGCCATAGCGTGGTTGTTCGGCCGCGGTGCCTAAGTTGGCGTCTTCGACCGCAACGGACAGTGCGCCCGCCTCCAACAAAGCGTCTGACAGACACTCCGCGATTGTACCGGGTACTTCAATGACGAGGGATTGCCATGCCATAGCAGCTTGTCAGACGTTGCGAGATTCGTGGCGGGCCCGCACCCGGCGCGTGACAGTTTGCTCAGACCTTGGGCGTCTTGGCAAGCTTGTTTTTGAGGTAGTGGATGCTCGTCCCTCCCCGAATGAACTGCGTATCGGCAAGCAGATCCTGATGCAGCGGGATGTTTGTCTGGATGCCTTCGATGACCATCTCCGACAACGCAATCCGCATGCGGCGAATCGCTTGATCGCGCGTCGCGCCGTAGGCGATGACCTTGCCGATCATCGAGTCATAGTTGGGCGGCACGAAATAGCCCTGATAGGCATGCGAGTCGACGCGGATGCCGGGACCACCCGGTGCGTGAAAGGTTGTAATGCGTCCCGGCGAGGGGGTGAACTTGTAGGGATCTTCGGCGTTGATGCGGCACTCGACCGCATGTCCGGCAATGCGAATATCGCGCTGACGGAAGGTTAATTTTTCGCCCGCTGCGATGCGCACTTGTTCTTGCACGATATCGATGCCGGTGACCATCTCCGTCACGGGATGCTCAACCTGAATCCGCGTGTTCATTTCAATGAAGAAGAATTCGCCGTTCTCGTAAAGAAACTCAAACGTTCCGGCGCCGCGATAGTTGATCTGTTTGCACGCCTCGACGCAGCGGTCACCGATCCGCACACGCTCCTTCAAGGTAATGTTGGGCGCGGGCGCCTCTTCGATAATCTTCTGGTGACGACGCTGCATCGAGCAGTCGCGTTCGCCCAGATACACGACGTTCTTGTGCTCATCGGCAAGGATCTGGACCTCCACATGACGTGGATGCTCCAGATACTTTTCCATATAGACAGTCGGATTGCCGAATGCAGCCTGCGCCTCCGCCTGGGTGAGGTTGATGGCATTGATTAACGCCGCCTCGGTATGAACGACGCGCATGCCGCGTCCCCCACCACCACCCGCCGCCTTGATGATGACCGGGTACTTGATCGATCGGGCCAGCTTGATCAGATCGGCCGGCGCCTCCGGCAATTTCCCTTCGGATCCGGGCACACATGGAACACCTGCTTTGGTCATGGCTGCTTTCGCCGCGACCTTATCGCCCATCATCCGGATGTTTTCCGGGCGTGGGCCGATGAAGACAAATCCACTCGCTTCGATCTTTTCGGCGAAGTCGGCGTTTTCCGACAAAAACCCATAACCGGGATGAATGGCTTCGGCGTCGGTCACTTCTGCTGCGGCGATAATCGCCGGAATATTGAGATAGCTCTGTGCAGAGGGGGCCGGTCCGATGCAAACGGATTCGTCGGCGAGTTTCACGTACTTCGCGTCGCGATCGACCTCCGAATGGACGACGACGGTTTTAATCCCCAGTTCGCGGCAGGCCCGCTGCACCCTGAGCGCGATCTCCCCGCGGTTGGCAATGAGAATCTTGTCGAACATGGTGCGGCGCGCGGGCGCTCAGGCTCCGATGACAAAGAGGGGTTCGCCGTATTCAACCGGCTGCCCGCTTTCGATGAGGATGGCTTTCACTACCCCGTCCTTATTCGATTCAATTTCATTCATGAGCTTCATCGCTTCGATAATGCAAAGTGTTTGGCCGGCTTTTACGTTGTCGCCCACTTCGGCGAACGGTTTCGCCCCAGGCACGGCGGCTCGATAAAAGGTGCCGACCATTGGCGACTTGACGATATGGCCCAGCGGGGCATCCGGCACGCTGGACTGTTCGCCGCCCGCCGCAGGTCCCTCAATCGGGATTGCGACCGGCAGGGGCGCTGCACTGCGAGCATAAGCAGCATGGGCGGCCGCGGCGGCGGCGGCCGAAGCGTCAAGATTTCCGGACGGGTGCCCGCGCACGATGCGCACCCTTTCTTCACCTTCGGTGACCTCGAGCTCCGCGATGCCCGACTGCTGCACCAGCTCGATCATTGTCTTGAGTTTTCTGAGATCCATTCTCGAGGGCTCCTGGTTCGCGATTCCCTGCTGCCTGGCCGCGCATGTTGCTGCACGTGACCCCTGCGCTTTTAATCTTTGAAGCGATTGGAAGCGCATTGCTCGCCTGCTTGCCGGAGTTGTTGAAAATTCGTGACAAACTCGGTCGGGCGGGCGGAGTATGCAGCAATTTGCTGCGATTTGTCCAATAACAGCGACGAATCTCGGTGATCTGCGCCTAACGCGAAAGCACGGGTTCGACCAGATCACGCATCTTCTGGAGCGTAAGAAGCCCCAGATGGGATTTAGCAACCTCCCCTTGGCGGTCAAGGACCACCGAGTACGGCAGTGCTCCCGATTTATTGCCGAGCTGTCGCATCAGGTCGATCATGCCCATGTAACCAATCAGAATCGGATACCCGATCTTGAACTCCGCTACGAAGCGGCCGGTTGCCTCGGCGTTATCGAGCGCAATGCCGACGACTTCAAAGCCCCGATGGGCAAATTCAGCCTGCGTCTGTTGGAGGGCGGGCATTTCCTCCCGGCATGGCGCGCACCAGGTCGCCCAGAAATTGACCAGCACCACGCGCCCCTTCCACTCCTCCATCGTGCGTGTTTTGCCCGACAAATCAACGAACGGCGTGGCGAGGAAGCGCTGGTCAACCAATGGCGTCGGTGCAGTGGGGGCGACGGCGGCAGGAAGCACCGGGGGCGACAGGTTGACGTAGATGCCGGTCGCGACCGCCAGCACTGCGACGGCCATCACCATCGCACGCTGGTGTTTCATGACTTGGCGGCGTCCGAATCGGCGGCGCTGACGAGGGCGCGGACTGCGGCGATGCCGGCGCGCTCGATGGGCCGTCCGGCGGCAGTGGTCTTCAAACTGCTTCGTTCGTCGCGCGGCGCATAGATCGCGAGCGCAATCGGCGTCTCGTCCCACTCAAAGCGAACGACGGAAACGTCACGGGGTTCATCACCACAGTAATGGCGTTGATGCCCTGGCTTGTATTCGATGCCGTGATTCAGCAGGTACAACTCAACCTCCTTGTGGCTTTCCGGGAATATCTGCAAGTCGATATCAGCAAAACGACCTGCCGTACCCTTCAGCACCGAGCCAGACAGGTAGGGTCGGAACGGCGCGAACATTTCCATCACTTCGAGTGCGATGCCGCGCATGGCATTAATACGGTCACGCTGTTCATCTGGTTGATACAGCGCTTGATATGACCGGAGGGCCGCTTCGGTTTCATCGTTGCCAGGCAGCGCGTGGGTGTCGGTTGCACCCAAGGATCGCGCCGCTTTTCGCTTGGCCGCGGCATAGTCTTCAATGCCATCTTCGGCCATCAGTCGGGCGGCTGCAGCAGCGATGCGCGTGCGCATCTGCTGTTGTTTCGATCCGATCTCCCGCCCCATGATGTTCCGCGTCTGTGATGCCCCGCGTCCATGATAGCCCTACTGTTCCACGTTGGATCGTCGGAGTTACGCCGGTTCATTGATTCGGTCATTAGAATCGATTCCTTTTACGGGATCGTGACGTGCATCTACATATCCTCGGCATTTGCGGGACGTTCATGGGTGGCCTCGCGCTGATCGCCCGATCGGCCGGCCATCGTGTGACCGGATGCGATGCCGGCGTCTATCCGCCGATGAGCACCCAATTGGCCGAACAAGGGATCGAACTGGTCGAAGGGTACGGCACCGACCAGCGCAAGCTAAAGCCCGATGTTTGGGTGATCGGCAACGCGGTAACACGCGGCAATCCGCTCATGGAAGCGATTCTCGACGCGGGCGATCGATATATTTCGGGGCCCCAGTGGCTCGCTGAAAATGTCCTGAATGCAAAGTGGGTGCTCGCGGTGGCGGGTACGCACGGCAAGACCACGACATCATCGATGCTCGCGTGGGTCCTAGAGGCCACCGGGCGCGAGCCGAGTTTTCTCATCGGCGGTGTGCCGTCGAATTTCGCCGTGTCAGCGCGTCTGTCGCCTGGCCCCTTCTTCGTGATCGAAGCGGACGAGTATGACACCGCGTTTTTCGATAAGCGCTCCAAGTTTCTTCATTACCTGGCGCGGACGGCAGTGCTCAATAACCTGGAATTCGATCACGCCGATATTTTTGCCGATGTCGCCGCGATTGAAACGCAGTTTCATCACCTCGTCCGGACGTTGCCCCAACGTGCGCGAATTATCGCCAACGGTACCGAGGCAACGATTCGTCGCGTGCTGGGTCGTGGTTGCTGGTCGAGTGTCGAGTCGTTTGGCACCGCAGATGGCTGGTCGGTCGGACGGGAAGACGTGAGTGCATTCGAAGTGTTGAACCAGGGCGCTGTGCAGGGTGAAGTGCGCTGGTCGCAGCTCGGTGCGCATAATCGACTCAACGCGTTGGCGGCGATTGCTGCTGTCAACCATGCCGGCGTGCCGCCGGGCGATGCCATCAAGGCGCTCTGCTCATTCGATGGTGTGCAACGGCGCATGGAGGTGCGGGGCGTGGTTCGCGGTGTCACCGTCTACGACGATTTCGCGCATCATCCAACCGCCATCGAGACAACGCTCGCCGGATTGCGCGCGAAGGTGGGCAACGCACGCATTATCGCCGTGCTCGAGCCCCGGTCCAACACGATGAAAATGGGCACCATGAAGAGTGCGCTGGCCGGCAGTCTCGTGCTCGCCGACCGGGCGTATTGCTATAGCGCGGGTCTGGAGTGGAATGCACCAGAAGTATTGGCATCCTTGGGTGCGCGGGTCTACTGTTCAGCGGATTTTGATGCCTTCCTTAAGGCGCTGGCTGGCGAGGCGCGCGCCGGGGACCATGTCCTCATCATGAGCAACGGCGGCTTCAACGGTATTCATCCGAAGTTGCTGAAGCTCTTGGCTGCAACTTAGCGTTCGGGCCTACCGTTGTTGATTTATCTCCATGGTTTCAACAGCTCGCCCGCCTCACACAAGGCGACGCTGTTGCAGCAGACCCTGCGTGATCAAGGTCTGGTGGATCGTTTCGCCTGCCCGCAATTGCCGCATCGGCCGGCCGCCGCGATCGCGGTGATTGAAGCGCACATCGAGCGGTTCAATGCGACGTCGATCACGTTGATCGGCAGTTCATTGGGCGGCTTCTATGCGACCTACCTCACGGAAAAACACGGGCTGCGTGCCATTCTGCTGAATCCGGCGGTGCATCCGCATCGCGACCTCACCAAGTACCTCGGCCGCCAGCGCAACCGCTACACCGGCGAAGAGTACGAACTTACCACCCTGCATGTGCAGGAACTTGCCGCGCTATGGGTCGAGCAAATCGAGCCACACCGTTACTTTCTATTGGTTGAGACGGGCGATGAAGTGCTCGACTATAGCGAGGCGGTCGCGCGCTACGCTGGCGCGCGGCAAGTGGTCGTGGCAGGGGGTGACCATACGCTGCGGTGTTTCGGCAGCCAGCTGCCGGCAATCTTGGCGTTCTGCGGATTGCCTTCTTAGACCCTGCGCTGACAGACCGGGCGCTGCGGCTATAATCGCGGCCCCGGTCATTCGACGAGCCAAATCGGGACGAACCAAGTCGACGCGTGGCAGTTCGGGCACTTTCTCCACGTCAATCTGACCACTCGCGATCGGTCATTGCCCTATCGAATCGATCTGCCACCGATGTTCGCACTCTACGAAGAAAATGGCGACTTCAAACTCGGAACGATTCTCACCGAGGCCGACAGTTCGCTACAGATCGAATCCCAGCATGGCAAACGGCAGAAGGTAAAGCCTTCGAACGTGTTGTTGCGGTTTCGGGAACCGTCCCTCGCCGAATTTGCGCGCCTTGCGGCGGCCGTCGTCGACGAGCTCGACGTCGATTTTCTGTGGGAGGCCAGCGGCGGACACGAATTCGCGTTCGAGGAGCTGGCGCGCGATTATTTCGGTCGGACGCCGAATGCACCTGAAGCGGCCGGCATTCTCTACAAGCTGCATGCTGCGCCGATCTATTTTCATCGCAAAGGTAAGGGCCGCTATCGAGCCGCGCCGCAGGAGATCCTCAAGGCCGCACTCGCCGCCGTGGAAAAGAAACGTCTGCAGGGCAAACAGATCGAAGAGTGGGCGGTCATGCTTGCCGATGCGCAATTTCCGGAAGTATGGCGCCCCCTGCTGCGTGAGCTGCTCTACCAGCCGGATCGCAATCGGATCGAGGCGAAGGCGCTCGAACAGGCCTGCGCGGATACCGGATTGTCGCCTGCGAAGCTGCTCGAACGATGTGGCGCACTCCCTTCGACCCATGACTATCATCTCGGCCGGTTTCTGTTCGAATACTTCCCGCGCGGCACCGCATTCACGAGTGCTTTGGATCATTCGCCGCCCATCGGCTTGCCAGTTGCACAAGTCGAAGCGTTCAGCCTTGACGATGCGACGACCACCGAAATTGACGATGCCTTCTCGGTGCGGCAAATCGATGGCGGACTGATCGAGGTGGGCATTCACATTGCCGCGCCCGGTCTTGGCTTCGCTCCTGACTCAGCGGTCGATCGGATTGCGTGGGAACGATTATCGACCGTCTATATACCCGGCAACAAGATCACGATGTTGCCCGATGCGGTCATTGGGGCTTTTACCTTGGCACAAGGGGCTGATCGACCGGCGATTTCGCTCTATGTACAGATCGATGCAAAAACCATGGCGATTCGCCAGACGTATTCGCGCATCGAAGCTGTGCCGGTCAAGGCCAACCTCCGGCATCATGAAGTTGAATCGCTGAATGATTCTTTGCCAACCGGCAGCGTCGCGCCGAACGTGCCATTCGCCGGCGAATTGCAGACCCTCTACGTCTTCGCACTCACGCTGGAAGAGGGTCGCGGTCAAGCGGGTCAAACGTTTGATCGGCCCGAATACACCTTCAACGTGGCAGACGATCGGATATCGATTACCGAGCGTAAACGCGGGTTGCCGCTCGACAAGCTCGTCGCGGAAATGATGATTCTCGCCAATCGCACCTGGGGAAAGTTGCTGGCGGATCACGATATCGCGGCCATTTATCGGGCGCAGAGCCAAGGCAAGGTGCGCATGACCACGGCGCCGGCGGAGCATCAGGGCCTTGGCGTCGGGTTTTACGCCTGGTCCAGTTCGCCGCTCAGACGTTACATCGATCTCCTCAATCAATGGCAACTCGCTGCCTTGCTCAACGACACATCGCCGCCGTTTCAACGCAACTCCGCGACCTTGCTCGGTGCGATCCGCGAATTCGAGGTCGCCTACGCGGCTTATGCGGAGTTTCAGGATCGCATGGAGCAATATTGGTGTTTGCGTTGGCTGCTACAGGAGAATGTTGTCCAATGCGAGGCGAGCGTCGCGCGCGAAGGGGTGGTGAAACTTCGCGCGATTCCACTGTATGTTCGAATGTCTTCGCTTCCGGATCTTCCGCCCGGTACACCGGTGATTGTCGAGGTCGAGTCGATCGACCTCGTTGACAATACCGTGCGCGCCGTCTATAAATCCCGCGTCGGTTCGTAGTTCCCCACGATCGTAGCCCGCGGGTGAATCGCCCCCTTCGCAATCTACCGAGAGGTTTCAATAAGTGGCGGCCGTTGCATCGGTCGGCGGCGCGCTGTATCAGTTCCGGCAGTCGCGCTTGCTATCAGACCGAATCCTCAATATTGCTATTGTGATTTCCATTGCGTTGCATGCAGTGGTG
The DNA here is from genome assembly GCA_009693235.1 of Betaproteobacteria bacterium. Taxonomy (GTDB): domain Bacteria; phylum Pseudomonadota; class Gammaproteobacteria; order Burkholderiales; family SG8-39; genus SHXR01. The sequence goes on along the minus strand of SHXR01000061.1, from coordinate 9,544 downwards.
CTTTGCACCAGGTTTACGTTTCCCGACGCGTTTGAATTCAAGAATCCGCCGCCAATCGAAGTGGTACTGGTCAATTCGAAATCGGCCGCAAGCCCGGAAAGACCCGATGTACTCGCGCAGGCAAATCTCGATGGGGGTGGGAATACCGACGAGAATCGCCGGGCCAAAACACCGCTTCCCGCCACGCCAAGGACGCAGACGGGAACAGATCTGGTCGAGCAAACCAAACGGCAGATCCAGCAACTCGAGCAGAAACAACATAAGCTGCTAATGCAGGCGGCAAAAGCGAAGACGATCATGTCCCCGACGGAGATGCGTGCGGAACCTTTCCCCAGTCTTGATCCGGTGCGCCTCGATCAAAGCGGACAAGATGCGGCGGCGCGGGCGCTCGCGATGGCCAAGCTGGAAGCACAGATCGCCCGTCAAGTCGACGAATACAACAAACGGCCGCGGAAGCAATTTGTCGGTGCGCGTGCCGCCGAGGTGCGCTTCGCGCAATACGTGGAGGATTGGCGACTGAAAATTGAGCGGGTCGGCAATGCCAATTATCCGGCTGCTGCCCGCGGGCGCATCTATGGCAGCCTGCGGCTCACCGTGGCGATTCGCGCCGACGGTTCGGTTGAGTCGATCGAGGTCGATCAGCCATCCGGGTATCAAATGCTCAATCGTGCGGCGGAACGCATCGTCAAGATGGCTTCCCCCTACAGCGCGTTCCCCACCGACGTTCGTCGCGACACGGATATCCTGGTTATCACGAGGACCTGGATCTTCGCGCCGGGCGATAAATTGCAAAGCGAATAGAGGGATCGTCGTGCAACGACTGGTACTCGCCAATGGTGTGGAATGTACCGAGCGGCAGCGCGGCCAGGCGCTGCCGGCAGCAGGCTTCATGTGGATCGATGCGATCTACGATCAGACCGATGACTGGATCGCCGAAATCGAGGCGCTCACTGGAACGCGTGTCTATGAGGACCACGCGCTCGATGTGCACAATCTGGGTCATCCCTCCTTCTTCGATAGCACCGAAACGTACGAGATGATCGTGTTTCGCGGGCTTGTCCCTGGCACGGGACAGATTCGAATTGAAACGCAACCGCTGTATTTCTTCCGTTTTGACCGTTTATTGGCCACCTTGCATCCGGTGGAATCGCGTATTACCGATCAAATCCGTGAACGATACCGCGTTCCCGGTGCGCGCACTCCCCGCAATCCCGACGAGCTGGCGCACCGGATCTTATCGGCGACCATCGATCAATACCTCGATTTGCGTGGCGCCATGACAACGCGTCTGGAGAAATGGCAGCGTGATCTGCTCAATCCACGCCGCCCCTTCAACGATTGGAATGGTCTGCTCGAACAACGCAACGAAGTGAGCAAGCTTGAACACTTGTCGGAGGGTCAGCTGGACGCTGTCCAGGAATGGCGGGATGCCCGCTTTGATCAGATGAGCGACGAAATGCAGGTAAGGTTCACCGATCTGTCCGAGCACATCCACCGTGTTCTCGTGCATGCCAGACGCATCGAGGCGCAGATCGAATCCGCCGTGCAGTTGCATTTTTCGGCCGTTTCGCATCGCACCAGCGAGATCATTCGCACGCTGACCTTGATCACCGCGATCTTCATGCCCCTCACGCTGATTACCGGCATTTTCGGCATGAATTTCGAACTGATCCCGGGCCTTCACTCCCAATACGGCTTCTGGCTGATTCTGGGCGGCATGGGCATCGCCGCGATTGTCATGTGGCTCTATTTTCGAGCCCGCCGTTGGGTTTAATCACTGGCACCGGCCGCCTTGCGGCCGCGGTCAATGTCAATCGTGAAGAGCAACGCGAGACCCACCACGAAGAACACGCCGGTGGTAAGAATCGCGGTGCGGTGGTCGTCCGCGGCGAGCCAAACGACGCCGCCGTACGTCACTGGCCCGAGAATCGCGGCAAGCTTCATCGCCATTCCCCATAGGCCAAAGAATTCGCCGACGCGGTCCTTGGGGCTGAGGAGCCCGACCAGCGCGCGTCCTCCGGACTGTGACGAGCCAAGGCAGATGCCGGCCAGCGTGGCGGCTACCCAAAATAGTTCTGCACTGGTAGCAAGCCACGACAAGACGATCGTGATCATCCAGCCGACGATGGTGGCGGCGATCGTGGGTCGATGCCCAAGCCAGTCCTGCACATGGCCAAACGCGAACGCGCCCATCGCGGCAGCGATATTGACCAGCAGAATGAGCGTGATCGTTTGGCTGGTCGAAAATCCCATCGCCTGCTCGGCGTAGACCGCCGCTAGCGCGACGACGGCCTGAACACCCGCCTGGTAGAACACGATACACACCAGGAATCGTCCTAAATCCTGGAAGCGGCGCGCGGATCGCCAAGTCTCGACGAGGCGTCCAAACGAATTAATCTGCAACACCTTGGTGTGATTCGGCTCGGCCCGTTCACGCAGGAAGACGAATGTTGGGAGCGCTGCGATGGCAAAGAGTGCCGCGGTAATGAGCATAGTGACGGGTACGAAACTGGACGCCGCCTCTCCTTTGGCCTGCGCGGCAGCGACGTAGGCGAGGCAAAGCCCAAGCGAAAGCAAGCCACCCAGGTAGCCGAGTGACCAACCCCACGCCGAAATCCGTCCGAGTGCCGCGCGCTTGCCAAGTTCGGGCAGAAACGCCGCAACGAGGTCTTCACCCGTGCCAAAGAAAAAATTCGATGCCACGAGGAACACGAGCGCAAGCCATAGGTCGCCTGGGCCCACGGTTGCCAACATCGCGGTGCTGACGACGCAGCCGATGGTCGTCACGCCAAGAAACAGTTTTTTCTTGCCGTGGAGGTCGGCGTATGCACCGATGACCGGTGCCGTCACCAGCACCAGGAGATAAGACACCGCAAGACCAAGCGTCCATGCAAGGGTGGCCCAAGTCAGGTTGCCGGCGACTGATTTGACGAAATACGCGCTGAAAATGGCGGTGATCACAACGGTCGTGTAGCCGGAGTTGGCGAAGTCATACATCGCCCAAGCCCAGATTTCCCGCCGGGCAACGCCGCTCGCCCGGACCGACTCATTATTGTGTGCCATGGCAATGGATTCCAAAGATTGGGTGATGGAAGGGTCGCCGGGCCGTGTAGCCGTTTGCCGCCGATAGGATGACTGCCGGATGCTCGCTCAAATCACGCTCATTGCACATCCTTCTTTGAGACCGGCGATGTGACTGATAAAATCAAGCCATGCCAACCCCCGCGCGAGCTGATTCGTTCGCGCATCTCGATATGACATGTGATGCCTCAGGTCCTCGAACGCAAAGAGCTCGAAGACTTGCAAGTTGCTCTGCACGATGTGCAGGAGCAGCTCGATAGGCATCGCCTAGACGATCCGAATAGCGGACGAAGTGACGATGCCGATTCGAGCGACCGGACACCGCAGTTAGCCGGTATCCAGCCGAGCCCGGCGATCGCCGCGCTCAGGGCCGCCCTCGACGAGCTCCATGCTGCTGATGTTGCCTACATCCTTGAGGCGCTGCCGCGCGACGACCGCCTATTCGTCTGGAATCTCGTTAAGGCCGAGCGCGATGGCGAAATTCTCCTCGAGCTTTCGGACGCGGTTCGCGAGTCGCTCATCCTCAGCATGGACGCGGACGAACTGGTCGCCGCGACCGAGCAGCTCGACACCGATGAAATTGCCGATCTCGCACACGACCTGCCAGAAGAGGTCATCGACGACGTCTTTCGTGCGCTGCCGGTGGAAGAGCGGGAACAGCTGCGCGCTGCCATGTCCTATGCGGAGAGTTCGGTTGGCGCGCTGATGGATTTTCAAGTCGTGTCGATCCGCGAGGATGTCACGCTGGAAGTGGTGTCGCGGTATCTGCGCCGCTTCGATGAACTACCCGACCACACCGACCAACTGTTCGTCGTGGACCGTGAAGAGCGCCTGAAAGGCACTCTTCCGATCGCGAAACTGATCGTCGCGGAGCCCGGTGTGCTGGTCGCGCAAGCCATGCTGAACGAGGCAGTTACGCTCTACCCGGATGATGAAGCCCGTGACGCCGCCCAGGCCTTCGAACGCTATGACCTCGTCTCGGCGGCGGTGGTCGATCAGGCCGGCAAACTCATTGGTCGGGTGACGGTGGCGTCCGTCGTCGATTTCATCCGGGCGAGCAGCGAATCCGAAGCCCTCGCGGTGGGCGGTCTGCGTGAAGGTGAAGACATATTTGCGCCGGTCCGCGAATCGTTGCGGAACCGGTGGTCGTGGCTTGCCATCAACCTGATTACGGCCTTTATCGCATCGCGCGTGATCGGCGCGTTTGAAGGCTCGATCGAAAAGCTTGTCGCCTTGGCGACCTTGATGCCGATCGTCGCCGGCATCGGCGGCAATTCGGGCAATCAGACGATCACGATGATCGTGCGGGGTCTTGCACTCGGGCAGGTGCAGGTGGAACAGGCGGCACAACTGTTCTCGAAAGAGCTCAAGGTTGCGCTGGTCAATGGGCTCGTATGGGGAACGATTCTCGGCTTGATCGCCTATGTCCTCTATCCCAAAGCAGGCATGTTGCTTGGGGTCGTCATGATGGTTGCGATGACCCTCAATCTGCTGCTCGCCGCATCGATGGGCGTGATGATTCCGGTTGCCATGACGAAGTTAGGCCGGGACCCGGCGATCGGATCGAGCGTCATGGTGACCGCAGTGACTGACAGCGGCGGTTTTTTTATTTTTCTTGGCTTGGCAACGCTTGCGCAGCACATCGGCTGGTTCAACACAGGTGTGGCGCCCTAGGCGACCGAATCGGCGGCCATGCTATAGTTTTTTTGCCCCATTTCAAACCGCGATGGTAAGGAATCGCTGAGGGCATCAACCAAACAAGGAGAATTCATGCTGCAGGATTTCAAGAAGTTCATGATGCGCGGGAATGTGATGGATCTCGCCGTCGGCGTCATCATCGGCGCGGCGTTCGGCAAGATCGTCGATTCGCTGGTCAACGATGTCATCATGCCAATCCTCGGCATCGCGTTGAAGGGGGTTGATTTTGCCAACCTGTTCTATGTGATTTCCGCCGGTGCGACGCCTGGCCCCTACGCTTCCCTCGACGCGGCGAAGAAAGCCGGTGCATCGGTCCTTGCTTACGGCAGTTTCATCAACACGGTCGTGTACTTCATCATCATCGGCTTTGTCATCTTCTGGTTGGTGAAGGTGATGAACAACATGGTCATGAAGAAAGCGGAAGCACCCCCTGCAGCGCCCCCAGCCCCGCCCGAAGACGTGGTGCTATTGCGCGAAATTCGCGACGCGCTGCAAAGCCGCTAAGTCGCCCGCGGTTGGGCGAAGATCGCATCGCAAACGGCGATCGTCTGCTCGATTTCGGTCGTTGTATGGGTGCCTGAAACGAACCCCGCTTCGTAGGCAGACGGCGCGAAGTACACGCCTGCTTCCAGGGCGGCATGGAAGAAGCGATTGAAAGCTTCTTTGTCGCAAGACATGATTTCAGCAAAAGATGTCGGTGGCGCATCGCGAAAATACAGACCGAACATGCTGCCTACCGCATGCGCACAAAACCCAACGCCGCGTCGTTTGGCGGCGGCGTTGAGGCCTGCGACCAACTGTCCGGTCGATTTGAAAAGGGACTCGTAAAATCCGGGTCGCTGCACGATATCGAGTGTTGCCAAGCCAGCGGCCATGGCGACCGGATTGCCAGATAGCGTGCCGGCTTGATACACCCCGCCAAGTGGCGCGATGTGTCGCATGATGTCGGCCCGGCCGCCAAACGCCCCGACCGGCATTCCGCCACCGATCACTTTGCCTAGCGTGACAAGGTCCGGTTGGATGCCGTAGAGCGCTTGCGCGCCGCCCGGATGCACGCGAAATCCGGTCATGACTTCATCGAATATCAGCACCGCGCCGGCACGCGTGCAAAGCTCGCGCATGGCGCGAAGAAACTCAGGCGTTGCGGCAACGAGATTCATGTTGCCAGCGACCGGCTCGACGATCACTGCCGCGATATCGCTGCCCGCAGTCTTGAACGCATCCGCGAGTGCATTCGTATCGTTGTAAGGGACCACAAGGGTCTGACCGGCCGTTTCCGGCGGCACGCCAGATGAGCTTGGCTGTCCAAACGTGAGCGCGCCCGAACCCGCTTTGACAAGCAAGCTGTCGGCGTGTCCGTGATAGCAACCCTCAAACTTGATGATCTTGTTGCGGCCTGAAAATCCCCTCGCCAATCGCAACGCGCTCATGGTCGCTTCAGTGCCGGAACTAACGAGTCGCGCCATATCCATGCCGGGGAACACCGCGCAAAGCCGCTCGACCAGCAAGATCTCAGCTTCGGTCGGCGCGCCAAACGACAGACCTTGGCTTGCGGCTTTGCCGACCGCCGCCAACACTTCCGCGTGCGCATGCCCAACGATCATCGGCCCCCATGAGAGCACGTAGTCGATGTAGCGATGGCCATCGATATCCCATACATGCGGGCCCATGCCGCGGGCGATGAAGCGTGGCGAACCACCGACGGCGCGAAACGCGCGGACCGGCGAATTCACACCGGCGGGAATGGAGCGTTGCGCACGTGCAAACATTGCTTCACTGCGGGGATTCATAGCGACCTCGATTCGAAGAGATGCCCAAATTCGCGCGCGGTGGCGGCAATGTCTGCCGCATCGAACAGAGCGGTGATCACCGCCAGGGCGGCCGCCCCGGCGCGGATCAACTCGCCCGCGTTGGCCACCGTAATGCCGCCAATTGCGACAATCGGAATGGCAAGGCGCGTGCGCGCTTCCGAGAGTATCGCCGGACTGGCACGCGCCGCGCCGGGCTTTGTACTCGATGGAAAAAAACTACCGAATGCGACGTGGTCAGCCCCTTGATCGTAGGCTGCGATGGCCAGACCGATGTCGCGATAGCAGGAGGCACCGAGCAATTTGCTCGGCCCGAGTGTCGTTCGTGCGGTCCGGATATCGCCATCATCGCGTCCGAGATGAACGCCGTCGGCGTCGAGCGCGCAGGCGAGGGCGACATCATCATTGATGATGAAAGGAACGTTGTGACGCCTGCATAGTCGTAACAGTCCTTCGGCCTGTTGGTGGCGCAAATCCCGGTCTGCCGATTTATTGCGGTATTGTAGAATTTTCGCGCCGCCCGCCAGCGCCTGTTCGACTTGCGCAAATAGCGCCTCGGTGTTGGGTGTATCGGGTGTCAGTGCATAGAGGCCATGAATGGCCGGTCGCTGACCGGGTTTGTGCGAAGCGGTCGACATCATGGAGTCTCAGTAACAGCCTGAATCGTCAATAGGAACCCGAGCGCGCCAGGGGCGCGCTCACCCTGGCGCGACGGTGGTCTGCGTAGCCGGCTGCGAATCCGCAGCGCGGGCCCAAAAAAACCGATCGGGAATCGACTGTCCTTTGCCGGGCTGAAACCCGCTCTTAAGTGCATGCCAAGTGTAGTCCTGCGCCGCACGAACCGCCTCCTCCAATGCAAACCCATTGGCGATGGCCGCGGCCACCGCCGAGGCAAGGGTGCAGCCTGACCCATGGTATTCACCAGCAAGCCGCTTCCAGTGGTCTTCGCGAATGCGCCCGGACTGGTCATAAAGGAGATTGACAACCAGTTCCGTTGGCTCATGCGTACCGGTAATCAAGACATGACGGGCGCCCCGGTCGGTGAGACTGCGCGCGCAATCGTCCAGAGACAGTTCGCCACCTGTCGGGTCGCCGGCGAGTCGCCTTGCTTCGACGCTATTTGGCGTGACCAGCGTTGCGATCGGTACCAAGTGCTCAAGTAACCCAGCCATGACGTCTTCCGGTCCGAGCGGATCATTACGTCCCGACGCGAGCACCGGGTCGAGAATCAAGGGTATGTTCGGGTATTCGCGCGCAACGGCGCTGATGGCAAGCGCATTTGTGTAGCTGCCGACGACACCAACCTTAATTGCGACGATCGATACGTCGTTGAGCAGGGCTTTCGCCTGCGCGGAGACCAGGTCGGTGGAAATCGGCACGACGTCGGTGACACCGACCGTGTCTTGAACGGTAATGGCAGTGACGACGGTGAGTCCGTGGCAGCCCATCCCGCAGACGGTCAGTAAGTCGGCTTGAAGGCCCGCACCGCCGGTTGGGTCGGACCCAGCGAACACCAGGACAAGTGGGGGGCCAGCATGACGCGTCGTAGTCATAAGGAGGGTGCCATGGCGGCGCCTGCTGGTGTCGATCGGTCCGGGGCATGTCGATTGGAAGCGCCGCAAGAAGTCATTTAGCTAGTATGAGATCGTCTTGACCGGTAACATCACGCATCTTACGTTAATCCCCTTATTTCGCCCCTCGGCAATGACTGACCAACTAGCGAACCGAACCTGGATGTGCCTGATCTGTGGATGGATCTACGATGAAGCAGAAGGTAGGCCCGACGAAGGTATTGCCCCCGGAACCCGGTGGGAGGATGTCCCCATCAATTGGACTTGTCCTGAATGTGGGGCGCGCAAAGACGATTTTGAGATGGTCGAGATCTGAGCTGCAAAACGTCGCCGCGCCGTTCCGCGCGGACGGACTGTCTAGGCGACGCTGATAACGACTACGAACAAGTCGACATCCTCAATGTGATGCATCGCTCGAAATGCGTTGCCTGGCGCCCTGCGTTGGAACCCGCTTAGTTGAATCGGTCACGTCACACTGGAGATTGATCGACGTGCTGCTGGTCTATAGCCAGACCGCGCCCGACCACCTTGCGTCATTTATTGGCGCTACGAGCGGAAATTCGGCCTATCCCCATGCATAGAAGGATGCGCGGACCGTCCGCGCCTCTACAATCGTGAGGAAAATTTGGCGATAGTGTCCCGAGGACAACGTGTGAATCAAATCCGTTCAACGATGATGTGTAGCGCTGCGATGAGAGAACAATCGTGACGTCAGGCGCGGCCATTGCCGGCGCGAAAGTCATGGTGATCGACGACTCAAACACGATTCGTCGCAGCGCCGAGATATTTCTCGTACAAGCTGGTTGCAAAGTCATTCTTGCCGAAGACGGATTCGACGCATTAGCGAAGATCACCGATCACCAGCCGGACATCATTTTCTGCGACATCATGATGCCGCGCCTCGATGGCTATCAGACCTGTGCATTGATCAAGCGCAATGCGCGATTTGCCACGACCCCGGTGGTGATGCTGTCATCGAAGGACGGACTTTTCGATCGCGCGCGGCCGCATGGTGGGCTCCGACGAATATCTGACCAAACCATTCACGAAAGACAGCCTGCATCGCACCGTTGCAGCGCATATCGCGCCGAAGGGTGGCAAGGGCGCCTTCGATCGATCCGCGCTTACCAATCCATAGAGCCAGGTGAACCGTGCCGGTCAAAAAAATTCTTATCGTTGAAGACTCTCATCGCTCGCGCGATCGATGAGACGGACGCCGCGCTCCTTTCCCAGGCGTGCACGTCGCGGGACCTGCAGCAGGATCTGCTGCGCGTACGCATGGTGCCGTTCAAGAATCTTTCCGAACGTCTCTACCGGATTGTGCGCCAGGCGGCCAAGGAGGCCGGCAAGCGTGCCAACCTCGAGATTCAGGGCAGCGAAATTGAA
>SHXR01000009.1 GCA_009693235.1 Betaproteobacteria bacterium | reverse complement strand
CGACCCAAAGACACACGCCATCGCCTCAATCGCGCTCGACCAATCGGCACTCAGCCGCCGCACAATCGGTCCCGGTTACACTGCCGGTCCAATCAACCATCGACTTCCCGCTCGACTCGTTCAGGATCAAACCTGAATTGGAAACGGCTCCAGACGCCTGAACCGCGGCATGCGGCTCGATGAGACATGGCCATGCGAGGCGCTGTCGATGCTACGATGGCGACGCTGCAAAATCATCATAAAAAGGAGACCCTATCATGGCCACTCGCAAAGCTGCCCCCGCGCGCAAGTTGAAAGTATCGTCGAAGGTTCGCAAGGTCCGTCGCCTGATTACCGGACATGACAGCCGCGGTCGATCGAAAATCGTCTCGGATAAACCCTCGCCGCATGTCATCGCGACCGCCGGCGTGCCGGTGTTTGGCGTCACCGACATCTGGCGCACCGCCCGATCGCCCGCTGACAACAAGAGCACCAAAGATCCTTGCAAGGGCATTCAGCAACTCACCCCGCAACGCAACGGTACGGTGGTGCGCGTCGTGCAATTCCCGCCCGACAAGGTCTGGATGAAGAAAATCAACTCTAAGGATGCTTTTGCGACGCTCGGCAAGTCCGGGCGCGCGGCGCTCGCCGCCAACAAAGGCAGCGCACGCCACCCGATGATGCACACGACTGAGACCGTCGACTACGCCATCATTCTCAAGGGTGAAATCTGGGCGGTCATGGATATCGGTGAAAAGAAAATGGTCGAAGGCGATGTGCTCGTGCAACGCGGAACCAACCATGCGTGGTCAAACCGCAGCGATAAGCCCTGCCATGTGGCGTTTATTCTGATCGACGCGCAGCCCTTGCGGCGAGTAACGCGTTAGCCGCCGGGTGCGCAGGGCCGAAGCGGCAATCTCGCCCACCAGCGCATCCGCCTTTCGGCATCGATGGCGCGCCCCATGCGCGCCTCGCGTAACATGCCGGTCACGGGCTTGAGCGTGATTCACCGATCGCAGGAGACAGTGAATCTTCTGCTGGTTCGGTGTGCGACCAGGCACCGGCATGCCCCCTTCGTGCGCCCAATTTGCGGATGCGGGTGGGATGACGGTGGCCGTGCGTCACCTCATCACCATGCAAACGCCTTTTGATCGGCGGCGCGGGCTTTGTCTTCCGACCAGCTGGGACTGGCGTGTCGCCCGGTCACAATGCGCGCCACCAAGCCCGCATCGGCCGGTGCCCGATCACCCCGCCAACAGACATGCATGTCCGGGCGCAGCAGCAGTAGATCGCGGCCATAGAATTCACGCAGGCGCGGTTCATCGATCGCAACGATGTTAAAAGGCGCACCGGTCGCGCGCATGGCATCGACCAGCATCGACGCCTCATCGGCATCGTTCCTGAGTTTCAACAAAGTATAGCCATCACCGAGTCGATCTTGCAGGGCATTGCCGTCTGACAACCACATGTGCGGCAAGCGGGCGCCCGGCCGGCTGGTGGGGATATAGACCTCCTTCACATCGGGCGGCCAGACGCCGCCCTCGGAGCAAATGACGGGCGATGACTCATAGCGATAGCCCTGTTCGGTACCCACCTGTTCATGGGTTTTGCGCTGCTCGATATTGCTGGTGCGAATCACCGCCGCTTTCACACCGCGCCCCTCGGGCGTGTCCTCGGTAATACTCGGACGCACGGTGGCGCGCCACGTCATCTGACCTTGTGCCGCGTAACGCGAACCCTCCTTGTTGCGCTCACCGATGGCATGGCGCTCGATTTCATACGACGGCAGCAGATGTGGACCACCCCAGCCTTGCAATGTGCCGGCGAGTTTCCACGACAGATCGAACGCATCGCCGATGCCGGTGTTAAGACCAAGGCCTCCGGTGGGAATCACCAGATGCACCGAGTCGCCGGCCAAAAGAACGTGCTTATCCATATATCGCTCGGCAACCAGAAGATGGAGCGTCCAGCCCGTCGTCGAGAGAATCTCGTAATCGAGCGGTAGGGCGATCGTCTTGCGGATCACCTGCATCAGTTCGTTGTGATCGCCCCAGCAGCTGGTATGAAACACGAAATGCCGGAGCGAATCCTGCAAGCTGAGGATGCTTTGATCTTCATTGGTAAAGAAAATCATGCGTGCCTGCGGATACTGATAAGCCTCCCAGATTTTGTCGGAGCGCACGAAGACCTGATTCTTCTTTGCCAGTCCGCCATCGCCCACCAGCGGAATGCCAAGGCCCTTGCGTACCGTGCTGCGGCCGCCATCGGTCCCGACCATGTAAGCCGCGCGAATCGATTCCTGCTTGCCGTTCGCATGCTCTACATTTGCGGTGACGCCTTCGTCGTCCTGTGAAAACGTTCGCAATCCGCAACCGGTGATCACCGTAACGTTCGGCGTTTTCCTCGCCTCGGCCATCAATAACGGTTCTAGCGTGTACTGCGAAACAAGATGCGCGGGTTCGAGCGGTAGCGTACCGTCACGACACTCGGCGCTCGCCCGCTTGGCTTCACCGGCCGACGGATACACCAGTCGCACCAGCGGCGCCTCGGCCATAGTGGTGGTGATCATCGAATCCATGCGCGCCGTGTCCGGGGCACCGGCCTTCCGGATGGGCTCAGCCAGCCCTAGCCGGCGATACATCTCCATGCTGCGCGCATTCACCCGCTCCATCTTGGGGAGCTTCCGCGGCTGAGTTTGCTCCTCAATGAGAAGACACCGCACCCCCCGCCTGCCAAGGTCAATTGCCAAAGTGAGGCCGACCGGGCCCGCGCCAACCACCAAAACCTGCGTCTCCATAGACATCTCTTCCACTGAACGTGCAGGAATGTATCCTGAAACGCCATTGGGCCCAAGTGTGCGGGATCAAAGAACACAGCGAGACGAGAAGAGGACCGCGCAGCCCTCCCGCTCGTTTCTTCGGTGCGCGAGGGGTGCCTCAATGCCGCGCCGATCGAATGACCGTTCAATAGTTAGCAAGGCCCGCGTCGAGGACGCCCTGCACGCCACCCAAGCGGCGGCGGAAGAAGGGATCCTTCCTGGCGGTGGTGTCGCGTTACTGCGCGCGCGGCGCGCCCTCGATACGCTGCATGGTGACAACCTCGATCAGGATGCGGGCATCAAGATCGTCTGGCGCGCGCTTGAAGCGCCGCTCAGGCAGATCGTTGCCAACAGCGGTGGTGAAGGTTCAGTGGCGGTTGATTGTGTCGTGAATGGCGGCGGCGGCGATGTCAATTACGGCTACAGCGCGGCGACCGGCACGTACGGGAACATGGTGGCAATGGGCGTTCTCGATCCATGCAAAGTCACTCGCACTGCATTGCAAGACGACGCCTCCGCTGCGGGTCTGATCCTCACCACGGAATGTCTGGTCGCGAACAAACCGCAACGCGCTACCCAAGGGGCGCGTAATCCGGGCATGGGTAACTTGGAAATGTAGAACCTGCGCACGCCCTGATTCGGAGAATGCCCAGAGCTGGCGATGCCCGATCAACCGAAGGGTGGCGCCGATGGTGCATGCTGCGCGAATCCGCCGAGACTAGTCCGCATCGGCAGGATCCTCCGCGTCTCGCTTGGAAGTTGAAACATCGGCACAGCCACCGGCAACCACCATCAATATAAAGACGAAGGGGCGCATAGCACGGCGAAAAAGGCATGACACGGCGTTAGCTCGTTGAGGATGGTTTGGCATGACCAAAGCTAACGACACCGCGGCGACTTCATTTGATCTAAAGCAAGTGTCACGCGGATGATGGTGCTATTCATCTCTCACCGAGGCCCGCACGATGCAAAGGGGGCAGTCACCATGCATGCAGGCAAGCACCATGCAAATTGCGCGCCTCTTGACCAGGGAAAATAGGAGTCTGCTATGTTTCATCACATCTTGATCCAGACCGACGGGACCGATCTTTCGGCAGAGTCGGCGCGCTCTGGCATCCAGTTTGCAAAGGAAACGCATGCGCGGGTCATGGGTGAGACCCGTGTTCACCGATGAACCCAGCATCGATATCGAAGCGGGACGCCATCCGGTGGTCGAAGAACAGGTGGATCCCTTCATCGTCAACGATTGTCATTTTTTGGCGGCGCGACGACTCCTGTTGATTACCGGGCCCAACATGGGCGGCAAATCCACCTACATGCGCCAGGTGGCCCTGATCACCTTGCTCGCCCATAGCGGCGCGTTCGTCCCGGCGAATCGTTGTCGGATCGGCCCCATCGACCAGATTTTCACGCGCATCGGTGCGGCCGACGATCTCGCGGGTGGACGATCTACCTTCATGGTCGAGATGACCGAGAGCGCGAGCATCCTGCACAATGCCACCGATCAGAGTCTCGTCCTCATGGATGAAGTCGGGCGGGGCACCTCCACCTTCGATGGACTGGCCTTGGCATGGGCGATTGCGCGTCACCTCATCGAAAAGAATCGCGCGTTTTCGCTGTTTGCGACGCACTATTTCGAGCTCACCCAGCTTGCCATCGATTACCGGGAAGTGGCGAATGTCCATCTCGATGCGGTCGAACATGGCGAGCGGATTGTCTTCATGCATGCGGTCGAGGAAGGACCGGCCAGTCAAAGCTACGGCTTGCAAGTCGCCGCCCTGGCAGGCATTCCCCAATCGGTGATCAGAAGCGCGCGGCGCCGCCTGCAAAATCTCGAACAGGCGAGCCTCACCCGAAATGGGCAATCCGACCTCTTCGCCAGCGCACCACCGGTGGAAGAAGCGGTCTCGCCGGCTCATCCATCCATCGAGTTGCTTGATACCATCGACCCGGACGCGCTCACCCCGCGCGAAGCCCTCGACCTCATTTACCGACTGAAAAAAAGTAATGGAAACGCTGATTAAGCTACCCCCCGCACTCAGCGTGACCAATTCTTTCGGGGAGTTACGAGGGGGCGAGCCCCGTTGTTCAATTATGACCATGAAACGCCGTGCACAGTGCTTATTGTTCCTCGCCTGCCTGCTATGCGGGACCGCGCGTAGCGCGGAGCTGACGTTCGGTGTGTTTGGCGATACCCCTTACTTCGCCTTTGAAGAAATCGCCTTTCCTGATCTCATCGCCCACATGGGCGCCGAGCCGCTGGCATTCGTGGTCCATATCGGTGACTTCAAATCCGGCTCATCGCCTTGCACCGATGAGCTGTTTCAATTGCGCCATGAACAATTCCAACGCTCCAAACATCCGCTGATATTTGTGCCGGGTGACAACGAATGGACCGATTGCCATCGCACGCTCGCCGGGCACATGAACCCGCTCGAACGCCTCGACCGACTACGGGCGCTGTTTCATGCAACCCCGGTGAGTCTCGGACAGCGCACCATCCCGCTCAGGCGACAATCCACGGATCGGCGCTTCACTGCGTATCGCGAGAATATGCGTTGGACGGCAGGCGATGTCCATTTCGTCGCGTTGAACGTGCCCGGGTCCAACAACAACCTAGACCGGACCGAGTGGATGGACCAGGAGCATGCTGCCCGCATGGCCGCCAACGAGACTTGGCTTGCCGAAGCCGTGCGCCTCGCCTTGGCCGAACGGGCGCGCGGCATGGTGATCTTTTTTCACGCCAACCCTGGATTTGCACGCATCACCAATCCGCGATCGCGCCGCGATGGCTACATCGCCTGGCGCGCCATGCTGGCAGAAGCGGCGACGCGATTCGACAAGCCCGTCCTGCTCGTGCATGGGGATACCCATGTCCACCGCATCGATCACCCACTGCGGATGCCAGGCAGTGACGCGACGTTTCCATATGTCACGCGCCTGGAGGTGTTCGGATCACCGATCACGAACTGGTCGAGGGTGACGATCACCGACACCACGCCGCCCCGCTTTCGCATCGAACCGGGCAGGAAGAGCGAGGGGAGCGGACCTTGACTCCAATGCCCGCCGTCTACCTGGCGTGCTGGGCGATGAACGCCTTCACTGCATCCACATCGGGGTCCATGACCTCGAAGCGCTGCGGCAGCGATTCGATATTTTCATAGCCTGCGGGACGCACGGGTTCTGCGCCCAACGCCTCTTTGATCGTTGCGGCGAATTTCACCGGTAGCGCAGTTTCGAGGCAAATAACGGTCTCGCCCACCTCGCGCGCTTCGGTACCAATCTTGACGCCATCGGCGGTGTGGGGATCGATGATGACGTTAAAGTCGCGGGCAATTCTGCGAATGGTGCCAAGCCGCTCGGCGTGGGTGCTGCGTCCGGAAATGATTCCGGCGGATTTCACTTCCACCCAGTATTGCGACGCGGAGAGATCGAACGAGCCGGTCTCCTCCAGTCGCTGCCACAACTCCGCGACGACCGCACCACCCCGTCCGACGATTTCAAACACGAACCGCTCGAAATTCGAGGCCTTGGAGATGTCCATCGAAGGGCTCGAGGTGGCGTGGATCTCGGCACCCTTTCGCACCCGATAATGTCCGGTCCGAAAGAACTCATCCAGTACGTCATTCTCATTGGTCGCTAGCATCAACCGGCCAATCGGCAAGCCCATGCGCCTCGCCACATAGCCGGCGTAGATATTGCCGAAGTTGCCGGAGGGCACAGCAAATGAAACCTCTTCGCCGGCCTTACTGGTGGCCGCGAAATAGCCCTTGAAATAATAGACGACCTGCGCGGCGATGCGTGCCCAGTTGATCGAATTGACCGCACCGATCCGGTACTGGGCCTTGAACGACGCATCGCTTGACACTACCTTGACGACATCCTGGCAGTCGTCGAATACGCCGCGAATCGCGATGTTGTGGATGTTGGCGTCCTGCAACGAAAACATCTGCGCGCGTTGAAACGCACTCATGCGTTCATGCGGCGAGAGCATGAAAACATGGATGCCTTTCTTACCGCGCATCGCATATTCGGCGGACGATCCGGTGTCGCCCGAGGTCGCACCAAGAATATTGAGCGACCGGCCCTCTTTGGCGAGCACGTATTCGAACAAATGCCCAAGGAATTGCATCGCCATGTCTTTGAAGGCGAGCGTCGGACCATTCGAGAGCTGCAGTAGGTTCAAGCCCTGGGTAAACGTCTTCAACGGTGCGATGGCCGTTGATCGAAACACCGATGAGGTGTAGGCGCGATCAACGATGGACTTGAGATCGTGCGCGGGAATGTCATCGATAAAAATGGACAGGACCGCGAAAGCGAGTTCGCGATAGTTGAGCGGGCGCAAGCGTTCGATTTCCGCCGTGGTGAGGGCTGGCATGGTCGCCGGGACGTACAGACCACCGTCCGGCGCCAACCCTCCCAACAGAATCTGCGTGAAGGATTGCGGCGTGCCGCCACCGCGTGTGCTGATGTAACGCATCGATGCGGGCCGCCTACCGCGCCGCCAATTCTTCCAACCGGATGCGCGTCACTTTCCCGGTGACCACCGGCAACGCTTCGATTCTCACCATCGCATCATTGACATTCTTCTCGCGCGTCTGGTGGGTGAGCATGATGATGTCAACCTGGTCTTCGCCCTCACCGGGTTCCCGTTGAATCATCGCGCCAATGGAGATCGAGCGGTCGGCCAGGATGCGGGTAATGTCGGCCAGCGCGCCGGGCCGATCGAGCACGCGCATGCGCAGGTAATAGGATGTGATGACCTGTTCCATCGGCAGGATCGCAACGCTCGCGAGCTGATCGGGCTGAAACGCAAGATGCGGCACACGATTGCCGGGATCAGTCGTCAAAGTCCGTGCCACATCGACGAGATCGGCAACGACGGCACTGGCCGTGGGCTCCGCGCCGGCGCCGGCACCGTAGTACATCGTCTGCCCCACCGCATCGCCTTTCACCAGCACTGCATTCATCACACCTTCGACGTTCGCGATCAGACGCCGGGTCGGAATCAAGGTCGGATGCACGCGCAGTTCGATGCCCTCCGCAGTGCGCTTGGTGATGCCAAGGAGCTTGATCCGATAGCCAAGTTGCTCGGCGTACTTGATATCATCTTGCGTAAGCTTGGTAATCCCCTCGGTATAGGCCTTGGTAAATTGCATGGGAATACCAAACGCCAGCGCCGACAGAATCGTGGTCTTGTGCGCGGCATCCACGCCTTCGATATCAAAGGTCGGATCGGCCTCCGCGTAGCCTCTGGCTTGCGCTTCTTTCAGCACCGCATCGAAGGCCAATCCCTTGTCCCGCATTTCAGTCAGGATGAAATTGGAGGTCCCGTTCACGATGCCCGCGATCCATTCGATGCGATTCGCGGTGAGCCCTTCGCGCAAAGCTTTGATGATCGGGATGCCGCCGCACACCGCCGCTTCGAACGCGACGATGACCCCTTTGGCTTGTGCCGCGGCGAAGATTTCGTTGCCGTGGGTGGCGAGCATCGCCTTGTTGGCGGTGACGACATGCTTGCCATTCGCGATGGCGCGGAGCACAAAATCTTTGGCGACGGTATAGCCGCCGATCAATTCGATGACGATATCGATATCGGGGCTCTCGACCACCGCGCGCCCATCGCCCACGACGGTAGCGGCATCACCGACGATTTTCCTGGCGCGCTCGACATCCTTGTCGGCCACCATGCTGATGCGGATGTCGCGCCCGGCCCGCCGGGAAATTTCTTCGCGATTACGCGCGAGGACATTGAAGGTGCCACCGCCTACCGTGCCGATGCCAAGCAGTCCAACATTGATCGGTTTCATCGCAGTGTCTTCTTGAAATTGAACGAGCTGATAGTCATGCCTTCACGAAAATAGAACTTATGGGCGGCGACCCGATGGGTACCGGAATCAAGCGCCAAGACATCGCAACCGAGGCGCCTAGCTTCCCTTTCGAGCGCCTGCATCAGTGCCCGCCCTACGCCGGTCGATCGCTTCGGTTGGTCGGTCACCAGATCATCGACATAGCACTTGCGTCCGTTATTGGTATCTTCAGTGACGCGATAGACGGCGACGCCTACCACTTCATTGCCCGACGCGGCCACGAACATGCGCCCACCGCCTGCTAAGATCACGGCCATCCGCGCCGCATAGTCGGTTGGCAAACTCGGTCGCAATTGACGATGGACGGCTTCAGCGCGATGCAACCATTCCGGCGCCACCACCTTGCCCGTCGCATCGGTCACCGCCCGCACTTCAATCATGCGGCGCGGCTCGTCTTGAAGACGCCGTCCTTTCGGAACATTTCCTTGATGCCGCGGACGGCTTGCCGAATACGCGCTTCGTTTTCAATGAGCGCCATGCGCACATGCGTGTCACCGTAGTCGCCGAAGCCAACGCCGGGGGACACCGCCACTTTCGCGTCGTCCAACAACTTCTTGGCAAACTCCAACGAGCCGCCCGCCTTGTAGAAGTCGGGAATCTCAGCCCAGATATACATCGACGCCTTCGGGCATTCGACATTCCAACCGGCATCGAGCAGCCCCTTGTAGAGCACATCGCGGCGCTTCTGATATTTCATGCGGATGCCTTCCACGCATTCCTGCGGACCGTCGAGCGCGGCGATCGCGGCCACTTGCAACGGCGTAAAGGTGCCGTAGTCGTGATAGCTCTTGATCCGCGCAAGGGCCGTGACGAGATCGCGATTGCCGACCATGAACCCGATGCGCCAACCCGCCATGTTGTAGCTCTTTGACATCGTGAAGAACTCGACCGCGACGTCCCGCGCGCCCGGTACCTGCATGATCGAGGGCGCCTTGTAATCATCGAACACGATGTCGGCATAGGCGAGGTCATGCACGACCAAGATGTTGTGCTGTTTGGCAAGTGCCACCACGCGTTCGAAGAAAGCGAGATCGACACATTGCGCGGTGGGATTGGACGGGAAGCCGAGCACCATCATCTTCGGCTTGGGGAACGACTCGCGAATCGCCCGTTCGAGTTCGTCGAAGAAATCGACGCCCGGGGTCATGCGCACCGAACGAATATCGGCCCCGGCGATGATGGCGCCATAAATATGAATCGGATAACTCGGGTTGGGAACCAGCACGGTATCGCCCCGATCGAGCGTGGCGAGCATCAAATGCGCCAAACCCTCCTTGGAGCCAATGGTGACGATCGCTTCGCTGTCCGGATCGAGCACGATCCCATAACGGCGCTCATACCAACTGGTGATCGCACGCCTGAGGCGTGGAATGCCCTTGGACACCGAGTAACCATGGGTATCGGGCCGCTGCGCCGTCTCGACCAGCTTATCGACGATATGTTTGGGGGTCGGACCATCGGGATTGCCCATCGACAGATCGATGATGTCTTCGCCGCGCCGCCTGGCCGCCTGCTTGAGTTCGCCCGTGATGTTGAAGACGTAGGGGGGCAAACGCTTGATGCGCGAGAAATCGCGGGAGTCCATTGCAACCTCGAAGTGGGACGTGACACCTGGCGATCGCGTGGAAGGCGGGTGCAACACCCCCCCCCAAGGCAGCCCAGGAAAGTTATAATCGTACCGAAGCTAACCCCTGATCGCAATTAAGAAATTCCGAATTACTGCGTTGCAGTGAACACATCGCTGCACGGACCACCGAATCCCTCCCATGTCGTTCCCGTGAAGTTGCACCTTCAGACTGCCGGTACCCAATTCACCTTCAACGGCTATGGCGCGGGGTTTGTGCTGGTCAATGGTGAACGCCATCAACAAAGCGTGATCGTGACGGCCGATCGAGTGCTGACCGACTGGGGTGCCACCACGTTTGACGCACTGACCGGCGCACATTTCGAGCGTCTCGCCGGACTCGGCAATGAAATCGTGCTGCTTGGCACCGGAGCGCGATTCCGGTTTCCGTCGGCCGCGTTCATCAACATCGTCCGGAGCGCCGGGGTCGGCTTTGAAGTGATGGATACCCACGCCGCCTGTCGTACCTACAACATCCTGCTTGCCGAAGACCGCAAAGTGGCCGCCGCGGTGCTCATCGATTCGTGAGTACCGCAGAGCGACCCGTTCCGATCCGATGGTTGATCGTCCTATGCGCCGTGATGACGGTCATCTGGTTTGCCAATCTCAATGCACGCAAACTCATCAAGACCGATGAAGGACGCTATGCGGAGATCGCCCGCGAAATGCTGGTGTCGGGCGATTGGGTGACGCCGCGCTCGAACGATTTCAAATATTTCTACAAGCCGCCACTCCAATACTGGGCGACCGCCACCGCCTTCGCGACGCTTGGCGTACACGACTGGACAGCGCGGCTGTGGACTGCGCTCACCGGCTGGCTGGGAATCCTTTTCTGCGGCTTCGCCGCCGGACGAATCTGGGGGCAGCCGATAGGCGTTGCCGCGGGAGCCATCCTCACCGGATCGCTCTATTGGATTGCGATGGGACACGTCAGCGCGCTCGATATGGGGCTCGCGTCGTTTCTTTCCATCGCGATCTTTGCTTTTCTGTTGGCGCAGCAGGACGACGCCACCGCCCGATCACGCCGTGTCTGGATGATCGCCGCATGGGCGGCGATGGCCCTTGCAGTCCTGTCAAAAGGTCTAATCGGCATTGTGCTGCCGGCCGGCGCGATCGGTCTTTACATCCTTTGGCAGCGAGATTGGTCGCTGATTCGGCGCATGCACTGGTTGAGCGGACTGACCGTGTTTGCGCTGTTGGCTGCGCCGTGGTTCATTTTGGTGTCGATGCGTAACCCGGAGTTCGTGGAGTTTTTCTTCATCCGCGAACACTTCATGCGCTTTCTCACCAAGATCCACGGACGCGCAGCGCCCTGGTGGACCTTTTTCCCGATCTTGTTGGCCGGTACGCTCCCCTTCACCCTTGGGTTATGGCACGCCGCCCGGGAAGGTATCCGGCGAACACCCGGTCACTTTCAGCCAGTCCGCCTGCTTTCGGTGTGGGTGGTGGTCGTCTTCGCATTTTTCTCGCTATCGAGTTCCAAGTTGCCGTCTTACATGCTGCCCATCACACCGGCCTTGGCGGTGCTCATTGCTATCCCACTGATGCGTTGTTCTACCCGTGCGCTCGCCTGGCAGTGGCTACCTATCACCGGCTTGGGATTGATCATCATGATCATGGCGTATGTCTGGCCAACGCTTGGCACCCGCACCGAAGATGTGGTGCCGCTCGCACCGGCCTACGCCAAGTGGGTCATTGGCGCGGGACTAAGCCTTGCGGCGGGCTCCAGCATCGCCCTGTTGATTGCCAAGTCGGCGCGGCGCATCGGGGCCATCACCCTGCTGGCGTTCACTGGGCTGGTCAGTGGACAACTCCTCGTCACCGGGCATGAATCATTTTCGCCGGCACATTCGTCGTATCATATTGCCCAGAGCATCAAGCTAGAAATTACGCCTGACACGGCGCTCTTCCTCGTCGAGACCTACGATCACACACTGCCCTTTTACCTGGGCCGGACGATGCAATTGGTGGCGTATAAGGATGAGCTGGCGTCTGCCATCGCCTGGGAACCCGAGAAATTCATTGCCGACTATGCTGCCTTTGAGCGTGCGTGGAACGAAGCGCCCAAGGCCGTCGCCCTCATGCTGCCAGCCAAATACGACGAGCTTGCCAAACGCGGGTTGCCGATGACGGTGATCGCACGTGATCCACGCCGTGTCATCGTAAAAAGACCATGACCACGACGAGTTTCTCTTTGATTCTCCTTGGCGTGCTCCTCAATGCGGGCGCGCAACTGCTGCTCAAAGCAGGCACGAACAGCGTCGGCCAATTTGAATTTACGCTGGCCAATGCCCTGCCGGTGGGACTTCGCCTTGCTTCGCAGACACCGATCATCATCGGTCTCGTTTGCTATGTCGTAAGCGTGGTGGTCTGGATCATGGCCCTCTCACGCGTGCAAGTGAGCATCGCCTATCCGATGCTCTCGATCGGCTATGTGGTGAACGCTCTGCTGGCGTGGTGGCTCTTTGGTGAAGACCTGAACGTCCAACGCTGGATCGGCATCAGCTTCATCATCATCGGCGTTTTCCTGGTGGCGCGCAGCTGATGCCGACCAAGCCGCCTTTCCTGCCCTTTACCCGTCCGACCATCGACGAAGAAACGATTGCAGGCGTCGCCGAGGTCCTGCGCTCCGGCTGGATCACCTCGGGCCCGAAGGTGAAGGAACTGGAAGCGGCACTCAGCACCTACTGTGGCGGCCGCACCGTGCGCGTATTTAACTCCGGCACCGCCACCCTCGAAGTCGGTCTCAGACTCGCGGGAGTCGGCGAGGGCCATGAGGTCATCACCACGCCGCTCACCTGGGCCTCCACCGCCAATACCATCATCACGGTCGGCGCACGGCCGGTCTTCGTCGACGTCGACCCGGAAACGCGCAATATCGATCTCGAGCAGGTCGAAGCAGCGATCACCCCGCGCACGCGCGCCATCATGCCGGTCTACCTGTCCGGGCTGCCGGTCGATATGGATCGCCTCTACCGGATCGCCGCGATGCATGGTGTACGGGTCGTCGAAGACGCCGCGCAAGCCTTCGGCAGTTCCTGGAACGGGCAGCGCATCGGTGCGCGCGGCGATCTTATTTCCTTCAGCTTCCACGCCAACAAGAACATCACGTCGGCCGAAGGTGGCGCGCTGGTTCTTGCGCATCCGAATGAAGCGACGTGCGCCGAACTATTGCGATTGCAAGGTGTGCGCCGGTTCGGCGAAGATGGCATGGATGTCGAATTCATCGGCGGCAAATTCAATCTGACCGATCTGGCCGCGCGCATCGCCATCGGGCAACTGCCCCACCTCGAAGCATTCACACAGAAGCGGCACCGCCTTGCCAAACGCTATTTTCGTGCGATCGATCGATCGCTTGGCTGTGAACTGCCGGTGGCTGATTTCGAGAATTCGAACTGGCATATGTTCCAGATCGTGCTGCCGCTTGATCGACTGCGGATCACCAGAGCGGAATTCATTGCACGCATGCGCGAAGAAGGATTCGGCATCGGCGTTCACTATCCCTGTGTCCATTTGTTTTCCTATTACCGTGCGCTCGGATGGCGTAACGGCCAATATCCCCACGCCGAGAAAATCGGCCGAGCGATCGTCACGCTGCCGCTCTTCCCCGGCATGTCCGAAGGCGATGTCGAGCGCGTATGCGCCGCCATCAAAAAAGTTCTCACCGAGGCGATGCGGTAATGATTGAGATCTCTGTCGTCATTCCGGTCTATAACGAAGAAGCGGGCTTGCAGAGTCTGTTCGATCGCTTATACCCGGCGCTGGATGCGCTGGATCGGTCGTATGAAATCGTCTTTATCAATGATGGCAGCAAGGACCGGTCCGCGGCACTCCTACGCGCGCAATTCACCGCGCGTCCCGACGTAACCCGCGTCGTGCTTTTCAACGGCAACTATGGCCAGCATATGGCGATCATGGCGGGCTTTGAGGCGGCCCGCGGTCAATGCATCGTGACCCTCGATGCCGATCTGCAAAATCCGCCGGAAGAAATCGGCAAGCTGGTCGCCAAGATGGACACCGGCTTCGACTATGTTGGTACGTATCGTGGCATCCGGCGTGACACCTGGTTTCGCCGCTTCGCATCGCGAACGATGAACAAGGTGCGTGAACGTATCACCAATATCCGGATGACCGATCAAGGCAGCATGCTGCGCGCCTATTCGCGCGATATCGTCGATGCCGTCAACAGCTGCCGCGAAGTGAACACCTTCATTCCCGCGTTAGCCTATACGTTTGCGCAGAAACCAACCGAAATCGAAGTCGCGCATGAAGAACGCGTCGCCGGTGAAACGAAGTATTCACTGTACAAGCTGATTCGACTGAATTTCGATCTGATGACCGGCTTCTCGGTGGTGCCGCTCGAATTGTTTTCCTTCGTCGGCATTGTCGTGTCGGTCGTCTCGTTCTTCTTCTTCGTGTTGTTGGCGGTACGCCGGCTGGTGATTGGACCGGAAGCCGAAGGTCTGTTTACGCTCTTCAGCATCGCCTTCCTCTTGATCGGCGTGTGCCTCTTTGGCATCGGTTTGCTGGGTGAATATATCGGACGCATCTATCAGCAAGTGCGTTTACGGCCCCGCTATGTCGTCCAAGCGATCCTTGAGCGTATTCCGGTCTCGCTCGATGCACCGCCTGGGGAACGCATGATCGCAGACGGGCGCACCACGCGCGACCGCATGCATGCCGATCAAGCAAGGCAAGCGCGCGAGGCGTGACCAAACCACCCATGCCGCGTGCCGTCGTATTCGCGTATCACAATGTCGGCGTTCGTTGCTTGTCGGTGCTGCTTGCCCAGGGCGTCGAGGTACCGCTCGTTGTGACGCATGAGGATTCGCCAAACGAAACCATTTGGTTTGACAGCGTCGCCACACTCGCCAAACGCCACGGCATCGCGACGATCGCACCTGCCGATCCGAATGTCGCGACGGTCTTCCAACGTCTACGCGCACTGCGCCCGGAATTTTTCTTTTCATTCTATTACCGCCATATGCTGGGCGCCGATCTCCTTGCGATCCCAACCCGTGGCGCACTCAATATGCACGGCTCGTTATTGCCAAAATACCGCGGCCGCGTCCCGGTCAATTGGGCGATCGTGCATGGCGAAGCAGCGACCGGTGCGACGCTGCACGAGATGGTCGCAAAACCGGATGCCGGCCGGCTCGTGGATCAGCTCGCGGTGCCGATCCTGCCCAATGACACGGCGCATGAAGTATTCGGCAAGGTCACAGTTGCAGCCGAAATCGTGCTGTCCCGTGCGCTCGCATCGATCGTAGACGGCACGGTTCGCCCGCTTACCCCGGATCTCCAGTCAGGCAGCTATTTTGGTGGGCGAAAGCCGGCAGACGGCCGTATCGATTGGTCCAAAGACGCCTGGACAGTGCACAACCTCGTTCGCGCCGTTGCACCGCCCTACCCCGGCGCCTTCGCTGAGCTGCACGGCCGCCGCCTGGCCATTTTGCAGACGTGGTGGCAAGACGAGCGCTCAACGACCACCGGCGCCCCGATCCTTTTTGTGCGTGACCACCGGATCGCCCTCCGCTGCAACGATGGCGGTCTGCTCGACGTGCTACGCGCCGAAGTCGATGGCCACCCCCTTACCCCCGATTCCTTTTCCAACCTGTTCGGCTCCCAAGAAATACCCCTGCCATGAAGAAAATCCTAATCCTCGGCGTCAACGGTTTTATCGGCCATCACCTCTCCAAACGCATCATCGCTTCCACACCGTGGGAGGTCTACGGCATGGACATGGCCGATGACCGGGTCGCCGATCTTCGCGATGAGAAGCGGTTTCATTTCTTCGAAGGCGACATCACCATCAATCGCGAATGGATCGAATATCACATTCGCAAATGCGACACGATCATTCCGCTGGTGGCGATCGCCACCCCGGCGACCTATGTGAAAGAGCCGCTCCGCGTTTTTGAGCTCGACTTCGAGGCCAATCTGCCGATCGTGCGCTCCTGTGTGAAGCACAAGAAGCGCCTGATGTTTCCGTCCACCTCCGAAGTGTACGGCATGGCCACCGATAAGGACTTCGATCCCGAATCGACCAATCTCGTCTTAGGACCGATCAACAAACCACGCTGGATCTACTCCTGCGCCAAGCAATTGATGGATCGCGTGATCTGGGGTTACGGCATGGAGCAAGGGCTCGATTTCACCCTATTTCGCCCGTTCAATTGGATTGGCGCCGGCCTCGATTCCATCAATACCGCAAAGGAAGGCAGTTCCCGGGTGATTACGCAGTTCCTTGGCCACATCGTGCGCGGCGAAAACATCAAGCTGGTCGATGGCGGCAAGCAACGGCGCACGTTTACTTACGTCGATGACGGCATCGATGCGCTGGTACGGATGATCGAGAACAAGAAAAACATCGCCAGCGGCAAAATCTACAATGTCGGCAATCCGCGGAACAATTTCTCGGTCAAGGAACTGGCCGAGATGCTGCTCTCGATGGCCAAGACCTATCCCGAATATCTGCCCACCGCACGCAAAGTAAAGCTGACCAAAGTCACCGCCATGGACTACTACGGTAGCGGCTATCAGGACATGCAGCATCGGGTGCCGAAGATCACCAACACCATGAAGGATCTCGGCTGGCGTCCCCGGGTACCGATGAAACAGGCGGTGCAGCGGATTCTCGATGCCTATCGTGGACAGGTCGCGGAAGCTCGTCACTTGATGGATTGATCATTCCATGCGTGAACTGGCACTGAAAATTGATGTGGACACCCTGCGCGGTACGCGACAAGGCGTGCCGCGCCTGCTGGAAATCCTGCAACGCCATGAGGCGCACGCGACGTTTCTCTTCAGCCTTGGCCTCGATCAGACCGGCCGCGCCATCCGGCGTGCCTTGCGGCCCGGCTTCTTAAGCAAGGTCTCGCGGACCTCGGTGGTCTCGCACTACGGCATCGTGACGCTTCTTTACGGCACCCTGCTGCCAAGCCCCGATATCGGCTTGAAATGCGCCGACCTCATGAGGAGTGTGCGCGATGCCGGCCACGAGGTTGGCATTCACACCTGGAACCATGTGAAGTGGCAGGACCATGTCGAACATGCCAGCAATCCCTGGGTCGAAGCGGAGCTTAGCCGCGCCACGTCTCGCTATCAAGAGGTGTTTGGCGCAAGCGCACAAGTACATGGGGCCGCCGGCTGGCAAATGAATCGTCATGCGTTGCGGATGACGCAGCGGCTCGGTTTCAGCTATTCCTCGGATACCCGCGGCACCCATCCGTTCATGCCGGTTATCGATGGTGAATTGATCGATTGCCCGCAGATACCAACCACCTTGCCCACCCTTGATGAGCTGATCGGTGTCGATGGCCTCACCGCCGACAACGTCGCGGCGCATTTATTGGGCCTCACCGCGCAGCCCGGCACCGATCCCCACGTCTATACGCTGCATGCGGAACTGGAAGGGGTGCGACTTGCCAAGAGCTTCGAGGCGTTGCTCACCGGATGGCGGAGTCAAGGATACCGATTGATCCCGATGCGTGAGCTGCTGGCAAGCATTTCCAGTACCGCACTGCCCAGACATCGCGTAGAACGCGGCTCAGTGCCTGGCCGTAGCGGCACGCTGATGACGCAAGGCGCGCCGTTTCCGTAGGAGATATGCCTTGAACACTAACAAGATCGACGACTTCACCCTGCCTGCCACCGGTGAGAAGTTATTTACGCTGTCAGGGCTTCGCACCCGCTATGCGGTGCTGTATTTTTATCCAAAAGACAACACGCCTGGCTGCACCAGCGAAGGGGAGCAGTTTCGTGATCTCTATACCCAGTTTCAGAAACTGCATTGCGAAGTGCTTGGCGTCTCCCGGGACAGCATCAAGTCGCATGAAAACTTCAAGACCAAGATGGCGTTTCCGTTCGACCTGCTGTCCGATGCCGAGGAGTTGCTCTGTGCAATGTTTGCCGTCATCAAGATGAAAAATCTATACGGCAAGAAGGTGCGCGGCATCGAACGGAGCACTTTCATCGTCGATCGACATGGCGTGGTAATCCAAGCGTGGCGGGGCGTGAAGGTACCTGGGCATGCTCAGACGGTGCTCGATTTCGTTAAATCTCTTTAGATCGTTCGCGCATGCCAGCGACCAAAAAAGCGAGCCTAACACCCGGCACCAAACTCTTTGTGCTCGACACGAACGTGCTGATGCACGATCCGACGTGCCTGTTTCGCTTTGAGGAACACGATATTTTCTTGCCGATGGAAACGCTCGAAGAACTCGATGCCCACAAGAAGGGCATGTCGGAGATCGCGCGTAATGTGCGGCAGGTCAGCCGCTTTCTCGAAGAGCTGATCACCAAGAGCGCAAGCCAGATCGGCGCGGGAATCGGACTCAAGCGCTTTCCCACCGATACGGCAACCGGCCAGCTCTTCCTGCAAACCGAAGCCATCGACGGCCATATTCCGCCCAATCTGCCGAGCGCACGGGCCGACAACCAGATCATCGGTGTCGTGCGTTTCCTGCAGAAGAAAACGCCGAAACGGCGCGTGGTGCTGGTGAGCAAGGACATCAACCTTCGCATCAAAGCGCGTGCCGTCGGCATCGAAGCGGAGGACTACTTCAATGACAAGGTGCTGGAGGATGCCGACGTCCTCTACACCGGATCACGCGAATTGCCGGCCGACTTCTGGGACACCCATGGCAAGGGCATGCAAAGCGGGAACAAGGAGGGGCGTGCGTTTTATCGCGTCATCGGACCATTGGTTACTTCGTTCTATCACAACGAGTTGGTCTATTTTGAGGGTAAGCCGATCCTGCATGCCATCGTCCGATCGATCGAGGGCAACACGGCAACGCTGGAACAGGTGCGGGATTACACCCATCAGCGCAACGCGGTGTGGGGCATTACCGCGCGCAATCGCGAGCAGAATTTTGCGTTGAATCTACTGATGGACCCGGACATCGACATGGTCACCTTGCTTGGGCAAGCCGGCACCGGCAAGACGCTCCTCGCCCTGGCCGCCGGCCTCGCGCAAGTCCTCGACGATAAGCGCTACTCGGAAATCATCGTGACCCGCGTGACGGTTCCGGTCGCCGATGACATCGGCTTCTTGCCCGGCACCGAAGAAGAAAAGATGAATCCGTGGATGGGCGCACTCGAAGACAATCTTGAATTCCTGAGTGGCGGCGCTGATGGCGGCGCAGGCGAATGGGGCAAGGCCGCCACGCAGGATCTGGTGCGCGCCAAGATCAAAGTGAAATCGGTCAACTTCATGCGCGGGCGTACTTTCATCAAGAAATACCTGATCATCGATGAGGCGCAGAACCTCACGCCCAAGCAGATGAAGACGCTCGTCACCCGTGCCGGGCCCGGCACCAAGGTGTTATGTCTTGGCAATCTGTCGCAGATCGACACGCCCTATCTCACCGAAGGAAGCTCTGGCCTCGCCTATCTGGTCGATCGATTCAAAGATTGGCCGCATGGTGGCCATATCACGCTGCAACGCGGCGAGCGATCACGCCTCGCCGACTTTGCCTCCGAGGCCCTGTAGCGCCGGCGCCTTGTCGAGGGCGTTCGAGCGTTCAGGGCATCGCGGCGGCCGGTGCGCCGACCAGAAGCTTGACGTCGCTGTCGTCGGCCGGCAGGCGCCACAATTCCCTAAGCAGCTTAAGCACGGCGGCAATTGCCGGATCGCGAACGCGATCGGTCGAGTAGATGAACCAAAGTTTGGTCACGAGACCCGCCGGCGCCCATATGACGACCTGCCCTTCTTCCTGCATGGCGAGCGCAAGCTCCTCCCGCAGCAACGACAGTCCAACGCCCGCTCGAACCAGATTGGCGATGACGCTTTCATTGTCCGCTTCAGCCTGTTTGGTGGCCGATAAACCGTGCTCGCCCAGCATCGCCTCCACCAGCGCGTGATGCGTGCTGGTGGGCGGAGTGAGAATCCAGGGCATCGCCGCGATGGCAGGCCAGTCGGCGCCGCGTATCCGTTCCGCCCAATCGGCAGGCGCTGCGATGCGATAGACCATCTCGCGCAATGCGAGTCCTTTGACATTGGCGTGCGCGATGGCGCCGAAATAGAAGCTTGCATCCAATGCGCCGGATTGAACCTGATCGAGCGCCGCGCCGGAAAATACGTTGTGCAACTCGATTTCCAGATGCGGAAAGCGAGCGACTGCAATATTCAGTAGCGGTCCGACGCGGATGAAATCCGGATCGCTCACGGTGCCGATGCGAAGGCGCGCAACGACGTCATGACGCAATGCCTGGGCCCGCGCTTTGAGGGTATCGGCCGCCGCGAGCACCTGTCCGATGGAGTCCTGAAGGCCCCGCCCGGCCGGCGTGAGGGTCATGCCGCCCGGTGTCCGCTCAAACAGGACTTGACCCAACTCCTCCTCCAACGCCTTGATCTGCGCACTCAGGGCGGGCTGGCTGAGGTGCAGCCGCCTGGCCGCCCGGGTGAGTTGACCCGTTTCGGCGACCGTCGCAAAGGCGCGAAGTTGGTAGAGCTCCATCGTCAAGGCCCTTTTGGCCTGCCATGGGAACTATTGTTGCAATGCATTATAACTTTCTCATGACATCACTAGAACCGAACCACGATCTCCAAAAATACGAATTGAAACATGACATTTTTTTATCTATATTGGAAATGTGCAATGCAGCATTTCTCGCACTCAAACACCAGGAGATCGACCATGAACGCAAGACTACCAATGTATGAGGGCGATGGCTTTATTAGACCAGGTCTAGCCACCGACCAAGTACCCACCACGCCCTCAGCTAGCCTACGTGAATCCGGGGAGTTGAGAAGCTTAGAAGTGGAGGCACGCCGCCTTCGCGCCGAATATGTCAGCGGCCTGATCAAAGGGCTTATGGCGTGGGCACGAGATCTCCCTCGCGGCGCGACCCGGTCACGCGCTGAGCACTACCTCTCCAAGTCGACCGACCATGCCGACGTCGAGCGCCGCATCCGTACCCTTGAGCGTGAGCATGTACAAGGCTGGAACCAACGTATCCCGGCATAACCCGCGCGCATGACAGCGGCCATCCTACCGATTGCGCCCCATCAGCGCACTCGCCAGACGGGCAAGGCCAAGGCCTTGCTGGGCCCAAAAGCCTTGCCCGTAGTCCCGCTCGCTCAGCTGATCGCGGACACCGGTAGGTTCGATGTGCGGTGTGAAATTCGCGGTACGAAACAGAACGTCCCAGATAGGCAGCAAGACCGCGAAATTGCAGCCCTGATGGGTGCCTTCATGCCCGACCCCGATGGCGTGGTGCACGCGATGAAATAGCGGGCTCACGACCAATCGCTCGCCCACCGCCCCAAAGCTCATCCGCAGATTCGCATGGGACAGACTTTCCACCATGCGGGAGGCGACGATGATGAGGAAAAACTGGCCAGGCGGAATACCGATGATGAGCGCGATCGACGCGAGCCAGGCACCGGCCAGCACGTCGTCCACTAGGTGGTTGCGGCTGTCGGTCCAGAATGACATCTTGCGTTGGCTGTGATGCAGCGCATGCAGGGCCCACCACCAGTCGAAGCGATGCTGCAGACGGTGGCGCCAATATTCGGCCATATCGAGGATGACAAAGTACAACGCGAATGACAAGAGCGGCGAAGCCGCGATGGCAGGCGCCAGATTTTCAAGGAGAAAGGGTTCGAATCCGGCGAGGCGTAACGAACCTTCAATGGCATCAAAGACGGGCGAGAGCAGCAGAAACGTGACCATCGGAAGAATACCGAGCCGCCCAAGCAGGGTATAAATCACGTCCGCGCCAACCCCTTGTCGATCAGTCCAGCGCTCCGCCGGACGCCACGCTTCCAACGGGCGAAGCAACACGTAAAGCACGAGGATTTCGATCGCACCAAGGATCAACCACTCGGTCGCATCGAAGAATTTCTCGGCGAAGCCCATCGCTCCAAACGCATAGAGCACCGGTTGAACCGCTTGCTCAAACAACCAGGCTTGCAAAGCACCGACGCTATTGGCGTACGGACTCATGCTTGGCCGGCAAGGTTGCAAAGCAGAAGCCACGCTCCTTCAAACCGGCAAGGAGGGGATCCAGCATCAGGGCGAAGGGGACTTTGCGCGACCAAATGCCAGTATGCATGACCATGATGTCGCCCGACCGAAGGTTCTTCAACGCCTGGGCGACCAAGCGTTCGTTCGGATACTGCTCGGACGACAGCTCATCGCCGAGAAATCCCGCCGCTGCCCAGTGCACATGTTCATAACCGCACTGCTTGGCGGCGGCCAACGCCATCGGCGTAGTGCGCCCGCCAGGTGCGCGCCAGATCGGATCAAGCGCCTTGCCGCCGGTGATGTCACGGAAACGCGATTCCACGCGCCTTAGTTCCGCACAAACACCCGCTGCATCGAGCATTTCTGTTTTCTTGTCCATATGGACATACCGGGTGCGCCCATCGCCCGTATCGCCGCGAAAATAGCCGTGATGCCAGGTATGCGTACCGAATGTATGGCCGGCTGCCGCCAGTTTTTGCCAGTAGGCGTCCCAACCGGGTGAGAGCGAATAGTCGCCACGGACGGTCTTCTCATTGGCAAGAAAGAAGGTCGCTTTGATCTGGTGCTTGGCGAGGGTGTCGGCAATGCTCTCTGCGTGCGCCATGCTGCCGGTGTCAATCGTTAGATAGAGCGTGCCCTTGCACTGGGCAAATGCCACACCATAACCGGCAACGAAACCGACGCATGCGCAAGCACGCAGCCAGTCAGCGACGCGGCGCATGATTGCGGAAGTAAATACCGTGCGGTGAGCGGCCGACTGGAATGGTATCGATCAGTTTGCCGGTCGGGATGTCGAATATCGCGACTTTCTGCGCCCAGCGAGCGGTGAGCCAGAGTTCTTTGCCATCGGACGACACTTCCATGCAATCCGGACCACTTGGCGTGGCAAACGAGCGGACCACCGTGAACGTCTGCTGATCCAGCACCGAAATGGTATTGGCCACCCGGTTGGTGACGAACACATGCTTACCGTCACCCAGGGCCTGGAAGTTGTGCGCGCCCTTCCCCGTCACGATTTTCTTCACGATGGTGCGCTTACGCCAGTCGACCACCGCGACGAAGTCTTCACCCATGACGCCGATCAAGAGGTGCTTGTCATCCGGGGTCATCCAGATCCCGGCCGGATTCTGACCAACCGGTAAGCGCCACACGATCGACTGGGTGGCGAGATCGATCGCTGCGATGTCATGGCTTTCCTGTAAGGTCGTGAAGACGAATTGACTCTCGCGATCAAAGGCGACATGACTGGGCAGCTTAGGGAGAGGAATGCGCTTGACGACCGAGAGATCATCCGCCTTATAGAGATCGACGCGATTGAGGCGAAGCGCCGCCGCCACAAACCACTTGCCATCCGGGCTGTAGCCGATCTGATAAGGATCGGGAATGTTCTTCACACGCCGTTGCACCTCGCCGGTGACCGAATCGAGAAACAAGAGATCGTTACTACCGGCGCCGGCGACGATGAGGCGCTTGTCGTCGGGCGTTTGCATCAGGTGATGCGGTTCCTTGCCGGTCGGCAGGCGCTTGATTTCCTTCCGCGTCGCGCGGTCGATGAGGGAGATGCTGGCATCCCCGGAATTGAGCACAACAACCACCTCGGCCAGCGCCGCGGTGACAGGCAGCGTAGCAAGGAGAGCAGTGAACGCCAGCAAGGCGCAAATCCTACCCCGCACGGAAGGCATCCAAACATCCCGCCGGGGTTTCGCGAGCTGAGCGCCACTCATCGCAGTGTTTTCCATCCGTATCGATACAGCCTTTTTACCACCGTGGCAAATCGACTCCTACTATTCCGCGAGCTGCTTGTGTGCACCGTCGCAAAACGGCTTGTTTCCGCTGCCTTTACAACCGCACAACCGCAGCTTCTCGGTCTTATCGATGGAGAATTTCATAGGGGTGATGCCGGTACCCTTGTGCGAACCATCGCAGAACGGCTGGGTGGCCGAACGGCCGCAGGCACACCACCAGTGGTCCCCGGCTGCCAACTCGATAACGTACGGTGAACGTTGCGCGACGATCGGGTTATCCATGGCAACCTGTTGATCCTGTTCAAGCGTGGGCCGGGTAACTGCCCGACGCGAAATTTTCGAAGCGAGTGTATTGACCAAGGAATGTGAGCATCACCGAACCAATCGGACCATTCCGCTGCTTGCCGATGATGATCTCGGCCTTCCCCCTATACGGGGAATCCTGGTTGTACACCTCATCGCGATAGATGAACAGAATCAAATCGGCATCCTGCTCGATGGCGCCCGATTCGCGCAGATCAGACATGACCGGCCGCTTGTCCTGGCGCTGCTCAAGGCTTCGATTCAGCTGCGACAAGGCCATTACCGGCACTTTGAGTTCCTTGGCGAGGCCCTTCAACGATCGCGAAATCTCGGAAATTTCGGTCGCGCGATTCTCACCGCGGGACGACGCCGTCCCGGACATCAGCTGCAGGTAGTCAATGACAATCAAACCAAGCTTGCCGTATTGACGATGCAACCGCCGCGCACGAGCTCGCACTTCGAGGCAGTTGAGGCTGGGCGATTCATCGATGTGAATGGGCGCATCATGGAGCTTGCCGACCGCGTGGGTCAAGCGCCCCCAATCATCATCGGTCAGGCGCGCCGTGCGCAGCTTCTGCTGATCAAGCCGACCGACCGAGCCCAATAACCGTGTTGCCAATTGCGAACTCGACATCTCCATGCTGAACACCGCTACCGGCAACCGATTGTCGACGGCCACATGTTCGACGATGTTGAGGGCGAGCGCAGTCTTACCCATACTCGGACGCGCCGCAACGATCACCAGATCGCCCTCCTGGAGTCCGGAGGTCATCGAATCGATATCGGCGTAGCCGGTAGGGACCCCCGTGATGTCGGATGGATTTTCGCGCTGATAGAGCGTATCGATGCGCTCCATGACGCCCGTAAGGACGGTTTGGATGTCCTTAAATCCCTCCCGGCCCCTGGAACCGGCTTCAGCAATTTCAAAGACTTTGGATTCCGCCTCATCGAGCAACTGGAACACATCGCTGTCGGTCGGCGTCACCGCGCTATCGGCAATTTCATTGCCCACCGTCACGAGGCGGCGCAGGATCGCTTTCTCGCGAACAATCTCGCCGTAGCGACGAATGTTGTGCGCCGAAGGGGTACTGTTCGCGAGTGAACCGAGGTAGGCGAGCCCGCCTGTCTTGCCTTTGTCTTCGCTGGATTCGATCGCCGAGGCGACGGTCACCACGTCGGCCGGACGCGAGCTTTCCATCAGCCTCACGATATGCCGAAAAATACGGCGATGATCGTCCCGATAGAAATCATCGACCGTAAGCATGTCGGCAATACGGTCCCACGCGGTGTTGTCAAGCAGCAACCCGCCAAGCACAGATTGCTCAGCTTCGATGGAATGCGGCGGCAGACGCAGCGTTGCAAGCTGCACATCTGTCGCGGACTGAATCGCTGGGAGGGCCATAGGTTTGAACGCAAATTCTACACCCGTACCGGCACCGCGCACGCAATGGCACGGTCATCCCCTTGCCCGCTCAAGTGAGCGCCACTTCATCCGACTGCCGCTCATCGCGACCTGTGTGGTGCGCAGCGACGCCTCCGATCGCCGTGAGTCCGTGGCACAGCGCATCGTCAACGCGCTCCAACCACACGAGTTCGAGTTGCCGGCGCGCCTCCTCGGGAATCTCTTCAAAATCATGGCGATTGCGCGCGGGCAACAGGACGCGCTTGATGCCGGCCTGCAACGCGGCCAACACCTTTTCCTTGATGCCGCCAACCGGCAGCACGATGCCACGCAAACTGATCTCGCCCGTCATCGCCGTGTCGTTGCGCACCAGACGCCCGCTGAATAACGAGGCGAGCGCCATGAACATCGCAACACCGGCACTTGGCCCATCCTTTGGCGTCGCGCCGGCGGGCACGTGGACATGCACATCATGCTTATCAATGCTGGCAGGTTCGATACCGAATTCGCCCGCCCGTGATTTGACCAGCGTCATCGCCGCCTGCACCGACTCTTTCATGACATCGCCCAATTGGCCGGTCACGATGAGCTTGCCGGTACCGAGCGTCTTGCTTGCTTCGATGAAGAGCACATCACCGCCCACCGGTGTCCAGGCGAGACCGGTTGCGACCCCAGGCACAGCGGTACGCATCGCCACTTCGTTCTCGAATTTACGTGGTCCGAGGATCAGGGCAAGCTGCGCTGGCGAAACGTTTACCGTGGCGGCTTTGCCTTCGGCAATTTGCACCGCGACGAAGCGGCACACCGCGCCGATGCGCCGCTCGAGCGCGCGCACGCCCGCTTCGCGGGTGTAATCGCGGACCATGGTCGCGAGCGCATCGATACCAATCGAACATTGATCGGCGGAAAGACCGTTCACCGCGATCTGCTTTTTCACCAGGTGCTGAGCGGCGATCGCAACCTTCTCCGCCTCGGTATAACCTGGCAGCTCAATAATTTCCATGCGATCGCGGAGCGGCCCCGGAATGGTGTCCAACATATTGGCGGTCGCAATGAACGTTACCCGTGACAAGTCGAAAGGCACGCCAAGGTACGCGTCGCGAAACGTGCCGTTCTGCTCCGGATCGAGCACTTCCAACAGGGCGGCCGATGGGTCACCATGAAAACCGCCGCGCCCAAGTTTGTCGACTTCATCCAATAGCATCACCGTATCGCGCGCTCCCGCCTTCTTCAGCGCTTGCACGACGTTGCCGGGCAGTGCACCGACATAGGTGCGCCGGTGACCGCGAATCTCCGACTCGTCGTGCACCCCACCCAAGGCAACGCGCACGAATTTCGTGCCGAGCGCCCGCGCAATACTTTGCCCGAGCGAGGTCTTGCCGACCCCAGGTGGCCCCACGAAACAGAGGATCGGCGCCCGGCCTGTGCGGTTTAGCTTGCGCACGGCAAGATATTCAACGATGCGACGCTTCACCTTGTCGAGACCGGAATGATCGGCATCGAGCACGCGACGGGCCTCGGCGAGATCGATCTCTTGCGCGGTCAACGTGCTCCACGGCAATTCTGCAATCCAGTCGAGATAAGTGCGGATCATCGAGTATTCGGCGGAGCTATCCGACATGCGCTTAAGGCGCTTCAGTTCCTTCTTTATATGGCTCGCCACTTCCTCGGGCGGCGCTGCGTTGGCGAGCGCCGCCTCTAGTTCCATCAGATCATCGGCGGATTCTTCATCCCCCAATTCCCTCTGAATCGTCTTCATTTGTTCGCGCAGGATGAATTCCCGCTGGCGATCATCGACCGACGTTTGGGTGCGCTGACCGATTTCGCGCGATAACCGCATCACCGCGATGCGATGCGCCAAGAGCGCCAGCACCTTGTCGAGCCGCGCTTCGATATCGATCGTTTCCAGAATTTCCTGCTTCTGTTCGGGCTTGATATCCATGAACCCGGCGACCATATCCGCCAACCCACCCGGTGAACGAAAGCCATGAATCGTGCTGGCCAGTTCGTTGGGCATTTGCGGCAGCAATTGCAACGCTTCGATCGCACGTTCCTTTAGCAGGTACATGCGCGCCTCGATCGCGCCATTAGCAACGCTCACTTCCGCCAAGCGCTCCACCCGCGCCACCATAAACGGATACCCCGGCAAATATTCGATGACCCGAAACCGATCCTCGCCATGGCAGACCATGTGATGGGTGCCGTTTTGGCCCGCGCCGTAGCGGGCAATGCGAGCGGTGGTACCGATCGAGTAAAGATCCGTTGCCGCCGGATCGTCTTGCAATGAATCGCGTTGCAGCAAGAGCCCGATCGGCCGTTCCGACCGAATCGCCTGGTGCGCAGCGGCAACCGACGCCTCGCGCCCCAGCCCGATCGGCATCACCAAGCCAGGAAACAAGGCCATTCCACGCACCGGAATGATCGCAAGGGCATCCGCAGGCAACGAGATGGCAGCGGCGCCTTCCAGCATCGTCACTGGTAGCCGCGTACCCTCCTCATCGGGCGTGCGGGTGCCGTCAGCTTCATGTGGCTCATTCATCGAACTGTCCTCCGACCGCCTAAGTGGGATGGGCCTTGCATGGATCCTAAGTGTGTGCGAATCGCCAGGATTCAAGCCCCCCCCCGGCCGCCGCAGCCGGCTCGATGAGCACTTTGTCATGCGGCCAGGCCACCGCAATTTCAAGGGGGCACGGAGCGCCGGTGGTCGCCGGACGCTCAATCCGCCACCGGGAAAAGATTCAACCGCTCTCATCCATAGCTCATCCCTTGAGCTACCAGCGGGCGGATGATCACCTGCCCCCATACCAAGGCGATGACCCTGATGATGACGACGGATTTGTTCGACGAGGCGGCGGAACAGGCGGGATATGTCGATCCGCGCATCAGCTTGGCGGACCGACGCCGTGTACCGTATGCGGACGGCGATGCGGTCGATACGATGCTCGCCTTCTTGCAGCGCCGCCATCGCGATCGCATCGCGGCCGAAATCATCCAACCGGCGCGTGCAGCACGCTTTGCAGCGTTTCCGGAGAGCATCCATCCCGCCTTGCGCAACGCTCTGCGCACCCGCGGTGTTGAGGCGCTCTACAGTCACCAACGCGAAGCATTCGACGCCATCCATGCCGGCCAGCATACCGTCATCGTGACACCGACGGCTTCGGGCAAGTCGCTCTGCTACAACCTGCCCGTGCTGCAAGCAGCGCTTACCAGGAAGGCGAAGGCGCTCTATCTCTTTCCGACCAAAGCCTTGGCACAAGACCAGGTGGCAGAAATTCTGGAGTTGAATCGCGCCGCCAAGCTTGGGGTACGCGCCTACACCTTCGATGGCGATACGCCGGGCGATGCAAGGCAAGCGGTACGCGTGCATGGCGATATCGTAGTGAGCAATCCGGACATGCTGCACCAGGGGATTCTTCCCCATCACACCAAATGGGCACAGTTTTTCGAGAACCTCGCCTATGTCGTGATCGACGAGTTGCACACCTACAAAGGCGTATTCGGTTCGCATGTTGCCAATCTGCTCAGGCGCTTGAAACGCATCTGCGCGTTCTACAAAGTCGATCCGGTGTTCATCCTGTGTTCGGCCACCATCGCCAATCCACAACAACTGGCCGAACACTTGATCGGCGCCCCGGTGCATGCGATTACCGAATCGGGCGCCCCACAAGGGGCCCGCCATCTGCTCGTTTGGAATCCGCCGGTGATCAACGCGGATCTTGACCTGCGCGCTTCGGCACGGTCACAATCCACCCGCCTCGCGCGCATCGCGACCACGCTCGGCTTGAAATCGATCGTCTTCGCCAATTCGCGGCTCGAAGTCGAGGTCATCACCAAGTATATGAAAGACACGTTCGATGCCGATCCGCGCAAACCAGCCCGCGTGGTTGCCTATCGAGGCGGCTACCTACCCACTGAGCGGCGCGACAAGGAGCACAAACTACGCGCGGGCACGATCGATTGCGTGGTCACCACATCAGCCCTTGAGTTGGGGGTCGATATCGGCGCGCTCGATGTCTGCATCCTGAATGGCTATCCGGGCACCGTGGCGGCGGCGTGGCAACGCTTCGGACGGGCCGGGCGGCGGCAACGCAAAGCGATCGGCATCCTGGTTGCCACCAGCGAATTGCTCGACCAATACATTGCGCGTCATCCGGATTTTTTCTTCGCGGCAAGCCCGGAGCATGCGCGCATCGATCCGGATCAACTGCTGATCAATATGGATCATGTGCGCTGTGCCGCGTTCGAGCTGCCATTCCATGAGTCCGATCACTTCGGCGCAGAAGACTTACCGTCCCAACTCGACTACCTCGCCGAGAATGCGGTGGTGCATCGCGACGGCGCGCAATGGCACTGGATTGCCGACAGCTATCCGGCCAATACGGTCTCGCTGCGCACGATTGCCGAAGGCAATTTTATTGTCGTTGACATCACCGCGGGCGGCAAAAACATCATTGCCGAAGTCGATTATTCCAGCGCCGCGTTGACACTCTACGAGGGTGCGATCTACATGGTGCAGGCCACGCCCTGGCAGGTGGAAAAACTCGATTGGGTAGGGCGCAAAGCGTTCGTCCGGCGGGTCGACGCGGATTACTACACCGATGCCATCGACTACACCAAGCTCAAGGTGCTCGATGAATTCGAGCATGCAGCCAGTCGCGCCGATCGCGCAAGCCATGGTGAAGTGCATGTGGTGCGCCGCGTCGCCGGCTACAAAAAGATCCGCTATTACACCCATGAGAATATCGGCTACGGCAATGTGCACCTGCCCGATCTCGAGATGCACACCAGCGCGGTGTGGTGGCAAATCGATCCGGTGACCCTGGCCAATAGCTTCGCAACACGCCACCAGGCAATCGATGGCTTTCTCGGTGCCGCCTATGCGCTCCACCATATTGCCGCACTCGTATCGCTCGCCGAACTTCGTGATATTGGTCGATCGGTCGGTGATGGCAACGGCGCCTGGTCGGCAGTGGTCGATGCGCGGGGTCGCGGCACGGTCCGCGCGCAGGATGGCGCTGATTTGAACATCGAGCAGGCAAGCTCATTCAAGCCCACCCTATTTCTATACGACAACTATCCAGGCGGCATTGGCATTGCCGTGCCGCTGTTTGATCAACGGCATACCGTGATTGAGCGCGCCATTCAGGTGGTGGCAAGTTGTCGGTGCAAAGAGGGCTGCCCCGCATGCATCGGCCCCATCCCTCCCTCCCCCGCGCCGGCGAGTGCAACGCTTTCCCCACGCGCCGCTGCACAGCGCGTGCTTGGGCTGCTCGGTTCGGCAACGGCGTCGACCACACCAGGAATGGCGGGATGAACGTGACGCGCCCATTAAGCACCCATCAGCTACGCGAGCGCCTCATGCAGTTGCGCCGCGAGCGCGGCAATGTGGTACCTCGACTCGATGAGGGCTCCGCCCTGGCCGATCTTCCCTCAAACATCGCGCAAACGCTTTCACCCTCCCTGGCTGAACGCTTGGCACGCTTGCGGCCATGGGTCGGCAAGGAGCGTTCAAGCAAAGTGGATCCGGTCGATGTCGCACACTTTCTTGGCGGTGCGCTCGTCGATGTCGGGGTCGTTCGCATTGAACATTCGTTTCCGCTCCCGTTGCAACACGGTCGCGCATCGCTCAACGATGCATTCACTACACCGAGCGCGCTCTTTTCCGAGAAGAATGCGCTGCCCATACCCGTCTGCCGTACCGCCTTTCTCGATACCGAGACGACTGGCTTGTCCAACGGCACCGGCACGGTGGCTTTCATGATCGGCTTCGCACGCTTCGACACCAACGCGCTGCATGTGACCCAGTGGCTCATCACTAGCTTTGCCGGAGAGCGAGCGATGCTCACCGCGCTGGCCCGTTGTCTGGACGATGTACCGCTGATCGTGACATTCAATGGCGCCGCGTTTGATCTGCCGCTATTGCACACCCGCTTTCGGATGCACAACTTGGCCGATCCGATCGCCGCGTGCGCCCATGCCGATCTGCTTCCTTGGGCGAGACGCAATCGGCTGAAACAGTGGCCTGATGCGCGCCTGCAAACCCTGGAGCGAGAAGGGCTTGGCTTTCACCGCGTCGATGATCTGCCTGGCGCGGAGGTGCCCAAGGCGTGGCAGCAGTGGCTGACCGCAGGTGCGGCCACGCCGTTGCGGTGGGCGCTCGAACACAACCGGCTCGATTTGGTGACGCTAGTGGCCCTGCTGCAACGCGCGTCCCATCATCCGCTATCACCTGGTCGTAAGGCCGATCCTCGCCAGGCTTGGCTGTTCGAGCGGCCGACCCCATGGCCGCCGGTACCGGTCGCCGCACCGGGCTCCTGGGTACGCAATCCCTGGGTACCCAAACGGTCGGGGGCCATGCAGTCAATGCTATAGTCCCCGCATGCGCTTGGGTGCCCCGCGCGCGCCTCTCGTCGTATTCCTGCATCCTGGAGTCCATCATGCCAGAAGCCTTCATCTGTGACGCAACCCGAACGCCCATCGGCCGCTACGGTGGCGCCCTCTCCGGCATCCGCACCGACGATCTCGCTGCACTGCCGCTCAAGGCGTTGATGGCACGCAATACCAGCGTCGATTGGAGCCAAGTCGGCGACGTGTGCTATGGGAATGCGAACCAGGCGGGTGAAGACAATCGCAACGTCGCGCACATGGCCACCTTGCTGTCGGGCCTGCCGCAGTCGGTGCCCGGTTGCACCGTGAATCGCTTATGCGGATCGGGGCTGGATGCCCTTGGCTACATCGCACGCGCCATCAAGGCGGGCGATATTTCAATGGGCATTTCAGGTGGCGTTGAAAGCATGTCGCGCGCACCCTTTGTCATGAACAAAGCCGACTCGGCGTTCTCGCGCAATACGCAAATATTCGATACCACCATTGGCTGGCGCTTCATCAATCCGCTCATGCGGGAAAAATACGGTGTCGATGCGATGCCGGAAACCGCGGAAAATGTCGCCGATGATTTCAAGGTCAGCCGGCTCGATCAAGACGCCTTCGCATTGCGCAGCCAACAGCGTTACTTCACCGCATTCGAACAAGGGCTCTTCAAGGAAGAGATCACACCGGTCACCATCGCGCAGGCTAAAGGCGAGCCGAAGATCATCGCGGCCGATGAGCATCCACGCCAAACGTCGATGGAGATCCTTGGCAAGCTGAAAGGCGTCGTGCGGCCAAATGGCACCGTCACTGCCGGCAACGCGTCGGGGGTGAATGATGGTGCCGCAGCGATTCTGATCGCCGACGAAGCCACCGCCAAACGATTCGGACTGACCCCAAGAGTGCGCATCGTTGCCACCGCGGCGGCAGGGGTCGCGCCCCGCATCATGGGCATCGGCCCCGCACCGGCCGTGCAGTTGCTGCTCGAACGCACCAAGATATCGCTCGATCAGGTCGATGTCATCGAATTGAACGAAGCATTCGCCGCCCAGGGACTAGCCGCCCTGCGCATGCTCAACCTTGCCGATGACGCACCGCATGTCAACGCACAAGGCGGCGCCATTGCGCTGGGCCATCCACTTGGCATGAGCGGCGCGCGCTTGGCACTCACTGCGATGTACCAATTGCAGCGGAAGAAAGGCCGTTACGCGATCTGTACGATGTGCATCGGCGTCGGCCAAGGCATTGCGGTGTTGCTCGAACGCGTCTGATCCCGGCGTACGGCTAGCGCTGGGCGTCCAACCACGATTCCAGCCCCTGCGCATTGAGCCTGAGGTCGAGCCCTAGTATTTCAAAGATCCGCGCCGGCGAGTACGGCAGCCCCTGGCGGGCCGCCGCGTCCACCGCGATCTGGCGCATACCGGCATGCAGGTTATCGAATCGATGTGCGCCGTCGTACTGGTGCTTTCCGCCAAGCGCGGCGTAGAGATCGACCATGCGGTGCAGATCGGCAACCAACGACGGAATATCCCGCACCTGACTATAGTGGGTGAGATACACCGCCTCCGGTTGGTAGCTCGCGACGAGGTCAAGCGAGCGATGCATGGCCGCCGGATCAAATTGGGTGGGACTTGAGGTGGGAAGAATGAACACCTTCCCAGCATGATCGAGCTCGCGGTATGAGAATCCGAGGATATCGCCGACAAATGCATGACCGGTGCGACTATCGATCATGACATTGTGGTGCTTGGCATGGCCTGGCGTATCGCGAAACAAGAGTTTACGACCGGCCAAGACGATCTCTGCGCCATCCTGCATTTCGATGACGCGTTCTGGCGGGATAGGAACGATCGAGCCATAGACCGCCACGGCTTGCGCTGCCCCATAGACGGCCACGGTCGCCTCCCATAAGCGGGACGGATCGATCATGTGCCGGGCGCCGCGCGGATGCACCGCCAGCTTCGCGTTGGGGCAGCGTCGCATCAGCTCACCGGCGCCCCCCGCATGATCCAGGTGCACATGGGTGAGCACGACATAGTCAACCTGTTCGGGTGACACACCGAGCGACTGCAGACCGGCGATGGTGGCATCGACCGAATAGTTGGTGCCGGTATCGACTACGGCCGCCCGGCCCGCTTCGACAATGAGATGAATCGAATCGAATAGAGGCCGTTCATATCCGGCATCGACGGCATGAATTCCGTGCGTGTAGTGAAGCATTGAAGAGTTCATTTTTTCGGACTAGAACCGCTCCACCCACGGGCGCAATTCAATCTCCCAACTCCAGGCGCTACGCGGCTGCCGTGCGACTTGAAAATACGATTCCGCGATCGCATCCGGTTCGAGGAGCGCGTCCGGCTGATCGACCGGCGCATCCCTTCCTGGCGACCGGATGCCGCCATCGATCACAAAGTGCGCGACATGAATATTCTTCGGTTGAAACTCACGCGCCAGGCTTTGCGCCAAACCGCGCAGCGCAAACTTCCCCATGGCAAAGGGTGCCGATTGCGCGTAGCCCTTCACGCTCGCTGACGCCCCGGTGAGGAGCAGCACGCCCTTACCTTTGGGCACCATACGCCTGAGCGCCTGCTGCGCCACCAGAAAGCCGCCGTAGGCGGAAACTTCAATCGTCTTCTTGACGGCTGCCGGATCGAGGTCGAGAAACGGACCACGTACCCGAAAGCTCGGGTTATAGACCACGATGTCCGGCGCGCCCGGGCCCGCATCACAGCTTGCAAACATCGCATCGATACTGGCGCGTTCGGCCACATCGCAACCAATGACCTTGGCCTTCGTTTCAGCGGCGAGCGACGCAAGTTTGTCGACGTTGCGCGCGGCCAGCATGATTTGCGATCCATCGCGCGCAAAACGCCTGGCAACCGCGGCGGACAGTCCGCTCCCGGCGCCAACGATCAAGACGGTTTCACTCATCGTTATTGACTCCTGCTGTTGAATCACCGATTAGCGGACGGCTCGCCGCACCATACACGTTGCAATTGTGCGCGGTGCTGCGCCGCTTGGCTATACTTTGGACTCCCAGGGCTCCATTGGAGGTTGTAGATGAAAGCCGCGGTGACTGCGCGATTCATGGCCATCGGCGCACGCTCGCCGATTTCCTTCTCGGTCTCCTACGCGGACGGGACGCGGTATCAGTCAGGGCTGCCGCCCAACCAGTTTGATATCCGCTTCAAAACCCGC
Organism: Betaproteobacteria bacterium; assembly: GCA_009693235.1. Taxonomy (GTDB): domain Bacteria; phylum Pseudomonadota; class Gammaproteobacteria; order Burkholderiales; family SG8-39; genus SHXR01. The sequence continues at coordinate 45,934 of SHXR01000009.1, read as the reverse complement.
CAATCGCACTGGCGCACGGCACTCTACGGGCACATCGGCCTCCTCGAAGCTTACTTTGACGAGGCGCTTGAGATCGACGGCGATCTCACTGCGGTGTTTCGCCTCGGCCTGGAGTCGGCGTTCGATACGCCCAACTCACTCGTCGACATCCGCAACCGATGGCACGAGTTCCGCTTTTCGAATGCCGATCGCACCATCGCCAAACAGAACGCGCGCTTCCACTATGCGCTTGGCCACGCCTTCTATCACCAGTGGTTAGACGACCCGCTGATGATGTACACCTGCGGCTACTGGAAGGAAGGGACCACAACGCTGGAGGAGGCGCAGCGCAACAAGGTGGAACACGTTTGCCGGAAAGTGCGTCTCAAGCCAGGTGAGACGGTCGTCGACATCGGCTGCGGCTTTGGGGGCTTCATGTTCCACGCAGCCGAACGTCACGGCGTCCAAGTAACCGGCACCAACATAACCACCGAACAGGTGCAGGATGTCGCTGAAGGCATCGCCAAGTCACCGCTACGGGAACGCCTGCGGGTGGTCGATGCCGATTTTCGCGAGGTCATCGGCCAATTCGACAAGGTGGTGTCGATCGGTGTGCTGGAGCATGCCGGGCGCGATCAAATCGATGAAGTCGTGCGGGCCCATGCCGATTCGCTCAAGGCGAGGGCCTTGGCATGCTGCATTTCATCGGCCATACGGGCACGCATCCGACCGAATTTTTCATTCGTCGCCATGTTTTTCCAGGTGGCTGGATTCCTGCCCTCTCTGAAGTGCTCGAATCCATGGACCGCCATGGGCTGCAGGTCGTCGATATCGAAAACCTGCGACGACACTACGTGCTTACGTTGGAACATTGGGCCCGCCGATTCGAACGCAATTGGCCAACCATTCAAACGCTTGATCCCAAGCGATTCAATGAACGGTTCTATCGCGTCTGGCGCACGTATTTGCGGGGCTGCGCGGAGATGTTTCGCGCGTCGAACGGCATTACGCATTTGTTTCAGATCACCTTCAGCAAAGGACAGATTACGCCTTCCACCTATCCAATGAGTCGGGCGTTCCTCTACGAGCCCCACGCTGCACCTGCTGCGACCCGGTCCGCGGAGCGCCTGCATGAGCCCGCATGAGGCGCGCGTCGCCATGCTGCAGCAGGCCATCGCCCGCGCCGATTTAGCTGGGGCGACCGTTGGGCTGCGCAAACCGACCTCCAATTTATTTCGCGATCGCAGAAAGATCGATCGGCATCGCCTCGATGTCGGCGCGTTCAATCACGTCATTGCGGTGCGAGACGATTGGGTCGACACAGAAGGCATGGTGACCTATGAGGCGCTCGCCGATGCCACCCTCCCGCACGGCGTGATGCCTGCCGTCGTGCCGCAATTGAAGTCGACTACGATCGGCGGCGCGGTAGCGGGAGTGGGGATTGAAGCCACCTCGTTTCGTCATGGTCTGGTGCATGCGAGCGTTCTGGAGCTTGACGTGCTGCTACCGGGCGGACGCGTCGTTTACTGCACCGCGGAAAACGAGCATCAAGATCTCTTGCGCGGCTTTCCGAATTCCTACGGCACCCTTGGCTACGCATTGCGGGTGCGGGCCCGCACGATTCCGGTAAAGCCCTATGTGAAAATTGTGCGCGAGCGTTTTACCGAGCCCCAGGCGTTTTTCGCAGCGATTGAGCGCGCCTGCGCAAGCGCTGCAGACTTTGTCGATGGGGTGGTGTTTAGTGCGACGGAAATGTTCGTCAATACGGCTTGCTTCACCGCATCGGCGCCTGCCACCAGCGACTACACATACGAAAATATTTTCTATCGCTCGATCCGCGAGAAACCGCTCGATTACATGACGGTGCGCGATTACCTGTGGCGTTGGGATACCGATTGGTTCTGGTGCTCCAAGAACGTCTTCGCGGAAGTGCCATGGCTACGCAAGCTCTACGGCCGCAAGCGCCTCAATTCCCGCACCTACACCAAGATCATGCGATGGAACGCCCAACTTGGATTGACGCAAGCCATCGCAAGACTTCGTGGTCTCCATAGTGAATCGATCATCCAGGATATCGACGTCCCGATTGCCGCGGCGGTGGCCTACCTCGACTTCCATCTGCAGGAAATCGATATCCGCCCGATCTGGATCTGCCCAATCGGCGTGCCGCCTAATTCCCCCGACTTTGATCTCTATCCGATGGACCACAACCAGCTTTACGTCAATTTCGGCTTCTGGGACGTGAAACGCACCAAGGCCCCTTTTCCGTCCGGCCACTTCAATCGTCTGATCGAGCATCGCGTCACCGCACTGGGCGGCATCAAATCGCTCTACTCGGACAGCTATTTCACAAGCGATGAATTTGCCGCGGCCTACGGTGGCAGGTCCTATCAGCAACTCAAGTCGAAATACGATCCGGACCGCCGGTTCGGCAATCTCTATGACAAGTGCGTGCTACGGCACTGACGTGTCTGCCCTCAGACATATCGCTCGCGAGCAAGGCGCGCACCTTTCCCTAACGCTTGTAGCTTGGCGAGCGCAATCTCGCGTGGCATCGGTGCCATACCGCAGTTCGTCGAAGCGATGAGCCTTGCCTTCGGTATATAGTCAAGAAGCCGGCCGATCGTGTCGGCGACCGATGCCGCGGACTCAATGGCATTGTTCGCGACATCGATCACGCCGGCCTGCACCGTCTTGTCGGGCAGCAGTCGCAGCAGATCGAGCGGCACGCGCGAGGCAACGCATTCCAGTGAAACCTGCCCAATGCGGCTGGCATTGAGGGCCGGGAAGATTTCTTCATATTGCCGCCACTCCCCGCCCAGCGTCTTTTTCCATGCAACATTGGCCGCAATGCCATAGCCGTAGCAAATATGGACCGCCGTCGTGCAGGTGAGACCCGCTATGCAGCGGTGCAGCGCGTCGATGCCCCAGCCCGCCACTTCACTCATATAGACATTAAACGCCGGCTCATCGAACTGGATCACATCGACGCCGTCCCGTTGGAGGGCGAGCGCCTCCTCATTGAGAACCCGTGCAAAGGCCATGGCCATCGCGACCTTGTCGCCGTAGTACCGGTCGGCGATCGTATCGACGATCGTCATGGGCCCAGGAAGGGTGAACTTCAGGCGCTGCCTGGTCGCGGCGCGCGCCAGGCGGGCTTCGGTCTGATGGACTCTCCCCTTTAGGCGAAGTGGCCCCACCACGGTGGGCACCATGGCGTCATAGCGATTATTGCGAATACCCATCTTCACTTTGTTCGCAAAATCGATGCCGTCGACCTGTTCTAGAAAGCCGTGAACGAAGTGCTGCCGGGACTGCTCGCCATCGGTCACGATGTCGATCCCCGCCAATTCCTGTTCTTTCACCCAGACCAGCGTCGCATCGGCCTTACCGTGAGCAAGCTCGTCTGCCGCCAGCTGCCAAGGCGCCCACAGTTTGTTCGGCTCCGCCAGCCATGACGGCTTTGGCAGGCTCCCGGCAATCGTTGTTTCGAACATCGCGCCCTCCAAAATGTGTCATCAATATAGCCCGCATCAAAAATCGTCAAATACCGGACATATTTCTCGGAACTGATCAGCCTGTCGAGGTTCTAACATCAAGTTCGTGAAGAAATGCCCGTCAATAACAAGGGATGTGTTGGACGATTGACACCAGAAGACCAAACACAAATCTGCCGACAGGAGAAAAAATGGGGCCCTACGATCGCTTTATGCAGGTGACGGTTGAGGATGGCGTAGAAATTCGTCTGCCAGGTACGCGTGAGCCATTCCGACTGCTTGTTGATGAAGAAGCCCGCCGCGAAGTCATCGCCCGGGTTGGCCGCTACGGCCCATCGCGTGGGCATCGCAATCCGATCAAAGCTTCCGATGAACTTGAAGGCGATACGGATTCTCGCGATCAAGTGGTTTTTTCCTGAGAGATCTGACCGTTCTCTCAGTTTCGGGCGGCTAGCCTGCGAGGGTCTGTAGCGGTGTCAATTCGCACCGACCCGATGTTGAACCCGTCACGCTAGCGCACTGCCCCGGGTCGTGGTACTGCCTTAGCCCTTCCTCACCGCGACCCGCCTCACCCGTCTTGCACAGTTCACCTCCGGTACGCCGCATTGGCATGGGCGATCAGCTGCCCCCCCAAAAACGCGCTCGAATCATCTCGACCCGCGCACGGTTGACCCCAAAATCCTTCTGTCCCAGGCGCGCGGCCGCCCGGACGTGCATGACGCCTGCGCTCTCATCGACGAGAAACTCGACATCGTCGACAAACTTGAACCACTTCGAGGTGAATTCGGCATGCAGGTAAAGCGGCTCCGAACGGACGATTTTCGCCCTATCCATCGCTTCCACCACGGCGCGTAAGCGCGCCAGCGCGGCAGCACCGTCTCCCGCGTACCTGATCGGCGCTACCGACGCCGCCTCCCGCATCGGATGATCGGCGTAGAGGCCCGCTTGGCTGGACACGCTGTTGGTCGTTCCGGACGGTGGTTTGAGCTTGCCGTCCGTCACGCCAAGATCGAGCGGAGCGCTCCCCCGATAAAAGCCCAATTGACCGGCGATGACCAGCAGAATCGCCGCCGCTACGATCGCAATGACGATCCATTTAATCATTGAAATCGCAGCGCATCATAGGCGGCCAAGGCGCTCGGCGCCGTACGCCCGGCCACCAGATCGGCAATGGCGGCGCCCGTCACCGCGCCGAACGTCAAGCCGAACTGGCCGTGCCCAAACGCGAAATACACCTTCGGATGTCCGGCCGCCCGCCCGAGCACCGGAAGCGTATCGGGCATGCCTGGTCGATGTCCCATCCAACGACTCGCAGGCGTATCCGGAAAGGTCGGGATCAAGCATTTCGCCAGCCGCACAAATAAATCCGCCCGCGCATAGTTGGGCGGTGCATCGACGCCAGCCAGCTCAATCAAGCCCGCCACGCGCACGCCGTCTTCCATCGGAGTCACTGCAAAATGCATCTCACCATCGGCAACGACGCCGTTCAATGGAACGCCGGCCGACGGCACCATGATGTGATAGCCCCGCCACGACTCAAGCGGCACATCGATTCCGAATGCGGCGGCAAACGGTTTGGAAAACGCGCCCGCGCAAATGACGAGATGCTCCGCCCGCACGGCTCCGGCCGAGGTATTGAGGATGGCCGCGCCGTCATGACCCGGCCGCAGCTGCTCAACATGCGCCCGTTGGATGACGCCACCCTTTTGTACAAATAGCGCGGCCAGGCTTTGCACCAGCTTAAACGGACTCACCATATAGGCGCTGGGGCTGGTAATGCGCGAACTGATAATTGGGCGAGAGCGCCGGTTTGAGATCACGGATCGCGTTGGCATCCAGATCTTCCACCGGAATACCGAACCCGCGACGTACTTGCATCGACCACGCCTCAGCATCAAAGGCTTCCTTGGTTCGATACACATAGAGCTCGCCACGCGGACGAAGCAGTGCACTGGCGCCGGCCTCGCTGAGCAATGGCAGATAGGCACTCCGGGCTTGCAACGAAAGATGCGCCAGCGCCCGGCAGATCTCCTCGACCCGTGTTGGACGCGCCGCGGCGAGCATCTTGAACAGCCATGGCAAGAGGCGCGGCAGATAACGCCACCGGATCACCAACGCCCCCTCCGGATCGAGCAGCATCTTCGGCACCCGCTTTAGGATGCCCGGTGTCGCCATGGGTATGCAACCGCCGGTATGGATGATCCCGGCGTTGCCGAACGAGCAGCCGGTCCCCGGTTCATTCCGATCGATGATGGTGACCTGATGACCATCGCGTTGCAATGCGAGCGCGGTACAAACACCGATGATGCCTGCGCCCAACACTGTGAATCGTTCGCTCATGGGACCTACTTGCCGTGTAACGCCAGACGCTGACTATAGACCGAGTTGCCGCCGCCACGTCGGAACCGCCAATACCGGGCACAATACCTAGGGAAACGCTGATTAAGCTATGCCGCGTAATCAGCGTGCTCAAATATTCGGGGAGTTGCGAAGGGGCGAACCCCCTTGTTGAGTGATTCCCCGGTCCTCTTCGGATGGAATCGACGCTATGTCAGTCATGCACTACGTTCAACGGGGCGCCGGCACCCCACCCATCGTGTTCGTTCACGGCTTCACTTGCGACCATACCGATTGGGAAGCACAGCTCGCCGCCTTTGCACCGAAGCATCGTGTGATCGCCTGCGACCTGCGCGGCCACGGCAAAACGCCGGGGACACCTGAGACTTGCTCGATCGACACGTTCGGTGCGGACGTTGCCGCGTTGGTGGAGGAACTCGGTCTTAACAACGTTGTGTTGGTGGGTCATAGTCTCGGTTGCCGTGTGGTGTTGCAAGCGGCCCAGGTGATACCAAAACGTGTCAGCGGCATCGTGCTGGTCGATGGCAGCAAACTCGGTTCCGGTGACCCGGAAACGCTGGAGCGTTCGATGCGTGCAAAAGTCGAAGCAGTCGGCTTTGCCACGTTCGCGGCGGGCATGTTCGAGCAGATGTTCGTGCCGGGCACGCCGATCGCCATCAAGCAGCCCATCATCGATCGTGCCGCCAAGATGCCAACGGCCATCGGCACCGCGTTGTTTCCACGCACACCGGCATGGGATGCGAAGAATTTGGATCGCGTGCTCGCTACCACCAAACAGCCGCTCCTTGCGGTGCAGAGCACCACGCTGAATGCGGAAGGCAAGCGGGTACCGATGGCGCCCGGACTCCCTGCGCCATTGCTCGATCAGTTGCGGGTGTCGACTCCGCATGCGCAGATTGAAACGATTTCCACGGTGGGGCATTTCACGCAAATCGACGCACCCGGCTGGGTGAACGAAAAAATCGCGGCGTTTATTGCAACGGCAGTCAAATAACATCGGGCCGGTGGAGAACCGGCCCGATTGCGCTCCCCGTCTTGCGATCGCCTAGGGAAGCGCTGATCAAGCGACCTTCTGCAATCAGCGCACCCAGATTCATGAGGGAATTGATCCCTAGTTCAGCGCTTCGAATTTCCAGTATTTGCAGAAACGCATCAGCGGTTCGTCGGTCATGCCCATGACCACAGCGTCGTCCTTGGCGCGATGCTCGATGCGCTTCCAGATCGGAATGGCAAAGGTATCGCCGAAACCCCAGTCGATCGGCTCGCCATCGACCAGAGTCGTCCCGCTGCCCTGCATGACCAAGAAGATCTGATGGGCGGTGGAGCGCTGTGGTCGCGACTGGAAACCCGCCTTCCAGCGATGCACATTTATGCCGATGGTGGGCATGGTCGATGTATCGATCGCGATGCGACGGCCGAAGAATCCTTCCGGATCATCTTTCGCAGCATCGAGTTGCCCCTGCTGCCATTCCCAGGTGAACCGATAGGGCGAATCCGGCGTGACGCGTTTGATCGGTTCGTAGACGAGCGGATGATCCTCGGCGGACATCGGCTCCAGCAGATGCACCAGCGGCACATCCAAGCCATCGAACCAATACGACTGCTCCGTGCCATCGTGACCGTGCCCATGCCAACTGCCGCCTGGAGTGAGCACGATGTCGCCGGTTTCCATCGGATGCTTGTCGCCATCCACGCATGACCACGCGCCCTTTGAATCGAGAATGACGCGGAACGCATGCGGCGCATGCCGATGCGTGCGTGCAATCTCGCCCGGCAGAATCGTTTGATACGCGCTGATCAGCGTGCGCGTCGAGGAGATCTCGTTGTCACCGGTCGGATTACTCATGATCAGGTTACGCCGCTCAGCGAGATCGGTACCGATCAATCGCGCCGCGCCGTCCATGCCTGCCTTCGCATCGGACCACTTCCAGTGCATCGTCGAGTATTCGGACCTCGGCTCATGCCAAAGCGGTGGCTCCTTACGGGGAATCCATCCGGGCGTCAGGTTCTTCGATTCAATGCGCGCCTTGAGGGCTTCGAGATCCGGCGCGCCACGCAGGTCGTCGAGCGAAAACTCCACGGGTTTATTCATGTTCTCCTCTACACGTGAATGACAGCATGGGACCGCAGTCTACCGCCCGTAATTATGCGCCGGAATGCGCGGGAATGTTGCCGCCCGAGTGACATCCTCGGCACCGCTAGATCTTCAAGCCACCGCTGGCATCGACCCGCGTACCGGTGATCCACCGCGCATCGTCCGAAGCCAGAAACGCGATCACTCCGGCGATATCGTCGGGCCGGCCGATGCGCTTGAGCGCAGTGTTTGCGGATACCGCTGCACCGATCACCGGATCGCGCAGGCTGAGGTTCATACCGGTGTCGGTCGCACCCGGGGTCACCGAATTGACGGTGATCCCGCGTGCGCCGAAGTGATTGGCGAGCGATCGGGTCACCGCCTCAACGGCACCCTTGGTCGCCCCATAGACCACCATTTCCGGATAGCCAATGCGCCCGGCGGTCGACGAGACGTTGATGATCCTGCCGCCATCGCGGAGCCGCGCCGCCGTCTTTTGCGTAATGAAGAAAGGCGCCTTGACGTTGACCTGGAACAGCCGATCGAAGACATCTTCGGTGACCTCTTCGATGGCTCCGCGCACCCAGATGCCGGCGTTGTTGACCAGGATGTCGAAGCGAATGTCGCCGGTGCGGGCGCGCAATTCACGATCGAGCGCGGTAAAGAGGGCTTCGACGCCCCCTTGCGCGGACAAATCGGCGCAGACGGCAAACGCGGCGCCACCATTCGATGCAATCGCATCGACCACCTCTTTCGCCGCCGACGCGTTATTGCCGTAATGCACCGCAACCGTCGCACCCTCTTTGGCCAGACGCAGCGCGGTGACGCGACCGATGCCACGACTGCCGCCAGTCACCAGCGCGATTTTCCCCTGCAATGTTCCCATCAAATCCCCTTCGATCCGGTCCTATGCACTTCATCAAACGAATCCAGGCTGCGCTCGACATCGCCAAGCAGTGCCTGGCACTCAGGCGGCGTAAGGCTAGCATCCCTTGCAACGGCGCCATTTGCAATCGCTCGGAGCAACTGATCGAGGCGCGCATGGTCGATCGCCTTGATACGCGGATGTCTGCCAACCAGGAAGGCGACGATCTGTTCGTCATAGTCAGACGGTTGCAATGCGCCAAACGATGCGCCACAAAGACAACCCGCCCCGAGCGCAATATGTCCAGCTGACAAGCGCGTCCAGCGCCCAAGCAACTGCATTGCCTGCACGCGCATACGATCGGACGACGTCGATTGCTTTTTGCTCACCCTATTTAATCCGAGAGATCGAATGGCCCCGCGCGTCGATTCTATGCTGATCGCCATGCCGGCTATGCCCCTCTGATAGCATGACGCGCCCTCTATGAAGCGGGCCTATAGTGAGGAATAAGATCGCGAGGAACAAGAATGATCGTAAGGAGTAAACAGAACGTGCGCACCCGGCTTGCTTCCGATATCGGTGGCACCTTTACCGACGTTGCCGCATTCGACCCAAAGTCCGGACGCTTGTTGCTTGGCAAGACCCTCTCCACCCCGGCTGACTTGGCCGATGGCATTACGCGGGGCGTCGAGAAGGCGGGTACCACCTATGCGGACGCCGCGCTCTTCCTGCACGGATCGACGATCGCCATCAACACGATGCTCGAACGCACCGGCGCCAAGGCGGGCCTCCTCATCACCGAGGGCTTTCGCGACATCTACGAAATCGGCCGCATCAATCGTCCGGATGCCTACAACCTGTTCTTCACCAAGCATGTGCCGCTGATCGAACGCGCGCTCTGCCTGGAAGTCCGTGAACGCCTGACCGCCGAGGGCGATGTCGACACACCGCTCGATGAAGACTCCGTCCATAAAACCTGTGATCGGCTGATTGCAGAAGGCGTGCAGGCGGTCGCGATCATGCTGTTTCATTGCTATCGCAATCCGTCCCATGAGTCCCGCGTCAAAGCGATCGTCCAAGCACGCCTGCCGCACGCCTTCGTGACCGCCTCGCATGAACTCTCCCAGGAGTATCGTGAGTTCGAACGCTGCTCAACGGTCGCGGCGAATGCGTTCATCGGTCCGCGGGTGAGCCAGTACATCGCCAGCATCGATGCGCATCTGCACCGCTCCGGCTTCACCGGCCATTTCTTGCTGGTGCAATCGACCGGTGGACTCTACGAATCCAAACAAGCCCAGATGCAGTGCGTGCGCATGCTGGAATCGGGTCCGGCCGCCGGCATCGTGGGTGCCCAGGCGCTCTGTCGAACCCTTGGGCTACCCGATGCCGTCGCCTTCGATATGGGTGGGACCACCGCCAAGGCCGGAGTGATCTATCGCGGCGAAATCCTTACCGCCAGTACCGCGCTGATCGGTGGCTATGACCACGCCTTACCGGTCCAGATCCCGATGGTCGATGTGTTTGAAGTCGGCACCGGTGGAGGCAGCATCGCGACCATTGGGCCCACCGGCGCGCTGCACGTCGGGCCGCACAGTGCAGGCGCCGATCCGGGACCAGCCTCCTATGGCCGGGGCGGCCAGTTGCCGACGGTCACCGATGCCAATCTGGTCCTTGGCCGACTCGGTGCGGATCGGTTCCTCGGCGGTGAAATGCAGCTCGATACTGGCGCGGCAGAAAAAGCCATCCGCGATCACATCGCCAAACCCCTTCGCATGTCGCTGCTGCAAGCGGCCGATGGCATGTTGCGCATCGCCGCCACCACGATGTCCTACGCGGTGAAGGGCGTCTCCACCGACCGCGGCATGGATGCGGCCGCGTTTCCGCTGATTGCCTATGGGGGCGCCGGGCCCTTGCACGCTTCGGCTATCGCACGGGAAATTGGCATGAGCACCCTCGTCATTCCACGTGCGCCAGGCCATTTCTGCGCGTTTGGCATGCTGCACTCGGATTTGCGCTATGACCTCGTCCGTACCTGGTTCACCAGATTGGTCGATGCGTCGTTTGCCGATCTCAAGAAGGTGTTCGACGCATTGATCGCGGAAGGTAAAGAGTCCTTGGCGCGCAGCCAGATCAAGCCCGCCAAGACGGTGATCGCCTATGCCGCGGATATGCGCTACGTCGGTCAAGAGCATCCGGTCACCGTGGATTTGTCACCGGACGTGATCCGCAAACGCGATCGAGACGCGATCAAGGACCATTTCGGTGCCGTCCATGCACGACGTTACGGTACCAGCGCACCCAAGGAACCTGCTGAAATCGTGAGCCTTCGTATCACCGTCACCGGCGTCATGAAAAAACCGCCGCTTGAGCCCATCGCATGCGGTGGCCCTACCCCATCGCGCGATGCTGCGTCCGGCACACGCCCGGTGTATTTCGCCGAACTTGGCAAAGCAGTGCGTACGCCGGTGTTTGCCCGCGATGCGTTGCGCGCCCGCAATCGCATCAAAGGCCCTGCCCTGATCGAAGAGTACGCCTCCACCACTGTGCTCTTGCCGGGAGATGCCATGCGGGTCGATGATTTCGGTAATCTGATCATAGCGGTCGGGAGGAGACGGTAATGCCGACGAGCAAAGCAACGAAGTCAACGAAGGCGAAGACAACCCGCCCGCCACGCCGGCAAACCGCTGGACCGCGCATCCAGGCCGATGCCGTCCTCACCGAAATCGTTCGTAATGGCGTGTTGGCGGTGACCGAAGAGATGAAAACCAATCTCATGCGCACCGCCTACAACATGATCATCTACGAGGCGCTCGATTTCACCGTCGGCCTCTTTACTGCCGAAGGCGACACTATTTCGATTGGACTTGGCCTGCCAAGTTTCATTCGCGGCATGTCGGAGACGATCCGCGCCGAGTTGAAGAAATTCGGCGTGGATGGCATCGAACCAGGCGACATCCTGGTCACCAATGACGCCTATCTCACCGGCAGCCACCTCCATCACTTCACCTTCAGCCTGCCGATTTTCTACGACGGCAAACTGACCGGGTGGACCTGCTGCATGGCGCATTGGCCGGACGTGGGCGGCGTGTTGGGCGGGATCACGACCGATATCTTCGCAGAGGGCATCCAGATCCCGATCATGAAGTACCGCAAGGCGGGCATCGTCAATCAAGAGTTAGTCGACATCATTCAAATGAATGTGCGGATCCCCGATCGCGCGATGGGCGATCTACGCGCGCAGATCATCGCCATCACCACCGGCGAGCGTCGTTTCACCGAACTCCTGCAACGCTATGGTCGCGAGCCGGTGCTGGCGGCGATTCGCAACATCATGGATCAGTCCGAGCAGGCCGCGCGCGCCCACACCCGCACCATTCCCGATGGCACGTATGAAGCCGAGTCCTTCATGGATGACGACGGCGTCGAGGTCGGCAAGCGGATACCGATCAAGGTCCGCATCATCAAGAAGGGCGACGAGATGACCATCGATCTGACCGAAGTAGGCCGTCAGGTGCGGGGCTTCTTTAATTCAGGCATCACGACCGGCTATGCCTGCGCCCAGGTCGCCTACAAGTGCCTCACCTCGCCCACCGACTATCCGATCAATGAAGGAAGCTTTCGTTCGCTTAAGGTGAAGCTCGTTGAAGGCACCGTGGTGACGGCCGTCAAACCCGCCGCGATGCGCTGGTGGATGACGTTTCCGATGACGATCATCGACACAGTATTCAAAGCGATGGCAGGCGCCATCCCCGAGCGTTCGATCGCCGCACATCACGCCGATCTGGGGGTGGCCATGCTGCATGGCATTTCGCCGGGCGATGGCCGGTTGTTCCTGTCGAGCGTCGGACCGTCGGGTGGCGGTTGGGGCGCCAAACACAACGCCGATGGCACCAGCGCGACCGTCTGCATGAACGATGGCGATACGCACAACCACCCGATCGAACAGCTTGAGGCGAAGACGCCGATCCTCTTTGAACGCCATGCGCTCCGCAACGACTCAGGCGGCGCCGGACGCTTTCGAGGCGGGCTTGGCACCGAACAAATAGTGCGCGCGCGTGCGCCGATCAATTTCAACATCCAGGTCGATCGCATGCACTGTGCGCCCTGGGGATTGGCAGGCGGCCATGCGGGTGCCGGCAATCAGGTCGGGGTGCGGATCGACGGCATGCTGAAAGACGATTTCCTGAATGCGAAGGTGCTAAGCACCCGCTTGAAGCAAGGTGATGCACTCATCATTCGCACCGGCGGTGGCGGCGGCTTTGGCAAACCCGAGGAGCGCGATCCAGCGAAGGTCGCGAACGATGTGCGGCAGGGTTACGTATCGCCGGCCGTCGCGAAAGACACGTACAAAGCAAAACTGTAGGCGCGCAACGGCGCCCGGTCAGGTGCCGTACACCATCACCCGCACCGGCGTCGGATTGAAATCGTTCACCGGATTATTCATCTGTGGGCAATTCGAAATCACCGCGAGCACATCCATTTCGGCGCGTAAATCAAGATAGTCGCCGGGCTTTGAGATGCTAGGGCCCATGTCCATCGAGCCGTCTTTGGCCACGGGGACATACATGAAGAAGTTGAGATTTGCCACCATATCGCGCGGACCCATGCCATAGCGCGAGAGTTGCCCCAGAAAATTCTGCCGGCAACTGGGATCATCGGGCTTGTTGTAACGGCGCCGGTTGAGGGCCGATGAACAACAGCCGCCAATGGTGTCGTGCAAACCGCAGGTGTCATCGACGACGGTAAATAGCGGATTGCAGTTGACGGAATAGATGACCGTGCCTTTGCGGATGAACAGGTTGCCGTTGATCTTCATCGTGTCGGCCGCGGCATAGCGGTCTTCATAATCGCGCGCGTTGTAGCAAAGAAAATCGACCGCCTGCTTGCCTTCCAGATCGACGATCCGCAGGGTTTGGCCGGCCTTAATTTCGCCGCTCCATCCGGCGCGCGCGGGAATGATTTCATCTTGCACGACGCGGCCGACAATCTTCTCATAGGCATTCATCGATCAACGCTCCTGATAGTGTTCAATGCAGCCGCGATTTTCCCAAACAACGCATCGATATGTGGGGGATCCATCCACCGCACGACCACCACGCTGCGCAGCACCGGATCGATCCAGGTGATATTACCGCCATGCCCAATGGCGAACCAACTGGTCGCGGGTGCACTTGGAAAAATCTGCCGCGTGCGATTCAGCCAAACCAGCATGCCGTAGAACGGTGCGACCGTGCAGGGCACCTGCAGCGCATCAATCCATTCGGCCGATAACACCCGCTTGCCGTTGGCAACGCCGCAAGCCAGCAGCATCTGTCCAATCTTGGCCTGGGCGCGGGCCGAGATCCGTACCCCACCGCCCCAATGACTGCCACCAGGAACCGATTGCACACGCCGGCCGTCGAGGTCCACCCAGCTATCCTCGTAACCAAGCCATTCCCACGCCTCGTCGATGCCAAGCGGATCGGTGATCGCCTCGCGAAACACCTCCGGCAACGGTCGCCGGAACAAGTACAGCAACGCCAACGCCAGCTGGTTGATACGAACGTCGTTATATTCCCAGAATGTCCCGGGACGCTGCAACGGCCGCGCATCGCCTTTTGCTCCAACCGGCGCACCCGGCTGATACGACAGCGTCCGATAGCGATCGACTTGCTCAGGCACACCGGCGCATTCGCCTTCCCATTCGCTCGTTTGCTGCAGCAGATGGCGCCATGTCACAGCGCGATTATTCCCCGAATCAAACCCAATGTCGCCGATCTTCGAGACGACCGGTTCATCGAAATCGATCAGTATGCTACGGTCGGCCGCAACACCGGCCAACAGAGCGAGGTAGGTCTTCGCCACGCTAAAAGTAAAGTCAGCGCGACCCGGTTCGCCGAATGCGGCAATCTCAGCGCCATCATGCCAGATCACACCGCTCACCGGTCCGCGTGCTGCGGTGGGACCTAGCAACCGGTTCCAGGGCGCCCGATCCAGCTTGAAGATGCCGGCATCGGGATGGGAAAGATCCCGTGGGGCTGGATTTTCATGGGCTTGCGCGAAGGCAATGGCGTGTTGGAGCGATTGGTTGGTCGTCATGGCTGTTATTCAACCATAGGCGGTACGGTAACGGAATGGCTCACACAGCAGCGACGCTATTGTCAGACGATAGAATGCCGTGAATCCAATCAAGGAACCCACCATGCCCACCCTTCGTCTAGGCCTTACTGCCGGTTACTCAGGCGCTGCCTTGCAGATCAATCGCGAGCTGATTCTCGAAGCCGAGCGCCTCGGATTCTGGTCGGTGTGGAGCGCGGAGGCCTACGGGTCCGATGCCGTTTCACCGATCGCCTACATGGCCGCCTTCACCTCGACCATCAAACTGGGCACCGCGATCATGCAAATGCCCGCCCGCACGCCCGCCATGACGGCAATGACTGCGATGACCATCGATGCGATGTCTGGCGGACGGTTCATTCTTGGCCTTGGGCCCTCCGGTCCGCAGGTCGTGGAAGGTTGGCATGGCGTGGCGTATGGCAAGCCGCTCACCCGGACGCGCGAGTACGTCAACATCGTGCGCAACATCATTGCACGCGAAGCCCCGCTCGAATTCCAAGGCGAGCATTATCAGATTCCGTATGCGGGGCCTGGCGCAACAGGTCTTGGCAAACCGCTGAAGAGCATCATCCATGGCCGCAAGGATCTGCAGATCTACACTGCGTCGATTGGACCGGCCGGGATCGAGTGCAGCGCGGAGTGCGCGGACGGCTTGATCCCGGTCTGGATGCATCCGGAGCGCTTCGATCTTTTGCAACCAAGTCTTGAAAAAGGATTCGCGAAAGCAGGCGGCGGCAAGTCGCTTGCCAATTTCGATGTCGCGCCCTTTGTGACCTGCGTAATGGGCGACGATCTGGAGCGTTGCCGCCGGCCGATCAAGGCCAGTCTTGCGCTGTATATCGGTGGCATGGGTGCGCGTAGCAAAAATTTCTACAACGATTACGCCAAGCGGCTGGGCTACGAAGAAGCGGCGATCAAGATCCAGGATCTCTTTCTCTCAGGCAAACGCGGAGAAGCGGCGGCTGCGGTGCCCGATGCGCTGGTGGATGCCACCGCGCTCGTGGGTACGAAGGCGCATATCCGCGATCGATTGGAGACGTGGAAGGCTTCGCCAGTGCGATCGCTCTTGATCAAGACGGAACAACCCGAGGCGCTGCGCGCGTTGGCGGAGTTGGCCCTTTAGTCCTTCAACGAGTGGCGGAATGCGCTTTGCTGTTCCGCCCTACGCGTTCATCCTTTGCGTTCGAGTTTGGGCGTCCGCAGCCGATCGTCCGGATGGTTCCACCCCTTGAACTTCGGCGCTCGTTTCTCCGCGAACGCACGGCGCGATTCCATCAAATCGTCTTTGGCGCCATGCTCCTTCAGTCGCGCGGCGAGTCGCACCAACTCATCGGCCACGCGTGGTCGCATGGCGCGCATGATGGTGAGCGTGTTCACCCGTGATGCGGGCGGCAGCGTCATGAGGTGCGCGGCCATCTCGAAGGCGGTCGGCATCAACGCCTCGGCGTCTACCAACCGATTCAAGAAACCCGCCTCGTAGAGCCGCTCGGCAGTGAAGCGGAACGCAAACGCCATTTCGGTCGCGATCGTATGCGATAGTCCACCGATGTAGCCGTGGTCGTAGCCGCCAAGCAACCAGCGTTTGGCTTCCGATGATTCAAAGACTGCACCACGGACTGCAACACGCAGGTCCGCTTTTTCAACCATCTGAAAGCCCCCACCCATTGCGAAACCATTGATCGCAACGATGATCGGTTTGTCGATCGCGCGATTGTTATAAGGGTTCTCGCGTTGCGGTTGCGGACCGGCCGCGCTGCCCGCGGTACCGCGCTCCACCGATTCCTTCATATCCTCGCCCGCACAGAACGCCCGTCCGGTGCCGGTCAGGATCGCGACTTCGAGATTCGCGCTATCGCGAAATTCGCACCATGCATCGGCCAGCCCAGCACGCAATTCCGTGCCCAACGCATTCATGCGCTCCGGCCGGTTCATCCGGATCACCATCACGCCCTCTTGCCGTTCGGTTTCGACCACACTCATTGCCTTGATTCCCGTGTAGTGTTACGGTTGATGCCTGCCTGAAAGGGGATGGTCGTGAAGCAAGCGATACACCTTGTCTGTCTTGCAATGATCGTACTGGCCGGTCCGGCCGTCATCGCGGCGGACTTTCCGACCAAACCCATCACGCTGGTCCTCGGCTTCGCTCCTGGCGGTCCAAGTGACGTCATGGGTCGAATCTTGGCACGAAAGCTTGAACAAGTCGTCGGGCAGTCGGTCGTGGTTGAGAACCGGGCCGGCGCGGGCGGCAATATCGCCGGTGAATACGTGGCGCGAGCAGTGCCCGACGGCCACACCATCATGCTCGGCACCAATGGCATCCTCGCCGTCAATGCGAGCCTCTATCGCAAGATCAACTTTGATCCAGCCAAAGATTTTCAACCGATTACGCTGGTAGGCGAACAGCCGAACATCATCTACGTACATCCTGCCCTGTCGGCCAATTCATTGGCCGAACTCGTTGCCTATGCAAAAGCCAATCCCACCAAACTCAATTTCGCCTCAGGCGGCAACGGGACTTCCGCGCATCTGGCCGGCGAGTTGCTCAAGACCGAAGCAAAATTCAGTATGGTCCATGTCCCAATGAAAGGGACCGGACCGGCCCTGCAGAATGTCCTCGCCGGCCATGTGCAGATCGGCATCTCATCGATCGCACCGGTCATTTCGCATATTCAAGGCGGTGCGCTGCGGCCCATCGCGGTGACCTCGCTCAAACGTTCCGGTCCGCTGCCCGCGGTCGGCACCGTTGCGGAGCTGATGATTCCCGGCTTCGAAGCGACCTCATGGCACGGTATCGTCGCGCCGGCCGGCATCTCGAAAGAAATCACCGCCACCCTCTATCGCGCAATGATGACGACGCTGAACGATGCCGACGTCCGCAAGCGCCTCGATGCGCTTGGCATCGACATCATCGCCAACACGCCCGAACAGTTTGCAAGCTACATCGCGGCCGAAGTACCAAAGTGGGCGGCGATCATCAAGGCCTCCGGGGCGACGGCCGACTGAGCGTGCCCTCCTCATCGGCCTCGCGCTCGAGGAGCGCCTGCTTGCGCTCTGGACCCCATCGGTATCCGGAGAGCGACCCGTCGCTACGCACAACCCGATGACATGGAATGGCGACCGCCAATGCATTCGCTGCGCAAGCTTGCGCCACCGCCCGCACCGCCTTGGGTGCACCGATGTCTTTCGCGATGGCGGCATAGCTTTTTTTCTCGCCAGCCGGAATAGCGCGCAACGCCTGCCACACGCGTTGCTGAAAAGCGGTTCCCCTCACATCGAGCGGCAGATCGAGTCCAAGACGCGGCGCCTCCACCATGGCGATCACCTTCGCGACCTGTTGCTGGAAGCCTGCATCGCCTTCGACCAATACGGCGCGCGGGAAGCGATCTTGCAGGTCACCGCGAAGGGTCTTCCGATCATCGGCCATGAAAATGGCACATACCCCGCGTTCCGTTGCAGCCACGAGGATGGCACCGAGGGAGCAATGATCAATAGCGAATTGAATCGTGGTGTCCAGCCCACCCTGCCGAAATGCGGTGGGCGTCATGCCAAGCACGCCACCAGATGTTGCATAAAAGCGGCCATTCGAATTGAAGCCCGCGTCGTAGAGGGCATCGGTGATGGTGCGGCCCTCCCCCAGGGCGCGGCGCACTTGCTTTGCCCGATGGGCCATGGCATAGGCTTTGGGCGTGAGGCCGGTGACCGCTTTGAAGCGACGATGCAGGTGGTACGGACTGGTTCCGGCGTGCCGGGCCAGCGCAGCGAGGCTTGGGAAGGATTCTGCCTGCTCAATCCATCGGCATAGTTCAGCGATTTGCACAGCATGCTGAATTGCGGCGGGCGCCTGGTTGGGCTTGCAGCGCTTGCAAGGCCGAAAGCCGGCATGCTCGGCCGCTGCGGTCGTCATATGGAACTCGACGTTCTCCGGCCGCGCAGGTCTGGCCGCACATGAGGGCCGGCAATACACCCGGGTCGTCCGGACTGAATAGAAGAATGTCCCATCCGCGCTGCGGTCGCGATGCAATACCCGCGCCCAACGCGGATCGTTGCGCGTCGCCACGGCGCGAGCTTCGGCGTTCATGTTCATACGGTGTCCTTTCATCCCGGCAACGTAGCAGAACTTTAGCCGCGCCCGCGACGCGTCGCACTCCGAGTCTTGCTTTTTAATTCAAGCTGGAGCGGCCTCGTGCCCGGTTCCCGTAGAATCCGGCACCGGACCCCTGTCAATCAACCCCTCACCCCCTGGAGATCGCAGATGCCTGCCATTACCTTATACGCCGCCACCAAACCCATTTTCAACCAACTGCTGGGTGGGCTGTCCGCCTGTCTTGATAAGGCGGCCGCGCATTGCGAAGCGAAGAAGATCGACCAGTCGGTCCTGGTCAACGATCGGCTGATCGCCGACATGCTGCCGTTTTCCAAGCAGATACAAATTGCTTGTGACCAGGCCCGTGGCGGCATGGCGCGCATCGCCGGCGTGGAAGTGCCGAAAGCCGAAGACACCGAGACGACGCTCGCCCAGTTGAAAACACGCATCGAGTCGACGCTCGCCTTCGTGAACAGCATTAAAGAGAGCCAGCTTGCCGGCGCCGAAGATCGTGAAGTCGTGCTGCCGATGCGGGCCGGCCCAACGACTTTCAAAGGCCTCACCTACATCCAGCATTTCGTGTTGCCCAATTTCTATTTCCACGTCACGACCGCATACAACATTCTGCGGCATAACGGCGTGGACATCGGCAAACGGGACTACCTCGGCAAGTACTAGCAACAAAAAGGGCGCGACCGCAATGGCCGCGCCCTGCTGTAATGTTGCAACTTAGCTTCGATGCACTGGCCCAGGCCGGCCATGCCCGCGACTCTCTAACTGCGCGTAGTGCTGATCGATCGTTTCCCGCTGCGCAGTCGAGAGTACGGCGTAGAGATCCCGCAGGGCGCCGGCTGCCGCTTCCAAGCCGGCGCCGCGTTGCTTCATGAATTCGGCTTGCCTGGCAAGTTTGTCGGGTGCCGCGGTGACCGCTCGGAGCGCATTTTGGCGCGCTGCCCGCGCACTGGCCACCTGCTCTTTCACCTTGGCCTCAAACGCCTGCCATTGCGATTCCTGACCGCCGCTAATCCCCAGTTTCGTCTTCAGATCGGCGAGGCGATGTTCGACTCTTGCACCCGGCTGACCCGGGGCGGCCTGGGCGAATGCGGGCAGCGCCAGCGTCATGGGAAGTGCTGCAGCGAGCGCAACGGCGAATTTTCGTACCGTATTCATAACAGTTCTCCTCATCGATTCAAACGGTGCTTCGGGCAGGCTCACCCGATACCTGCCATTGAACGCCCTAGTTGTAACGAAATCATTTCATGATGGGACGAAAGATGAAGAAAATGCTACCGGTCACACGTTACGGCACGCATTCAAGCGCGATGCAGGATCTCCCCGGCACGACCGTCCAGTACTTTGCCGTGATCCAACAAAGGCTCACCATTCACGATGACATGGGCTATGCCCCGTGATTCGACATAAAGACGCGCCCCGCCGCCTGGCAAATCGCGGTTGACGTGGGTCGCCTTCATCGCCGAGCCCACCGTCTGTTCATCAAATACGGTGATATCGGCCGCCAGACCTTGCTTGAGCAGTCCACGATCCGTGATGCCAAATAGCTTGGCTGGTTCGGCGGTCATCCGGTAGATCGCACGTTCGAGCGTCATCGCTTTTTTGTCGCGCACCCAGTGACCAAGAATATAGGTCGTGTAGTTCGACTCCAGCAGCATATCGACATGCGCGCCGCCGTCTGACATACCAAGCAGGATGCGATCGTCATTGATTTGCTTGCCCACGCGTTCCGGTTCGACGTTGGCA
This sequence comes from Betaproteobacteria bacterium, assembly GCA_009693235.1. Lineage (GTDB taxonomy): Bacteria > Pseudomonadota > Gammaproteobacteria > Burkholderiales > SG8-39 > SHXR01. The sequence continues at coordinate 25,223 of SHXR01000009.1, read as the reverse complement.
ATAGCGCCCAAGTAACGCAGCTGCAAATCGTCTTCGAGCGCCAGGTCAAAGAACACATCGATCGGTTCCTTGCCCTGCTCGATCGCGATCTCACGCACCGAGCGGCGCAGGTATTTTTCCATGCTGGGGCTCCCCACCCGCAACACCTCTGCATCGATCCATGCGCCACTGAACAGTTTGCCGCCTTTGGCATATTCATCCCGCACCTGCCGGCGAAATGCCGGATCAGCGTAATGCTTCTTCTGCACATCCTTTGGCTGGCCAAGCACCTTCTTCCCGGCCTCCAGATCGGTCATGACAAAGGGATTGTTGAGATTGACCTCTACCGTGAGCGGGCGTGAAGTGCCTTGCGGTTTGCTGCCGCGCGCCACCAGGGGCTCGATCTTCTTTAAATACGCCTCCAGGCCACCCGGTTGATCGCCGCGACTGACCCCGCCTGACCAGGTCACGGGCCGACCGCTTTCGGTGGTCAACATATCGAGGAGCGCGAATTCCTCGTCCGCCAGCGAGCCGAGGTTGTAGGCGCAATTCAGTTGAATCACGCCGCGCCCGACTTCCTTTAACACCCGTGCATAGGTCCGCAGTTCATCATGGCTCGCCAACGTGCAGGCAAGCGGCGCGCCCTGCCAACCTTTCTGTCGCGAGATCGTCGTCGTGCTGAAGCCGTTGGCCCCCGCCTGCATGGCTTCTTTCAGCAAACGGGCAATCTGTTGCGTCTCTTCCGCTGTGGCCACCCGCTCGACCGCCGCCTGCCGCATCACATAGCGGCGCAACGCGGCCATCGGCATCAAGAAGCTCAGATTGACGCCGGGGCGCTGCGCGGCGGCGAACTGCATATAGTCGATGAAGCTCTCCCACTTCCATGGGATGCCTGCCTTCAACACGTCGATGGAAAGACCTTCGAGACTGACGAGATCGAGGGCATTGATTTCGCGGTCCGCAGGCCAACTCGGCGCAACGCCAATGCCGCAGTTGCCAAGCACCACCGTCGTTACGCCGTGTTCGGACGATGAGCCGAGCACCGGATCCCAGCAGATCTGTGCGTCATAGTGGGTGTGAATATCGACGAAGCCGGGGCAGACGATGAGACCGGTGGCATCGATCTCACGTTTCCCCTGGCCGGCGACGGCACCGATCGCCGCGATTTTGCCACCCATCACGCCGATGTCGGCATGAAAGCGTGGCTGGCCAGTACCATCGATGACGGTTCCGTTCCGAACGATCAGGTCGTACGACAAGACATGTCTCCTTTATTTGGGACCGCGGTCCCGTGTCATGATGAAACACCCTCTACAATGCGCCGGTCAACCTCTACAATGCGCCGGTCAACATAGCGCCCCGATCGCGATCCTATCAATGATGACCACTCTTCGCTGCGTCACTGCCTTTATTCTCTCAACCTTGGCAGCAATAGCCATCGGCCAAACACCGGCCTGGCCGGTGAAACCGGTCCGCTTGGTTGCACCGTTTCCACCCGGCGGCACCACCGATCAGCTCGCCCGCATTTTGGCCAATGGCCTGACTCAGTCGCTCGGCCAGCAGGTCATCGCCGAGAATCGTGCCGGTGGCGGTGGCTCGATTGGCACCGGCGTGGTCGCAAAATCACCCCCGGATGGCTACACTTGGCTCGTCGCATTCGATACGCATGCGATCAATCCAAGCATCATCCCGAATCTACCGTTCGATACACGCACTGAACTTGTGCCGGTGATGCTAGTGGCAACCGGGTCGATGGTCATCACGGTCCATAAATCGCAGCCTTATAAGAGTCTTAGCGAGCTGCTGGCCGCCGCACGGGTGAAACCCAATGCAGTCACTTTTGGCTCGATCGGCACCGGCAGTTTGGCTCATCTGGCGATGACGTTGATGGGTGACCAAGCGAAATTCCAGATGCAACATGTACCGTACAAGGGTGGCGGACCGCTGGCACAAGACGCCATCGCCGGCCACGTGCCGGTGGCGATGGCGACCACTGCGCTGCTCAGCCCGCAGATAAAGGCCGGTCACCTCATGCCGCTCGCAGTGAGCTCGCTCAAACGTGATCCGGAGTTGCCCAATGTTCCCACCATCGCCGAAAGCGGTATTCCCGGATTTGAAGCCCTGTCATGGTGGGGCATGTTTGTACCGGCCAAGACACCCGCCCCGGTCATTCAACGCATGTTCGATGAAGTCACCAAGATTCTCAATGAGAAGACCGTTCGCGAACGCTTGACCGCACAGGGTATGAACCTGATTGGCGGCCCCCCCGACCAACTCGGCAAGTTCCTGGATGCGGAAATGGCGAAGTGGTCGAAAGTGGTGAAAGACTTCGGTATTCGTGCTGGCGACTGAGCGTTCAGCAGGCGATCGTCCCTACGCCAATCATTTTTTTGGATTGACCTCGGCCAGCACGATATCGATCAACGCAAGCTTGCCGGCGCCGATCGCCTCCAGACCCCGCAGCAATGCGGGCCGCAGATCGCCCGGCTTGACCACCCGCTCGCCCACACCTTCGAACGCCAGCGGCAATGCCGCGTAGTTCGGGCTTGGCGTGATCGTCGTACCCGGAAAATTCCTCGAGCGAACCGCTGCGCCGTCGGGGTAGTACTTCGGTATGCCGCCTTTTTGCGAAAGATAGCCAGAGTTATTCATCACCAAAATCAGTGCGGGCAGCCCATGCTCCTGGCAAGCGCCGAATGAGGCGACCACCGGGTTGTAGTTGAACGAGCCATCGCCGATCGTTGTGATGACCGGTCGATTGCGGGCCGCGTACTTCACCCCGAGCGCATAGCCCAAGCCCATGCCCAATCCGCCATACGCGGCCTCGAAATAACTACCCGGCTGCATCGCTTCCAAGCCCCGATAGAGATCGTAGCGATGCGTAATCGTTTCATCGACGACGATGGCATTGGCCGGTAACACAGCGTTCAATTCATTGGCAACCCATGCCGTATCGATCACGCCGACCTTCCCGGCCGACTGCGCTCGATCGCGCCATGCGGCACGTGCTTGTTCGTGCTTGGCGCCCCACTCCTTCACCATCGCCGCTCGTGCCCCCGCATCGATCTTTTTGTTCACCCGCTCGTTGATCATGGGCAAGCTTTGCGCGACGTTCGCTTGCACCACGAGATCGGCGCGGAGACCCAGGTAGGGCACCTGTGGATACAACGGCGCATCGCCCAGCATCACCATCGACGTATTCGGTCCAGGTAAGGCTGATGGCGGATGCCAAGGAATCACCGCATCGGCCAGGAACACGAGGTCCGCATCATTGAGATAGGCTTTCAGCTGCGCGGTATCGCAAAGTCCCCCATACAGCGGATGCCCATGCGGGAAATTCATGAAACTTGGATTTCTGCCCTCGAGCACCGGGGCGCCCAAACGCTCAGCCAACGCAACCAGCGACGCAACCGCTGCAACCGAGCGGCCCACCCCCTCGGTCACGATGACCGGGCGCTTCGCGGCAATGAGTCGTTCGGCAATGGCATCCATCGCCGCTGGGTCCGGTGTGCTTGGCTGCACATAAACACCAGGCGGCGCGTCATGCTTCATCGTCGCAAATTGCATCTCCATCGGCACCGAGACAAACACCGGTCCGGCCGGCTCCGCCATCGCCAACTGGCATGCTCGATGAATGGTTGCCGGCAACAACGCGGCGGTGTTGAGGCCAAAGGTCCACTTGACGCAACGCTCAACGAGGGGCGCAGCCCCCCCCATATCAGTGAGAAGACGCAGCCACTGCGCGCCAGGATCGGGACTGTCATCCTCACCGAATGCGATCGATTCGCCTGCAAACACCACCATCGGCACCCGCTCATGCAGCGCCGCACGCAGGGCCATGGTCGCATGCAATGCACCCACCGTCGTATGGATGATCACCCCCGGCAGCTTGTCGGTGGCCTTGTAATAGCCGGTCGCCGCCGCGATCACCGTCTCTTCATGTCGAAACGAAATGTATTCGGGGTATTCGCCCGTACCACCGCTCTTTGCCAGCGCCTCCCAAACCGGCGCCCACTCCGAGCCCGGCGATGCGAAAATCGTCTCGACGCCCATGCCGCGCAATACGTGGAGCAGCGCTTCGGCGCCGTTCAGTCCCTTGGTGTTCACCGTGAGTACTCCCTAGTCGAGATGAGCGGTTGAGGATACCGATTTCCGGGGTGAGCTACCGCGACGTGCCACATCCGGACTAAGATTCGGTTTTTCTGCGGAGACATCGCATGGCCAACGCCATCTACACCCCCAGCAAAGAAGAACTCGAAGCCCGCATCGGTCGCTTCGACGCGCTCGCGCCGATGACCACGGCCAACGATCTCGCATGGATACCGCAAGGTGCCATGGACGTCGTATTCGCGCGCAAGATCATGCCGGTCATCCTGCATGACAAGGACAAGCTCTTTGGCAAGGCTGCGCCCATCATCGGAGCGTCGGGCGTCTCCACCTTCATCTCGATCATGCCTCCGGGGCAAGGCCCTTGCCTGCATTCCCACAACACGACGCATGAAACCTTCATGGTCCTACAGGGCACGATCGAATATGAAATCGGCGAACCGGTGGCGCATAGGGTCGTACTGAACAAGTGGGACACGCTGTCGGTGCCGCCGCTCGTCTATCGCGGCTTTCGCAATGTCGGCACCGTCGATGCCGTCCAGCTCACCATCATCAGCGGCCTCACCGAAGGCAAGGACGCGGTGTCCGTGCCGAAGTCGGTGGATACGCAATTGCAGACCCAATATGGTGAAGAGGTTGCAGCGGCGTTCCGGAAACTGGTGCCGGTGGACTAGGCAATGCTGCGGACCGGGAATGCGCGGCTTAATCAAACAACGACAAATTCCATGGCTCAGAACGGGCCGGCTTCTTCGGCGTCGGGGTCGCCTCACTAACCCGTGCGTCTGCGGCCTGCATCAGCGCTCCCGCCCGCACGCCAAGCAACCTGATCCGCCGATCGAGATCGACACGTTTCAGGCACTCGCGTGCTGCCGCCCGAATCGCCTCGGCATCTGCAACGGCGGCGGGCAGCGTGAAGTCACGCGTCACGGTTTTGAAGTCCTCATAGCGCAGCTTGATGCCGATCGTCTTGCCGACTACACCCTTGCGAACAAGGTCCTCGGCAACACGCGTACACAGGTGAAGCAACACCACCGATAACGCCTCACGATCACGCTTGGCATGCAGATCACGTTCAAAAGTGGTTTCGCGGCTGATTGATTTCGCCTCTCGCACCGTAACGATGGGCCTATCATCGCGGCCATGCGCCGCCTCATGCAGCCAGCGCCCATAGCTCTTACCAAATTGTTCAATCAGCATCGCAGGATCGGCATTGGCGATGTCACCGACCGTTCGAATGCCAAGCGCTTCGAGCTTGTCGCTTGCGCGCGGTCCGATGCCATTCACCTTGCGCGCGGCAAGGAGCCAGATGCGCGTCGGCACATCGGCATACGTCAGGACGGTGATGCCGTTCGGCTTCTGAAGTTCCGAGGCAAGCTTTGAGAGAAGTTTGTTCGGCGTGATGCCGATCGAACACGAGAGCCCGGTTGCATCGCGCACGCGCTGCTTGATTTCGGTTGCCAGCGCCACCGATTCGCCCGCAACCTCGGTGAGGTCCATGTAGATCTCATCGATGCCGCGATCCTCGATGACGGGCGCGATGGTCGCCACCGCTGCTTTAAAGAGACGCGAGTACTTTCCATACTCCTCAAAATCCGCGGGCAGCAGAATCGCATCGGGCGCGAGCGCCGCGGCTTTCATCAAACCGATCCCCGAATGCACGCCGAATGCTCGCGCTTCATAGGTGGCCGTGGTTGCCACGCCGCGCCCCACATACTCGCGCAATCGCGTGTAGGTGCCGGACGATTCAGCATCGCTCGCTCGACGCCTGCGCCCGCCGATGACAACCGGATGTCCGCGCAAATCAGGATAACGCAGCAACTCGACCGACGCATAGAAGGCATCCATATCGAGATGCGCGATGCGCCGCTCCATCGTCACGCTACTTGCGGTAAGCGGCCCGGGCCTCCATCACCGCCTCGACGATCGGGATGTAGCCGGTGCAGCGACACAGATTGCCCGACAGTACCTCGCGGATGCGCTTTATGTCGGCATCGGGTTCATCGGTGAGCAAGGCATGGGCCGTCGTGATCATGCCGGGTGTGCAGAAGCCACATTGCAAAGCATGGTGCTTGCGAAACGCGGCCTGCAAGGGTGAGAGCGCTTCATCACGGCTCAATCCCTCGACCGTGATGATCTTCGCACCCTCCGCTTGTACGGCGAGCATGAGACACGACCTTACCGCCTCGCCATTGACGATCACCGTGCATGCACCACATACGCCATGCTCGCAGCCGACGTGGGTGCCGGTAAGTCCAAGCCCATGTCGCAAGCAATCCGCAAGGTGCGTGCGCGGCTCGACCTCCACCTTCACCGCCTTGCCATTGACCTCGAACTGAATCGTCATGATCAAGTGTTCCCGCGCGTGGATCGAGCCGCCGCCTGACGCAACGCGCGCTCGACCAAAGTCTCAACCAAGGCGCGTCGATAACGCGCGGGCGCATGCAAATCTTCTGGGGGATCGACCGCCGTTGCAGCCACTTTCGCCGCGGCAAGAATGGATGCGTCATTGACGGCACATCCGTTGAGAGCCGCCTCAGCTTCTGCAATGCGATGTGGTCGCCGGCATGCGCCAATAACGCCGATATGCGTATTCGCTGCCCGGCCGGCTGCGTCGGTGTCGTAGAAAAGACCGATCGCGGTGATCGCAAAATCACCACGACGACGCGATATCTCCTCGAAGCCCCACCGTCGCGCCACCGACCACGGCGATAGTTGCAGACCCGTGATGATTTCGCCGGTTTTCAGTGCGGTACTCAGGGGCCCGAGAAAAAACTCGGCGGCGCGAATGGTACGCGCCCCGTTCGGACCAGCGGCATTTATGATCCCATCACAAGTCACCGCAATGCCGGGAAGTTCGGCAGCAGGATCAGCATGGGCGAGGCTGCCGCCGATCGTGCCGCGATTACGAATCTGGTAGTGCGCCACATGCTCGATCGCCGCTTTCAATAACGGATGGGCGTTATCAAGCCGTGCATCATCTTCGATATCACGCCAGCGCACCATCGCGCCAAGGTGAACGCCTTCGCTGTTGGTCTCAATGCGATTAAGCCCGGGAATGCGTCGCAGATCCACCAGCAGCTTCGGTGCAGCCAGCCGAAAAGCGAGCACCGGCATCAGACTTTGCCCGCCCGCAATCGGCATGGCGTTCGCATCGCGTGCCGACAGCAGTGAGACGGCCTCGGCAAGGGTGGCGGGTGATGCGTAGTCAAAGGGCGTGGGTTTCATGATCAAGCGACTAGAGGCAAGAAACAAGAGACAAGGATAGCTTATCGCGCATAATGCGGGCACCAATGGTGCAAGGAGACAGCAATGCCCAATATCACGATGCTCGATATCGACGATCTGAAGAAGACCAAGCTCGCACCCTACATCGAGATGTGCCTCAAGAACAAGGCGCCCGATCCCGGCTTTCACGCGATGATGGGCCACAACGTCGATCTCGCTGAAGCGATGTTTGTCGCCTGGAATACCGTCTTCAATACCGGCCGGGTGCCCCATAAGCTGAAAGAGATCATTCGCGTGCAACTCTCACGCCTGGTCGCCTGTACGTATTGAGGGAATGTCCGGTCCGCTTCGGCGAAGTGGCAAGGGCTTTCAGAAGAAAATCTCGACGATGGCATCAACAACTACGGGGCCAGCACCAAGCTCAGTCCCGCGGAAAAAATAGCCCTGCGCTATAGCGAAACGATGGCGCTCAACCCGGGCGCGATAGGCGCCGCGTTCTATGACGAGTTGCGTCAGCATTACTCGGAAGAAGAAATCGTCGAGTTGGGCAGCTTTGTTGGCATGAATATCGGCTATCACACATTCTTTGGCACGCTCAAGTTCTATCCGATGTTCTCCCCAGATGGACGCCTGATCAGTCAGGAAGAGTCGGTCCGCCTCTACGGCGATGCACCGATATCCCTGCAAGCGGCGAGGGCCTGAACGATGCCCAACATCCAACCGCTGGCAATGGCATCGATTACCGATCCGGAATTACGCGATCTCATCACACGCTGCGAGAAGTTGGGCGTTCCCGATGCGGTGTTCCCGCGCATCCTTGCGCATGTGCCGAGCTACGCAAAGGCACTGCTGCGCGCCCTCCTCATGTCGCACACCGAAGGCAACGTCGATCACCGGTTGAAGGAGATCATTCGCGTTCGGTTGGCCGGCATCGCAGGCGATTCGTACTTCGGCACCCTTCGATCCAAGCAAGCAAAAGCAAGTGGATTGACGGAAGAAAGGATCGCGGCCGCCACAAAATTCAATGAGGGTCCGTACACCCCGGCCGAGAAGCTAGCCATCCAATTCGCCGTGCAGATGTATTTGGACGCCGACCAGAACGACGCCGCGTTCTATGCGCGCTTCAAGGAGCACTACAGCGAGGCGCAGATTATGGAGTTAGGCGCGTTCATCGCGTTTCACTACGGTATGCAGGTGTTCATGCGAACGGTGGATGCGCGGCCTGGCGTGAGTGCGTAATACCGCCGTACCCTTCCCGTTTCCCGTTTCCCGTTTCCCTTTTCCCTTTTCCCTTTTCAGCATTTACTCCCGCGGAATATTCGCCTCAGTGATCACCTTGTTCCACCGCGCAAGTTCCGACACGACGCGTTGGCGGGTTTCATCGGGTGTGCTGCCACGCACCGTGCCGCCCATCGCTTCCAGTCGCGCTTTGACTTCGGGCTCTTTGAGCGCGACCATCATCGCTTCATGCAAGCGATCGACCACCGCGCGCGGCGTTCCGCCAGTCGTCGCCAGCCCGAGCCAAGAGCGCACATCGTAGCCGGGCACGCCTGCCTCCGCGATGGTCGGTACGTCCGGCATACCGGGCCAACGGGTTGCGGAGGACACTGCGATCGCCTTCACTTTGCCGCCGTTCACTTGACCCACCGCGGTCGTTGGCGTTGCCACGGAAAAGTTGATGTCACCCGCTAGAATTGCCGTCATCGCCTGCGACTCGCCTTTATAGGGGACATGGACCAGCTCCACGTTCGCCATTCGCCCCATCAGTTCGCCAACGAGGTGCAGTGTTGCGCCCGTGCCTGATGAACCGAACGTGACGGTCTGTGGCTTGGCGCGCGCTTCGGCGAGCACCGCGGCCAAGTTCTGGAGCTTTGAATCGGCACGCACCACCAGCATAAATGGGAATTCGCTCGCCATGGAGATCCACGCGAAGCTTTTGTCCGTGTCATAGGGTAATGACTTTGACGCCGCGCCGGTCGTCACATGACCGCCGGTGATGAGCAGCATCGTGTAACCGTCCGGTGCGGCCTTGGCCACGGCGTCGGCGGCAATGCGCCCTGCCCCACCCAGGCGCGTGTCGACGATGATCGGTTGCCCAAGCGCTTTTTGCATCCCTTGTCCAAGCAAACGCGCGGCGGTATCGGCGTTGCCGCCCGGTGCGGATCCTTGAATGATGCGCAACGGCTTGTTGGGAAACGACTGCGCAGCGACGGCGTTCGCCAACACGATGGACAAGACGAACAGGGTGAACCGGCAAGCCATAATCAATTCGCTCCAGAATCTGCAGAGGGATCGCCGGATTCGGCACTTCACTCGTGATCGCGCGGCGACGATGGATCGATTGTAGACATTCCGAGCGTAATCGGCTGCCCGCCGAAGAATCGGCCCGCCGATCGAATCGCTCACCTCGCCCGCGAATTGCTATCATGCGGCAGGCATAGCCCCCATCTGCCATGACTCATCAGGGGTTCAGATCCCCCGCAACCGGAGACCCGCAATGGAATTGGTGAAAAAGGCATCAACAGCCGCAAAGACCCCCAGCAAAGACACCGCCGAATGGCGCATGCGTGTGGATCTGGCCGCCGCGCACCGGCTGGCCCATATGCACGGCTTTAGCGAAGGCATCTTCAATCACTTGACCTGCGCTGTTCCGGGCAAGACCGATCGCTATTACCAGATTCCGTTTGGCCTGCATTGGTCCGAGATCAGTGCGAGCTCGTTCATGGAAGTCTCCTACGCGGAGCCCAAGCCGCTGGTCGGTGAAGGCGAAGTTGAGCTTTCGGCGTTTTGCATTCACGCCCCGATTCACCGATTGAACAAGGATGCGGTATGCGTGATGCATACGCACATGCCATTCGCCAGCGCGCTCTCTCGATTGGAAGATCCACGCATCAAGCCGATCGGGCAAACCGAGGCGATCCTGATGCGCCACACGGCGTACGACGACCTCTATGCCGGCCCGGCGTTCGACCCCGCGGAGGGTGAGCGCTTGAATGGCATTCTCGGCAAGAACAAGGTGCTGTTCATGGCCAATCATGGTGTCCTCACGGTTGGCCGCTCGGTCGCCGAGGCCTATGACCTCCTCTACTACACCGAGCGCGTGGCGCAAGTGCAGATCTATGCGATGTGGACCGGCCAGAAGCTCAAAGAGCTCCCGCAAGCGATTGTCGACAAGACGATGGATCAAGCGGGCACGCGCAGCCCAAAATACGGCGGCAAACCAAGCTATGAGCATCACTTCGATGCGTTGAAGCGGATGCTTGACCGCAAAGAGCCCGACTATCGCGATTAGAACCAAGCGCGATTAGAACCAACCGGGATCCAGAATTCGTGCGTCACAACGCCTGGACCCCGGATCACTGTCCGGGGTGACGGTTGTTTGGGTGCCGTATCACCCCAACTCACTGCGAACGATCGCAGCCCCCACGCTCAGCGCCTGCAACTTCCCGAACGCCACGTCGCGTTGCAGGTACTTCATCCCGCAATCGGGTGCCGGAATCAGGCGCTCCGCGCTCACGAATTTCAGTCCGGCGCGAATGCGCCCAGCGACAATCTCAGGCGTCTCGATCGCCTGGTTGCCCAGATCGATCACGCCAAGAACGATTTTCTTGGCCGAAAGATCCGTGAGTACCCCCAGATCCACCTTGGCTTGCGCCGCCTCGATCGAAATTTGCTGAACCGTGGTCTCCGCAAGCTGCGGCAGAAACGAATAGCCGGTGGGTTTAAGGCCCGGCACCACTGCGGCATAGCCAAAGCATAGATGGATGACGGTCGGCACCGAGATCCCTCGTAATGCGCGATTGATGGCCGGCACCGCGTAACGCTTGGCGGCCTCCGGATCATTGCGCAGCCACGGCTCGTCGATCTGAATCACATCCGCCCCCGCGGCCTGAAGATCAAGCAGTTCCGCGTTGACCGCCGCCGCGAGGTCCATGATCATCGCTTCGACATCGGGATACCACTCGTTTTGCGCCTGCTGGGCCATGGTGAACGGGCCGGGTAACGTCACTTTGGTCACACGATCAGTGTGGCGCCGTAGGAATTCCAGATCGCGCACCTCCACGGCATGTTTGCGGGTGATCTTTCCCACCACGCGAGGCACCAGCGTTTCGCGTCCGGCACGGTTGATGATACGGCCCGGACTTTCGGTATCGATGCCATCGAGCGTCGAGGCAAAATAGTTCGAATAGCTTTCGCGCCGCATTTCGCCGTCGGTGATGATGTCGATCCCGGCCCGCTCCATATCGCGGATCGCGACAATCGTGGCGCCGTCCTGGGCCTCGGCGCGAAACTGCTCCGATATCCGCCACATCTCCCGCATCGGCACCCGCGGCACCACTTTCGACAAGAGTTGGCGATTGATCAACCAATCCGGCTGCGGATAGCTGCCCACGACGGTGGTAGGAAGAAGCTTGGGAATCACAGACACGGAGTCCTCACTGGCGGCTCATTCGATCCCAAGCAAATTATTGAACCGCAAAGGACGCGAAGGACGCAAAGGGTTGTTGGAATGCAGCCCATTCTATCGGTCTGGCATGAACTCGGGGCACAATGGCTCTGCTGCGAACCCCTTTTAAGCTCTCCATTGCGTCCATTGCGTCCCTTGCGGTTCAACATAAGTCATCGATCATACGCATCCATCTGCTCCTCGCCACGTTCTTCGCCGTCTGTACCTCGATATCCGTTCACGCGCAGGACTATCCCTCCCGCCCGATCCGCATCATCAATGGCTTCCCGCCAGGCGGCAATGTCGATCTGGTCGGTCGACTGATCGCCCAAAAGCTCGGCGAATCCCTCAAGCAACCGGTGATCGTCGAAAGCAAACCGGGCGCGGGCACCATGATCGCAAACGACTTTGTCGCCAAAGCACCGGCCGATGGTTATACGATTTTACTGGTGAGCGGCGCATTTCCCACCGTCGCCGCAACACAGCGCAAGCTGCCCTATGATCCGGTCCGCGACTTCGCATGGCTCACCACGATCTTTACCTATCCCCTGGTGGCGATCGTGCGTCCTGATTCACCGCTCCGGTCCATCGACGATCTCATCGCGACCGCCAAGGCGAATCCCGGCAAGCTCACCTTTCCATCGCCTGGCGTACGCAGTCTCATCCACCTGGCCGGCGAATTGTTTTGCGCTACCGCAGGCGTCGAGATGCTGCACATCCCGTACAAGAGCAGCGCAGAAACCGTCACCGAAGTCATGACGGGTCGCATCGATGTGCTGTTTGAAACGCTGACGCTTGCGTCCACCCATTTGCAAGCAGGCAAGGTACGCGCGCTCGCGATTACCTCGGCGCAGCGTGTGCCGCACATGCCTGATCTGCCAGCCGTCGCCGAGCGATTACCGGGATTTGAAACGACATCCTTCATCGGCATGGCGGCACCACGCGGAACGCCCGGGCCGATCGTGCAACGCCTGACTGAAGAGTTTCATAAGATGCTCGCGCTGCCCGATATCCGGCAGCGGTTCAGCGATCTGGGCGGGACGCCGCGGCCTTCAACGCCGGACGAAACCGCCGCCTTCATCGAAAAGGAAATCGTGAAATGGCGGCGGGTGGTCGAAGCGCGGAAGATTGCGATTGATTAGGAAGTGGCCATGCGCATTGGTGGTGGAATGCCTTCATTTTTCCACCTTACGGTACGACCCTACGCTAGCTTCGCCGCAAGCCCGGAGTCGAATTCGCCATCGATCAAGATGAACGCGATCTCGCACACCGCGTTCGACCGGTTGCTCCACGCATGATTCGTCCCGCATTGCACGAGCACATCGCCCACCTTGAGCAGCACTTCCGAATCGTCGAGCACGCAGTAGATTTCGCCTGACAATACAATTGCGTAATCGATGGTCTCGGTACGATGCATCATCGGATGCCGCCCGGTCTGGCTGAAGGTCGAGGCCTTCTCGTTACCCAGCGCGGCGAACGCCTTCTTCGCCTCCTCCTGGCTCATGTTGCGGACCGCCACCGACTCTGGTTCGATCCGATTGATGCGTATTACGGTGCCCTGCTTGTTTGGTAATTGCCGCCGCGGCCCAAGCGTTGGCTCGGGTGCGTTGGCAACGATTGGGGCAGGCGTTGCATTGGTGCGCCAGATGTCGGTCGAGGAATAGCCGACGCGCGCAGCCGCCGTATGCACGAACGGGGCCGGACCATCGGAGACAACGATAACCCGCCCATTTTCATCATGCCCGGTGACAACACGCCTGACCATCTACGCCGCCTTCGCCTGTTTTTCAGTCTGCTGGTGAATGTAGGCGATGATCTTGGCAATCACCTGCTTGGCGGTTTCCGATTCGGGTTTGCTGCGGACCAGATCGTACGGCTGCCCTTCGAAGAGTTCTAATTGCAGCTTGCCGCCCGCCTTGCGGTAGCCCGCGACAAACTCCTCCATGTATTGGCCCGGATGCAAGGCATCCTCAGGATTCTGGGTATACAGAATGTTAGGCAGATCGACCTTCTCGCCACGCTGCAAAATCAGGTTGGCGCTGCCCTCGATCATCGCGGCCTCGGTGAGCCAATAGGACACTTGGCGTACAGCCGGCCCACCCACGTTCTTGTACGCAGGATCGCTGACCGGGAATTTCACATGCGTGCGATAGCGACCAATCGGGCAGATTACCGGCCATAGCGTGACCACGAAGGGCACGCGTGCATCGAGGTTCGGAGCGCTTGGCATCGGTATCGCCGCGTAGCGCGGATCGTTCGGTTTCATCGCCGCGAGCACGACCAGATGCCCACCGCTGGAGGTACCCATGCTCCCCACCATGTCGGCACGGGAATTGAAACGCGTTGCCTGCGATTTCAACCAACGCACGCCGTAATTGATATCGGCCACCGAGCCTGGATAGGTTGCATCCGGCGGATTGCGGAAATCGAGCGCGGCCACAACAACGCCGCCTTCTGCGACCGGACGGTTGATCGTCTCATTATTCATTCGCGTGCCCTCGCACCAGGCACCGCCATGCGCATCGATCACCGCCGGGAATGGGCCCTTACCGCGAGGTTTGAAGACGCGCGCAACAAGTGGCTTGCCGTTGTGGTTGAGGTACTCTATTTCTTCGATATCGACTTCATACTTGCCCATACGTTTCTCCTGTTAGCTGCAACAACGCATCCAAATTAATCCGTCTGCCTGCGCTTCATCATGCCAGGCACGCGCATGCCGGCTCATGACACCGCCTTGCACCAGCTTGAAGCGTGGCGCCGTCTGCGATATTGCCATGCTCGTCAAAGGTATATCTTTCGGCAGCCCGAGCGCCCGCATTTCCGCGCGCAATGCCTCGGTCGCCGCTACATCGGCTTTCATCGTAGCCCGATCGATCACGACGCCATAGTGCTCCTTTGCCATCGGGATCGATACATAGCCTTGCCGCACGTCGTCTTCTACGTCCGATCGCTTGCGATCGAGTGGACTGCCGAATCCGCCGCCGCCACCTGAGCGCAACGTATAGCGATCGCCGCTCTTCAGTAGTTGCGAGAACACTTTCCCCGTCGTGAAGACCGTCTCATCCTTGCCCTGACGATGAATCGCGACCTGATTGCCATAGGCCGACAACCCGCCGAACAATCCCCACGGCCGGCTCTCTACGCGTTCGATCTGCGTGTTGAACATCATATCGGTTTGCAAATGCACGATCTGCTCGGTGCCCAAGCCACCGCGCTGCTTGCCCGCACCACCTGAATTCTCGCGCAAGCCGTACTTCTCGACGATCAACGGATATTTCGCTTCAACTTGTTCGGAGGGTCCATTGTGCGTATCGCCATCATTGATCGCAATCGTTGCGCACATGCCATCTTCGGTCTGCTTGGCGCCCCAGCCGCCACCGATCAACCCACCCAGATAGAGAAACAGCTTCTTCGTCTGCGGTGAACGGCCGTGAATATTCGCCACGACCAGATCGGCATGATGACCCGCGATCACCTTCCCAGGAATCGCGGGCGCCAAGGACTTGAAGATCGTATCGATCACCGTCATCGGGAAGGTCATCCACATGCGCATCGGCGCGGGACGTGTCGCGTTGACAACCTTGCCCTCCGGGAGAATCACCGTCAGCGGCCGAAAGCAACCGTCGTTGATCGGCATATCGAGCGCGGCGGTCAGGCATTTGAGCGCCACCTGTGCCGCCGAAATACCAGCCGCTCGACCGGAATTGAAAAAGCCTTTCACCTGATCGCTGACATTGGTGAGATCGACTTCCATCGTGTCACCCTTGACGGTGACCTTCACGCCGATCGTGATCCGTTTGCCGTGATCGACCCCGTCATCGTCCATGAACGATTCGGCTTCATACACGCCATCCGGAATCGCGCGAATCTGCTCCCGCACGATCGCTTCGCTTTGGTCGTAAATCGCTTCGATCGCACCCAGCACGCCGTCACGCCCGTATTTGGTGAGCATTTCCAGCATGCGCCGCTCGCCGGTTTTCACCGCCGCGATTTGGGCACGCAGGTCACCCATCGCGCGCTCCGGAATGCGCACATTCATCTCGATGATGCGAAACACATCATCGTTTTGCACACCTTTGGCCCAGGCCTTCACGATCGGCATCTGCAACCCTTCGGAATAGATATCGAGGGTCATGCCATCCAAGGTGCCACCGATGTCGATCCAGTGCGCCATGCAGGCGGCAAACGCGACGATCTCGCCTTGCCAGAACACCGGCACACAGAACGTCATGTGATTCAAGTGGCTGCCGGTGATATAGGCGTCGTTGGTGAGGAGCACATCACCGTCGTCCATGGCGTCCAAACCGTAATGCGCAATCATGCGCTTTACCGTATTGCTCATGCCGCGGATGAAGGTCGGCAGGCCGATACCGATCGACACCGTATTGCCTTCTTTGTCGAAGAGCCCGACGGTGAAATCGAGTGCCTCGTAGATGATCATGTTGTAGGCAGTGCGCATGAGGTTGGACTTCATTTCCTCCGATGCCGCCACTAAGCCGTTGCGCACGATTTCTGTCAGTACCGGATCCATTTTGGTATTAGCCATTCGCAACCTCAATGCTCAAATTGCCAAGTGCATCGACCGAAAGTTTGTCGCCCGGCAACATCACCGTGGTCGAGGCGTACTCTTCGATGAGCGCCGGACCGATGATGACATTGCCCGCACGCAAGTGCTCACGCTGAAAGGTGTGCGTGTCGACCCACCCGCCGGCCGCGGAAAAATACACCTTGCGAATGCCGTTACTCGCCTCAGCAGGAGGCGCAGCACTACCGGTTGCGATTTTACTCAGCGCGGGCTTTGGCATGGCGCCGGCCACGGAAGTTCGGATGCTCACGATTTCAGCCAATTCCTTCTCGGAGCAATACCCGTAACGCACAGTATGCACCGCATCGAAGCGACGCTTCACCTCCGCCATGTCTTTGGCCTTGAATGCGGCGACCGGAATGTCGACCGTCACCGCGTGCTCCTGACCCACATAGCGCATATCAAGCCCACGACTCACCACCACCGCACCAATGCTGTTCGAAGCGGCGAGCACATCGCGTTCCCCTTCGGTTTCCATCGCCACAAATTGCGTTTCGAGCTTATCGAAATCAAGATTGGCAAGCGGCGTGAAGAGCGTCTTCACGTAATCCCGGCGCAGATCCGCGACCAGCATCCCGTATGCAGAAAAGTGACCCGGTGCGTTGGGAATGATGACCTTGCCGATCTGCAGATCGCGCGCCACCAGCACCGCATGCAACGGCCCGGCACCGCCAAACGCCACCATCGGAAAGTCGCGCGCATCGAGGCCGCGCTCGGTCGTCACGCGCTTTACGACGTTCGACATCGACGCGGCCGCGATGCGGATAATGCCGTCTGCCGCCCGTTCGATCGAAAGCCCCAAAGGCTCGGCGATTTTTGTCCGCAACGCCTCGCGCGCAGCCTCCAGGTCGAGCTTCATATCGCCACCGAGGAAGCGGTTCGCGTTCAGCCGACCAAGGACAAGATTCGCATCGGTAACCGTGGGCTCGGTACCGCCCAGTGTATAGCAGACCGGCCCCGGACTCGCCCCCGCGCTTTGCGGCCCGACGCGCAACGACCGCGCAGGCCCAAGCCTCGCGATACTGCCGCCGCCGGTGCCGACTTCTTGGATGTCGATCATCGGGATCTGCACCGGCAGACCTTCTGCATAGCCGCCGATCATCGAGCTGGAAGTCATCAAGACTTCGCCTTCGAGAATCACGCCTGACTTCGCCGTGGTCCCGCCCATGTCGAACGCGATTGCTTTCGGCCAACCGACTTCGCGACATAACGACTGCGTCGCGATGACACCGGCCGCCGGACCCGATTCCAGCATCCGAATGCATTCGGCTTGCGCCCGATCGGCGTCGTAGAGGCCGCCCGTCGATTGCACGATGAGAAAGCTGCCACCGAATTGCTGCGTCTTAAGATGCGTGACGATCTCACCGAGATAAGTCCGTACGCGCGGCCCAATATAGGCGTTGGCCGCGACGGTGGAGGTGCGCTCAAATTCGCGATACTCCTGCGACAGTTCGTGGGAAGCAGTGATGTAGACCCCTGGTAAGCGTTTCTCGAAGAATTGCTTCGCCGCGATCTCATGGCTTGGGTTGCGATAACTGTGCAGAAAGAGGATCGCCAAGGCCTCGATACGCTCCTCGTCGAGCAACTTTGCCACGCGTTCAAGTTCTTCTTCATGCAAAGCGAAGCGCACTTCGCCCGAGCTCATCATGCGCTCGTTGACCTCAAACCGAAGGGCACGTTCGACCAAGGGTTTGTGCTTCTTGAAATAAAGGTTGTACGCCTCTGGGCGGTTCACCCGGCCGATTTCATAGATATCGCGAAAGCCTTTGGTGGTAACGAGCGCGGTCCTGGCACCGGTGCGCTCAAGAAGCGTGTTGATGGCTACGGTCGTCCCATGCAAGAATAAATTCGCTTCGGCAAAGGTGGCAAGCGATTTCGCCACACCATCGTTGATGCCATCGACGAGATGATCGGGCGTCGTGAGCGCCTTGCCAAGCCGAATCGACCCCGTGCGCTCATCAAAAATAGCGATATCGGTGAATGTGCCGCCAACGTCAGCGGCGATACGCGCCGTACCAGTCGGGCGCGCGTTGGGCAATGCCATGCAAGCTTCCTTTGCGGTTGAATCCAGGGGATCAGCGAAGAATACCTCAGAGAAATCCGCACGGCATGAGGACCGCAAATTGGACGCGCCGCAAAGCATTGCGAACCGGTGCTATGGTGCGAATGACGGACTGCCTGTGCAGGTCAGAGCCGGTCCGCCGAGTCGGTGCATCGAACGGTCACGGAAGAGGAGAGAACATCATGCGAAGCCATGTTTGGAGACAGGCCGGACAGCTGGTCGCGTTGGTCCTTGCGCTGATACCGATCGCGGGTTACACGCAATCGGCGGATAGTTATCCGGTTCGCCCGATCCGCATCCTCGTTCCCTATGGCCCGGGCGGTGCCACTGACATCACGGCACGTTTGCTTGCTGCCAAGCTCCCGGATGCGATCGGACAACAGGTCGTCGTCGAGAATCGTCCAGGCGCAGCCGGCAACATCGCGATTGACGCCCTTGCCGCGGCAATCCCCGACGGCTAAGGGCCGGCTTCTAACCTCCGCCGCATGCCATCACGACATGTCCGTGCTGGAGTGCGCGGTCATCGCGATGCCTGATCCGAAATGGGGCGAGCGCCCGAAGGCGTTCGTCACCCTCAAGGTAGGCCAGGCGGCGACGGGAGAGGACATCATCGGATTCTGTCGCGATCGCATTGCACACTTCAAATGCCCAGAGTAACCGGTAACTGACCGGCGTCCTTGCGTTCTGGCAGTCAGTGGATGTCGAGCCTGGAGCGAAGCGGCGCGGCGGCGAAGTGCTGCTTCCACAACCGTGACGTGAGCTGCTGGACCAAGGCAGCCGGATGTTGGCCGACCCGTTGCAGTACATCGACGAGATAGGTGTGCGGATCGATCTCATGGATGTTGCAAGTGACGATGAGGCTTTGCACGATACCCACGAACTTGGCGCCCAGCTCCGTCCAACAGAACAACCAATTACGCCTGCCCATCGGAATGGGCCGCAACGCGCGCCCCAGATGATTGGTGTCGATCGGCACATCGGGGTCGTCGAGGTAGATGCGTAATCCGGCCTCCCGTTCCCGTGTGTATGTCAGCGCTTTGATCAACGGGTTGCTCGGTAAGAGCCCTTGGGCCTCGAACTGCGCGTTCACCCAGGCGAAGAAGTCATCGACAGCGGGTTTAGCGTGCTGTTGACGATAGTCGCGCTTGGCCGAGCCACTCAGGTGTCGTTCACGGACCTTTTCTTCCAACGCATAGAGCTTGCCGATCCAGGCAAGGCTGAGTGCGGCCCGTTCGGGCTCGATGTCCTTCGCCTCGAATAGGCCGCGGCGGGTGTGGGCCCAGCATTGCGCGTGGCTGATCCCGGTCTTGGTGGCATAGCGGGCGTAGGCGGCGTAGCCATCGGTCAGCAACACCGCGCCCTGTTGCAGGGACATTCCCAGTTGCTCGAACACGTGCCGCGTCTCGCGCGAGTTGCAGTAGAGGAAACTCACCTCGTCCTGTTCGCCATACACCGGTCAGAAGTATCCCGTATGCATTTTGCCTGGGCCCGCGCGCGCCGCCTTGATCGGCGTCTCGTCCATCGTCTTCACCCGCGAGGCGCGGATCGATTCGAGTTGCGCCGCGTGGATCGGCTCAAGCAGCCGCGCCGCATCGTGCGTGCACTGCGTCAACCAGGGCCGGCTTACGGTAATCCCGCTTTGCTCCAGCCGCTGGTGCTGGCGGTACAAGGGCAGGTGATAGGCGAACTTGTCGACCAGCATGCCGGCCAGGAAACTCACATCGGCGCGCGAGCCCTCCAGCACATTCACCGGCGCCGGGGCGCACACCAGGCGCTGCTCGGCTTTGAGCTTGATGAGCGGGCGTACACACTTGAGCACCACGTAGCTGCCCGGACGCTGCGCCAGATGGTGGGTGAGCTTCTCCCCGAAGATCTCGTACTGGTCCGCCCTCAAGCCTGCCGCTTCCGGGGCAGACAGATGGATGGTTTGCACCGGCACGCGCGCGGCATCGAAGAACAGCCCCGCTTCGTCCTCACCGGCGCCCGCTTGCAGCGGCACGCGCCGGGTATGGGCGGCGATGGTGTGCGCTTTGGGGCGGGGGCTTTGTCCGCACTGTTGGCGGCGGGCTCCTCTAGACCCAACTGCACCTGGGCGTCGGTATCGACAATACGGCGCTCGCTTTTTTGGCCGAAGATCTGGCGCTCGAACCACTCGATACGGCGCTGCAACGCGTTCACCTGGGCGCGCAGCTTGGCGTTGTCGGCGAGCGCGGCCTGCATTGAATCGACAGATGGGATGATCGCGGGGGTCGTGAATGGCATGAGGAAATTATATCCTAACGTTTCTGTAGTAGGTGCCAGTTTTGTTGTATTTATTGCCGACATCATTGCGCGCCAGACCGGTGTTGGTAGCGCTTCCTGATACGCCTGGGCTCGATGCCTTCCAGCAGCATCTTGAGCCCGGTGTAGTCAGTCTGGCCGACCAGCTTGTTCCAGTCGAAGACGAAGCGGCCCCGCTCCAGACGCTTGGCCCACACGCAGAACCCGGTGCGATCGAAGTACAGCACTTTGATCATGGTCACTCGCCGATTGAAGAAGCCAAACAAATGCCCGCTCAACGGATCCCGGTTCATGTGGTGGCGGGTGAGCGCGTAGAGGCCATCGAACGAGCGGCGCATGTCGACGGGACTTGCGTACAAGAACACCTGTACCTGGCCTTCGGGGAAGAACATCAGCGCCACCGCAGGTGCAGGACCACCCCGGCGCCCAGCTCCAGCTTGATTTCCAGGGACGAACCGGTGTCAGAAGGCGATGCCAACGTAGATATGTCGCTCGCGCCGATCCCACCAAGCTCGATAAAGCCGCGCGTGGCCTTCGGCACCGTCGGTCTGATCCGACGCCGACCACCACGCAAGCGTGCCCGCCACGCGTAGAAGGTCGACTCGGCAATGCCTTCGCGTTGGCAAAACGCCGGCATGCTCAGCGCGCTGGTTTCAAAGGCCCTCGCCAATGCGCGCCACCGCGCTTGCGCCTCGGGGCCTGTGTACGGCGATTCGATGCGCTTCATTTGCTCTCCTCAATGGTCAATCAGCGAGGAGCGCATTGTTCCGACGATTCAGGCCGTCGGGAAGAACGCCGCGCAGTTACCGGTTACTGCCCAGCGGCTGTGAATTTCCGTGATCTACCCAAAACATCTACCGGCAAGGTCCAGAAATTTATACCGAAGGAAAAGGAATGGGCGGGGCTAGGAAAAGGGGTTAATTGATAAGAGAAGGCAAGCAAGTTGGAGCGCCGGGGGATCCATCGATCCGCCGCTCCAAATACTTCCCGTACCCCGGCTGCCCGACGATCTTCCCGTGATCCATCACGACTTCGCCCCGCACGATCGTCATCACCGGCCAGCCACGCAGCGGCCACTTTTCATAAAGGCTGTAATCGGAATACGAACCGAGCGCGGCCGGATCAGCCACCTTTTCCAGATTGAGATCGACGATCGTGAGATCGCCGTCGTAACCGGTGCGGATATGGCCCTTCCGATCGGCGATATGAAAGATGCGGGCTGGTGCGGCAGTGAGCGCATCGCAGATCCTCGCAAGCGAGATACGCCCCTTGTGATAGCCCTCTGAAAGAAGCACTGGCAAGATGGTTGCGGTACCTGGAAATCCTTGCGAGGCCTGCCAGATGCCCTTCTCTTTCGTCGCGCGTTTGCGCGGCACGTGGTCGGATGCGACCACTTCGATGGTGCCATCCGCGAGCGCGGCCCATAGCGCATCGACATCCGCTTGCGTGCGAAACGGTGGATTGGCTTTGCCGATCGAACCGATGTCCGCATCCTCGGTATGCGTCAGGTAGTGCGGACAAGTTTCCAGAAAAACGTTTGCGTAGCGTTCGCGGTATCTGCGTGCCTCGGCAACCGCGAGCGCAGACGACACATGCGGGATATAGATGTGCGCACCGGTGTGTTCTGCGAAGTGCGCGGCACGGAGCAGATTTTCGCTTTCGGTGAAGGCGGGCTTCGAGCGTGACCAGTCGCGCAGGGTGTCACGCCCTTCTTGCTGGAGCTTTCGCCGGGTGCGATTAACGATCTCGATGTTTTCGGTGTGGCAGACCACCATCACATTGCCAAGTTTCGCGGCCGCTTCGAGCAGATCGTAGAAATAGCCGTCGTCGGTACCATCGAGGCCGAGATAGCGACCCTCCTCGCCCTTGAAATTCATGAAGTACTTGAATGACGTGACGCCAAACTCGCGAACGTACCGACCAAGTTCTTGCAGATGCAACTCGTTCGCGGTGGAAAAATGAAAACCGTAATCGACATGGCAGCGGCTCTTCGCATGACCCATCTCACGGGTGAACACCGCGTCATACGCTTCGTTGTTCAGGAAGTATGCGAGGATGGTGGACATGCCGCCTTGCGCCGCGTACACGGTTTCGGTCGTGTATTCGGTGATCTTCTCGCCGAAACCGAAATGCAGATGGCAATCGATCAAACCGGGAAAGACATGCTGACCGGTCGCATCGATGACCTTGCGCGCCGTGCACGCTTGGCCGGGATCGAGCAACGCGGCGAACTTGCCACCCTGGATGGCGACATCCATGCGCTCCGGCGCGCGATCAGGAAACACCACGGTACCGTTTCTGACAATGATATCGAATTCCATTTTTGCACCTATAAATCAGCGAGCGATAGCGGCTGCGGCACACCGGCCGGCAATGCAAACGCGCGCAAGGTTTTGATGAGCGTTGGTTGATCGAGCTTGCGGCCGATGCAAACCAGACGCGAACGGTGATCGTCGGACGGCCAGCGAACGAGCCGCTCCGGCGGATGAAAATATCGACCAATGCCGTGAATAGCTACTGGGCCGTGATAACCCACATCGATAATCTCGACGATCCCCTTCACGCGGAGGAGCGTGTCGTCGAACTGCGAGCTAATGAGAGAGGTCCATGCGGCGAGTCCCGCCCAGGTGGTCGGACCGTCCAATACCATGCTCGCCGATTTCACGCCGTTTTGATGATCGCTTCCAAGCAGCGTGTAACGCCCGGACGTCCAAAGGCCGTGTTCGCCACCTTTCTCGGAGAATAGCGAGGCACCCGGTGCGAACAGCAGATCCGGCGCGATAGCGCCCTTGTTTGCGGTGACGCGCAGGGCGAGCGGGTTCACGTTTGCCAAGCGGGCGTCCAATCGTTCAACCTCAGTGCGCTCGGCAAGGTCGGTCTTGGTGACGAGCAGAACATCGGCCAGCGCGATCTGTCGCAGTGCTTCGGGTTCGGTATCGATCGCATGCTCGCCGTGTTTCGCATCGACCGTGGTCGCGATTGTGGCGAGCCGAAACTCGACCTTCAACAACACATCGGCGACCAGCGAATTGGCGATGGGCCCCGGATCGGCGATGCCCGTCGTCTCAACGATCACGCGGGCAAACCGCGGTACGGTCCCTTTCACTCGTCGCACGAACAGATCGGCCAGCGTTTCCTTCAAGCCGCTCTGCAACGCGCAGCAGAGGCACCCAGAATCCAGCAGAACGATGTTGTCATCAGAAGATTCGATGAGCAGATGATCGAGTCCGATCTCGCCGAGTTCATTGACGATCACCGCGGTGTCTGCCCAGCCAGAGCGGCGCACCAATGCGTTGATCAGCGTGGTCTTGCCACTGCCGAGGAACCCAGTGAGCAGGCTGACCGGGATGCGCGATTCCATCCGCGCCGCGAAGTCCGTGCTACGCCGCCGCGCGATGGCTGCCATCGCCCCCGATGGTCCGCAGTTTTTCGACCACCTCGCGGGCGGGCGCGACATCGGCATACTTCGAGGCCATGTCGAACAGGTTCACCGCATGCGACACGCGGCTGCGGTCGTACACCGCATCCTCGGCCACCAGCACGCGAAAGTTGAGCGCGAACGCATCCATTACGCTGCCACGTACGCAACCGCTCGTTGAGCAGCCGGTGACGACCAACGTGTCAACGCCAAGATCGATCAAGTGGCTCGTCATTGGCGTGGCAAAGAATGCGCTCGGATGTTTTTTCGGAATCAAGATATCACCCTCGCGCGGTGCGATGTCGGCGACGAATTCATAGCCATGGCTCGGAATGCCCATGATCGCGGGCACTTTGTCGGCAAGGCGCCCACCGTCGGTGCGCAATTTTGGCGCGACATACGGATAGATCACCGGCCATTGCCGTCGCCGAAATTCTTCCAGCAGTACCTGGATATTACGCATCGCCGCCCAGGCGACGTCCCCGCAACTGGTCGGGAATTCCTTGATCGCTTCCCAAAATGGCATGGGCTTGGTCCCGACGGTTCGATACTGCACGTCGATGATCACCAGCGCAGGATGACTGCCGATGCCGCTTGGACGCCCGAACCCGGCGGCGTTATAGGCGCGTTGCTCTTCATCGCTGATGATGCCATCCCAGGGTCGCATTGTTCTCTCCGGCTCTGCAAGGGTGTGTAAGGCGCGGGTTGCCGCGCCTAGTGTAGACGGTACTACAACTCGTGACGATACGGCTGACTGCGTGGTGCTCCGGACACGCAGTCGGGTGTGGATCAACAAGAAGGCAGTGCTCGAATGCGCTAGTCGTGCGGAACACGTCTGCAACGGATTGAGGCTAGGTCCCGTCGTGCAACGCTCCGAATCTGGCGTGCGCAAGAGCGGCGATTCACCGACGCCGGGCCCCGCCAAACGTCGGCGCGTTACGCGTCGCCTGTCACTGAACGCTCAGGAACGCTCACTAAACAACCACCAGCTAAAGCTGGTGGGTTTGGGTTACGGACTGAAAGTCCGGATACGCGTCGGCTGAACGACGCGTCTTAGTCGGGCTCCATCTTGAAATCGTCATTCGGCTTCGGTTCAAAGTGGTGTTCCAAATACTGCTTG
>SHXR01000060.1 GCA_009693235.1 Betaproteobacteria bacterium | reverse complement strand
CAGCGTTTGGATCTTGGACTCGTTCATGTCGATCACCATCCTTCGATGATCGACTCCCCGCCCCCTCTACGCGCCCCACTCGCCAGCGCCCTTCAGGATCAAACCTCGTTGGAATCACGGCCTTCGGTTCGGGATCAAACCTCGTTGGAATCACGGCCTTCGGTTCGGGATCAAACCTCGTTGGACAAGACTGCCCATTGACGCTTCGCCAAGCGCGTGTTTTCATCCAGCCCTTGCCCCACCCCTTTAGAGGAAAACCACATTATGCACAAGCACACAGCACTGGCCGTATTGGCATTGGCTAGCGCTTTTACGAGCCAAGTCATCGCACAACAGCCGGCCGGCGAACCACGCGTTCTCAAGATGCAATCATCGTGGCCGGCGAGTCTCACGCTTCAGGACCACTTCAAATACATCGCGGCGCAGGTTGAAAAGCTCACCGCCGGGCAACTCAAGATCGAAGCGATGGCGTCCGGTCAGATCGTGCCCCCCTTTGAAGTGCTCGACGCCACCCACAAGAAGGTGATCGATGGCATGCACTCGGTCTCCTACTACTGGGTCGGCAAGAATAAAGCGGCCGCCCTCTTCTCGGGTCCTCCCGGCGGTCCGTTCGGCATGGATCACATGGACTTCCTCGGCTGGTTGTACGAGGGCGGCGGTCATGAACTGTGGATCGATTTTTACCAGAACATCCTGAAGCTCAACGTCATGCCGTTTCCGGCGCAACCGTCCAGCCCGCAGGCCCTTGGTTGGTTCAAAAAACCGATCAAGAGCGTCGCCGATTTCAAAGGCCTCAAATGCCGCCAGACCGGACTGAACGCCGATGTGTACGCCAAGCTCGGGCAGGCGGTCGTCAATCTGCCGGGCGGTGAAATCGTACCGGCCGCGCAACGTGGCGTGATCGACTGCGCCGAATGGGTCGGCGGCATCGAAGATCTGCGTCTTGGTCTGCCGCAGGTGTTCAAGTATCACTACACGCCCGGGATGCACGAGAACAATTCGATCGGCGAGATCGTGTTCAACCTCGATATCTGGAAGAGCCTCACGACGCAGCAGCAGGAAGCCATCAAATCATCCATCAAGGACGCCTTCATTTCCTGGCTCATCAAATGGCAGAAACAGAACGCCGACGCGATGGAAGAGATGGTCAAGAAACACGGCACCATCATTTTGCGCACACCGCCTGACATCCTGGTCGCCACGCTGAAGGCCTGGGACGAAGTCGCGAAAGAAGAATCGGCGAAGAATGAATTCTTCAAGAAAGTCTATGAATCGCAGCGTGCGTACGCATCGAAAGTGGTGCCGTCAAAGCGTTACATGTTCCCGCCGTACTCGTTCGCCGCGAACCACTACTTCCCGGATTCCGCCGGGAAGCCCGCCGCCAAACCGGCCGCAGCACCGGCGCCCGCAACCAAGTAGCTGCCTGGGATAGCGCCAGCGTAGCGGCGCGCAACAAAAACCGGGCCATGGCCCGGTTTTTGTTGGCCAGCGCGAGGGGACTAGAGCGCCTTCACCATGTCTTCGACGACCTTCTTCGCATCGCCGAACACCATCATGGTTTTATCCATGTAGAACAGTGGATTGTCGAGCCCGGCATAACCGACCGCCATCGAGCGCTTGTTGACAAGAACGGTGCGCGCCTTATGCACATCGAGGATCGGCATGCCGTAGATCTGGCTGCCTTTCTCATAGGCGAGCGGATTGACCACGTCATTGGCGCCCAGCACGAGGACGACATCGGTATTGGTGAGATCGCTGTTGATGTCGTCCATTTCGAAGACCTGGTCGTACGGTACCTCCGCTTCGGCGAGCAGCACATTCATATGCCCAGGCATGCGGCCCGCGACCGGATGGATGGCATAGCGTACATTGACGCCCTTGGCGATCAGCTTCTCAGTGATCTCGGCAACCGCATGTTGTGCGCGCGCCACAGCCAGCCCGTAACCTGGCACGATCACCACCGATTCGGCGTTCGACAAGAGGAACGCGGCGTCATCCGCCGAACCTGATCGCACCGATTTTTGTCCTGTGCCGGCAGGGGCGGCCCCTTCCGCGGCACCGAATCCGCCCAAAATCACGCTGATGAACGAGCGATTCATTGCCCTGCACATGACGCAGGAAAGGATCGCGCCCGACGAGCCGACCAGGGAGCCGGCGATGATGAGCAAAGTATTGTTGAGTGAGAACCCGATTCCTGCAGCCGCCCAACCGGAATAGGAATTGAGCATCGAGATCACCACCGGCATGTCCGCGCCGCCGATTGGGATGATGATCAGCACACCTAGTAGAAAGGCAATGGCCGTCATGATCAGGAACGATGTCCAATCCTTGCCTTCAGCCATGAAGAAGGCCGCACCAAATCCGACCATGACCAGCGCCAACACCAGGTTCACCGCATGCTGGCCTGCATACGTCACCGGCGCGCTGGAAAACAGCCGGAAATTCTTGCCCAGCCCCGCGAGCTTGCCAAACGCGATGATCGATCCGGAAAATGTGATCGCACCGACAAAGGTGCCGATAAAGAGTTCCAGCTTGTTGCCGGTGGGCAGCGGATCGGCTACACCGAACGCAGTGGGATTGTTCACCGCACTGAATGCAATCAGCACCGCTGCGAGCCCGACCAAGGAATGCATGGCGGCCACCAGCTCTGGCATCTGCGTCATTTCAACGCGCCGCGCCACGAACGCGCCGATCATGCCGCCAATCACCATGGCGAGCAGGATCAAATCAAGGCGGCCCTTGGCGACGATGGCAATCGTCGTCAGCACCGCCACGGCCATTCCGGCCATGCCGAAATAGTTACCACGTCGCGCCGTTTCCGGATGCGACAAGCCCTTCAGCGCCAGGATAAAACAGATCGACGCGACCAGATACCATAGCGCAACTTGATTGGCCGTCATGCCGCTTTCCCCGTGCTCGCCGCTTTGGCTTTGGGCGCCTTCTTCTTGAACATTTCAAGCATTCGGTAAGTCACCAGAAACCCGCCCGCCACATTGATCGATGCGAGCGCCACCGCAACAACGCCCGCGACCGATCCGAAGTCGATCTCGCTTGGGCCGGCCGCGAGAATGGCCCCGACGATGATGACGCTCGAAATAGCGTTGGTCACCGACATCAATGGCGTATGGAGCGCGGGGGTGACATTCCAGATCACGTGATAGCCGACGAAGATCGCCAGCACAAAAACGATGAGATTGAAGATCGTCGGGTCGACGGTACCGATCATGGCGGGCTTCCGTTTGCGTTTAAAAGTGGGGTGGTTCAACAAGCAGCGCAGTCTGTGCCATCAGGCTTTCTTTACCACGGCACCTTCGGTGCAGACGAGGCTGGCGGCAATGATGTCGTCGGCCCGATCGATCTTCATGTCGCCGGTTTTCGCATCGAGGATCAGGCCAAGAAAATTGAACAGATTGCGCGCATAGAGCGCACTGGCATCGGCCGCCAGCATCGTCGGCAGATTCGTATGTCCAACGATGGTGACACCGTGCTTTGTCACCACCTGATCCGCCTCGCTGAGTGGGCAATTGCCGCCCTGCTCGACCGCCATATCGACGATGACCGAGCCCGGTTTCATCGACTTCACCATGTCCTCAGTGATCAATACCGGTGCCTTGCGACCAGGAATCAGCGCGGTTGAGATCACAATATCAGCCTGTTTAATGCGTTCGGCCACCGCGATCGACTGCCGTTTCATCCAACTGGCGGGCATCGGTCGCGCGTAACCGCCAACGCCCTTCGCAATCTCCCGCTCTTCGTCGGTTTCGAACGGCACGTCGACGAATTTTCCGCCGAGCGATTCGATCTGCTCTTTCACATCCGGACGCACATCGGAGGCATCGATCGCCGCGCCCAGGCGCTTTGCGGTGGCGATCGCTTGCAAGCCCGCAACACCGGCCCCAAGGATGAGGACCCGCGCCGCCTTCACGGTACCGGCCGCCGTCATCAACATCGGCATGAAGCGCTGGTAGGCGTTCGCGGCCAGCATGACCGCCTTGTAGCCGGCGATGTTGGCTTGCGATGACAGCACATCCATCGACTGCGCGCGGGTCGTTCTCGGTAGCCATTCCATCGAAAACGTCGTGAGGCCGCACTTGGCGTAGACCTCCATCATCGAAGCGTCATAGGGATTCACCAGACCAATGAGCACGACGCCCGATTTCGCACCGGCGATTTCCTCGGCACTGGGGCCGCGCACCTTCAAGACGATGTCGGCCTGTCCGTAAAGTTCGGCGGCCGATGCGACGATCTTCGCGCCGGCGGCAGCAAAGTCGGCATCCGGAATGCTCGCACCCACACCGGCACCGGCTTCGATGAGCACAGCGTGTTTGGCGGCGAGCTTCTTGACAGTTTCGGGTGTGGCGGCCACACGCCGTTCACCCGCCCGGGATTCGGCGGGTACGCCGATAATCATTGTAGGAGCCTTTCTTTTCGAATTTTGATCGTGGGCTTGATGGCGGACACGCTTGCTCGTCCACGCCGATCGCGAAGTCTGCATGCCACTAACTCCGGATCGAATGATACCTTGCGCGCCCGACGTTGGGTGACCGAAGGTCACCGTACGCGGACCGATCGCCGCCATGGGGCATTCTGCCACTCAACGATCTCAAACACCCACTGCACGAGCATCGCCAATAGTGCAGCGCGGAGCGCACCGGCGACCAAGAGCGCCGTGTCGTTGACCGCCAGACCTTGCACGATCCGATCGCCAAGCCCACCGGCACCGACCAACGCGGCAATGGTGGCCATGCCGACGTTGATCACCGCGGAAGTCTTGATCCCGGCAAGAATCATGGGCCAAGCGAGTGGTAATTCGATGTAACGCAAACGCTGTGCCGGTTTGAAGCCAAGCGCGAGAGCGGCCTGTCGCATGCCGGCTTGCAATGCCATCAGACCCTCATGCGTGTTGCGCACGATCGGCAAGAGCGCATAGAGCGACAATGCAAGCAGCGCCGGCCAAAATCCAATGACCCCATGGCGGCAATCAAGAGCGCGAGCAATGCCAAGGATGGAATGGTTTGAATCAGCCCGGTTACCCCGAGAATGATTTGTCCAAGTACCCGGCCTCGCATCGCCACTACACCGAGCGGAACGCCGATGCAGATAGCGACCGCCAGCGATGCAAGCGTCAATACCAGGTGTTGATAAAGTAAGCGGGGGAGATCGTCGGCGAACATCGCTTGCAGCAAGGAAGGACGGCCCCGCGCACGGGCATCGACCGAAGCATCAAAGTAGCGACCGGCCGCCTCAGCAAATGAACGTCCCTGCAGTTCCACCGCGCCGTTCAGCGCAATCATGCGTTCCGCGCTGATCGTGCCACCGAGGCCTTGAATCGCCGCCCACGCCCGTGGAAATCGATTCGGCACGTCAAGGCGATAAAAAACCACCGCATCGTAACGCGGAAAATAATCACGATCGTCGGTGAGCACGCGCAGCCCATAGCGGGCAATCTTCGCATCGGTCGAGTAGAGATCGATCACATCAATGCGCTTGGCGGCGAGTGCCTCATAGGCGAGCCCATGATCGAGCCCGGCCGGGTTGCCCTGCGGCAACTGATAGGCAGCCCGCAATCGCGTCGTCACCGAACCTGAGGCGCTGCGTCGGGCGGCGATCGCAACACGCCTCGCCGATCGACGGGAACTGATCAGCCCGAACGCGTAGCGCTGGTCAGGATAGCAACTGCAGCGCGGCAAACCGTGCGTAGAGGCCGCCCGCTTCGATCAACTGGGCGTGCGAGCCGGTTGCATCGATGCGTCCGCCATCGATCACGATGATCCGATCGGCGTTTTTCACCGTTGCCAGTCGATGCGCAATCACGACCGTGGTGCGATCCTCCATCAATCGATCGAGCGCCCGCTGCACGAAAGATTCGCTTTCCGCATCAAGCGATGAAGTGGCCTCATCCAAGAGGAGAATGGCGCGATCGGCGAGCAGGGCCCGCGCCACCGCCAAGCGCTGGCGCTCGCCGCCTGACAATCGCACGCCCCGCTCACCGAGATACGTATTGAAGCCCTGCGGCAAGTGCTCGACAAATTCCAGCATATAGGCCGCGCGACAGGCCTCGCACACCGCATCGTCGGTCGCATCGGGACGCGCATACCGAACGTTCTCGACAACGGTGGCAGCGAAGATCACCGGTTCCTGGGACACCAACGCAAAGCGCTCACGCAGGGCCCGTGGATCCGCGTCACGCGCATCGATACCGTCCACCAGCACGCGGCCCAGGGTCGGATCATAGAACCGCAGCAACAGTTGGAAGACCGTGCTCTTGCCGGCGCCGGACGGTCCGACCAATGCCACCCGCTCACCGCCCGCGACAGCAAGCGAGAAATCGGTGAGCGTTGGCCGCTCGGGCCGTGATGGGTAGAAAAACGTGACACCCTCAAGGGCGATGCGCCCACGCCGAGAATCTGGCATGGGTATTGGTTGCATCGGCGCCTGCACGGTTGGCCGGCGAGCAAGCATTGCCATCAGGCGCTCGGTCGCACCGGCCGCCCGTTGCAAATCGCCAATTACTTCCGATATCGCCCCGACCGCGCCAGCCACTAACACCGCATAGAACACGAACGCGGACAGATCGCCCGCGGTGACACGACCCGCCAACACATCATGGCCGCCAATCCACAGGATGACACCAATCGCACCAAACACGAGAAACATCACCATGGCCACCAGCCGTGCGCGATTGCGAATACGCTTGAGTGCGGTGGCAAAGGACTGCTCGATCCGCTCATCGAAGCGTGCCCGATCATGCAGCTCATGCGCATAGGCTTGCACGGTGCGGATTTCATGCATCGTCTCATCGATATAGGCCGACACATCGGCGATGTGATCCTGTGTTTCGCGCGACAGCCTTCGCACCCGCCGGCCGAAAATCAGGATCGGTACCATGACCAGCGGCACACCGACCAGCACGAGCAAGGTGAGCTTCGGGCTGGTGGCAATCATCATCCCAATGCTCCCGACCATGATCACGCCATTGCGAAGGGCCAACGAAAAAGAGGTGCCGATCACCTGTTCGAGGAGCGCGGTATCGTTGGTCAGCCGTGAAATCACTTCGCCGGTGCGTGTCGTCTCAAAAAATGTCGGCTCCTGGGTGAGAACGTGGGCGAACACGCGTCGCCGGATGTCGGCGGTCACGCGTTCACCGAGCCATGACACGGAATAGAAGCGGACGTACGTCGCCATCGCAAGAATGGCAACGACGATCAACAAGATGAAAAGGGAGCGGTCCAGAGCACCGGGATCGCTGGTGGCAAACCCGCGATCCACCACCTCCCGCAACGCTTGTCCCATCGCCAGGACGCAGCTTGCCGCCACCAGCAAAGCGACCGCGGCGATGGCGATGCGGCCTCGATAGGGCAATACGAACCGCCCTACCTCAAGCAGTGGACGAAGATCCTTGCTGACCGGTCGATCCGGGATGTTGGTGCCGCCGCGAGCCACTTTGACGATCCTTGTGATCGTCGATTGTCGCATGACGATCCCTTGCATCGTCTACCGGACGAAATAGTGTTCGCGGCATCACATCACTAGAATTAGCCTAGCTGGCCTTTTTAAGATGGCGTTTCAATAATTCGACGAGCGATTTGTTTCCGGAGCGCGTGGCCCGATCGAGGGTTGTCGAAGTCCCGCGCATGCCAACCACTTCGTTTATCTCCGCCCCGGCGGCCAACAGCGCACTCGCCACGCTTTCATGCCCACCCGCGGCGGCCCAATCAAGCGCCGTTTGGCCGTCTATATCCTTGCGGGCAGGTTCCGCTCTCGATTCCAACAGGACGCAGACCAATTCAAAATTGCCGGCGCGCGCCGCCGCCATCAAAGGCGTGTGCTGGAATCGGTCGGCGGCATCCACTCGCACCCCACGGCGAATCAGCAATTTTGCGATCGATAGTGCGGCGGTGTGATCTTCGCTTTGGGTGGCTGCAAGCAAGGCGGTGGTACCGTTTGCGCCCATGACATGCGGATCAGCGCCCGTCTTCAACAAACGCTCAACGAGCGCCCGGTCGCCATTGCGGGCGGCTACCGTGATGATGGGCTCGCGTCCGCGACTGACCCATGCGTTCGGGTTCGCACCAGCGGTAAGGAGTGCGTCGATCAGCTTCATCACATCGGGCGACATGCGCTTCCCGTTCGGCT
This sequence comes from Betaproteobacteria bacterium, assembly GCA_009693235.1. GTDB lineage: Bacteria > Pseudomonadota > Gammaproteobacteria > Burkholderiales > SG8-39 > SHXR01. Next base: position 16,826 of record SHXR01000060.1, on the reverse strand, counting down.
GCTCGGTGGTCGCTTCGCCCGCATTGAGGACTGTATTGGCGAGCGCAGTATCGCCGTCTTTATCACGATACTCAGCGGGCGCGATGCGATAGACACCGGATGTCAGCATGGCCATGGCGACATAGGCATATTGCGAATGCATCGATACGATCTGAAAAATCTCATCGATTTCCGGCGCCGCCTGCTTGGCTTCCTCCAACAATTTTTTCGTTGTGGCGGCCTCAGGTGCTGCCAGCCACGCTTTGGCCCAACGCGCATAGGGCGCCGCAGATTTGATGGCCCAGAGCGAACTGTCACCCATATCACCCAATGACGCGACCAGTCTCGCGGCACGTTCAATCTCGCCCCGATTGAAGGTGAGGAGCGTCGCGTACTGGCGAAGCGCCGCGATATTATCCGGATCGAGTTCAATCGCCTGCTTCAGCATGTTGACGCTCGACTCTTCCGATTCGTTGCGGGCCGCCACTTCAGCGTGCCATACCAGGAGCGATGATCGGTGGATGGGCCGTTTTTCCGCGGCGATCGCCTGACGCAGGAACGATGCCGCCTGGACCTTCGCATCCTTCGCACCATCGATGTAGATGTTTGCGCTCGGCTCCCGCGCAATGGCGTTGGCTTTCATCAACTGCACGGATGCCTTGGCCGACGCGATACCGGGCGTAGGCACCCCAATGCGCTCGGCGTCCTGAATCGCGCCTTCCCCGCAAGGAATACAGTCGATTTGAATGCCGATGCTGGCGCGCGCCAAATACGCGTGCGGATTCTTGGGCTCCAGCTGTACCGCCAGCTCTGCCGCCTGGAACGCTTTACGGCCGTAGAAATTCGGTGCACGTTCCAGGTAGGTCTGCACGAGCAGAATCAATGTTCGCGCATCACCACCGGTGGTCCGTTGCCGTAGCTCGAGTGCCTTGATGGCCTCATCCAGCTTGCGGGTGTCCTTCCGCTGCACCGCCCGCAGAATCTGCTCCTCGACGATATCCAGGTGCGCGAATCCGTCATCGCCAAGCGAACGGGATTCCTTCGCGCTCGCCAATCCTCCATGGAGGGATAGCACCGCAACCGCGATTGCCAAACCGATTCGGCGCATCCTCATTGGCCTCTCCCCTCAACGTCATCATTGGCACAAGTGGGAGCAATCTAGCAAGGCGAATCAGGCGTCGCGGGCCTTGCTACGCACGAAGCGAACGTATGGGGCGCGGGTTCACAAGCCCTTACGACGATGTTGCACGGATTCCATACCGAAACGCCTGCGGCTCACGCGGACCGCAGGCGAAACATCCGCAACAACAATACCGCAACAAGAGGCACGATGAATCCGATCATGATCACGACGGCCAGCAACTCGCCAAGCTGGCTGTAGTCGGCGGCGACCTTCACCACACCCGTAGCACGATCTTTGACTTCACGCGACACAGTGTAAATTTCATTCATATACTTGGTACCAAGATTTGACGCCGAGAGCGCGAGGTTGGTAAAGGACGCCATGACGGCGAAAAACGTCGCCTTCAGCCGGTCCGGCGCGGAGTTGGCGATCCACGCCAGCATCGGCACCATCGCAATTTGCCCAAGCGGCGATTCCAGCGCGGTGTCGATCAACGCGATCATCCGCGCATCGACCATGCCGCCTGTCATCGCTGCGGTCCACTGATGCAATCCGTAGAACATCCCGATCGTCGGCAATGCGAGGATCGTCCCGGCGATGGTAAGAAAAACGACAATGTAGGCAATTGACTTCTCCGCCATGAGACGCCGAAACAAAAACAATCCCAACAGAGTGAGAAGACTCGCCACGAGCGATAGCTTGGAAAGAAACGCCTGATCGAATCCCAGCTCGTCGATGTACCACCAAGTCGTTCCCACGCCGCTTCCTGGCATGGCTCGAAACACGAAGACGAGGATGGCCGTGCCGATCAACACCTGCCTTGCGTCGGGTTCAAGTTCACGGACCAGTTTGGCCATGAGAAAAATGATGATAGCCATCGACACGACAAAGATTGTCTCTTCCTTGTAGGTGAGCGACGACAGCCCAACGGCGATCGAAACGCCGGCAAATGCCAATCCGCCACCGAGGATCCACCAGTTCACCGGCGGGGGTTCGCCATGCACATCCAGCAATTTTTCGACGGCGGAGGCATCGAACCCCTTTGCCCGCAAGGCCGCAGCACGCCAGCGGAGCAGTAACAGCGACAGAATGACGCCCGCGACCGATATGAGCGGAATGATGAGCGCGAGTTCATACACGAACCGATAGAGTGCCATTTTTTCCGGCTCGGGCAATTTTTCCGCATCATTGAAAATGACGACGTTGATGACCGATACCAATACACCGCCACCAATAATGGCGACCCGGCCCAGCATCTGCATAGTCGTATGCATCGATCGGCGCAACGCTTCATCGACCGGCTTGCCGTCGCCATCCACACGGGGAACGGCCTCGACGGTCATGGCATCGGCGACCACGTCTTGAATGACGTAGCCGATCGGTGCAAGCAGTGCCGCCAGGACATACCACGTCTCGACCGGCAGGACCGCCTTCATCGCATCGATCGACGACACCAACCCGATCATGATGAGGAGGCTCGCTGCGATCACGCCTGCCCCAAGAAACACCAGGGCACCCTTCCATTTCCACAGCAGATCGACCACATGGCCAACCGGCATCTTGAGGGCCCACGGCAAGACGAGCCAAAAGCCAAGCGCGGCCAGGAATTGCGCCGAGAGGCCAAGGTACTCTTTGATGAAGAATGTGGCGGCGACGCCAGTGAGCCCCGAGACGCCGGCGGCCACATAGACCATCAACGGCGGCAGAAATTCCACCCGCATTTCGCGCCCAAGCGAGAGGATCGTACTGTCGATCCATGCAAACAAGCGCCCCAAGAAGCCGCGGGTAGGCCGCGTGTCAGAGGAGGTCATGAACGATCATCACTATTGGAATGGAGAGGAGACCTGCCGTGCCAAGCGGGCAGGTGCATACAGCGCTTGCGCCCTCCCCGACACCGCAATGTACGAGATATTGCCGGACAACGCTTCAAGTCACCGCGGCATTACGCCGCTAGGCGCGGACTTCTGCGAGGACGAGCGTCCGTGCGGGAACTGCAGCGGCCTGCCCGCCGCGATCGAGCCCGGCATCGCGTAGCAGTGCCTGATAGCCCTGGTAAAGCGCGGGGGGTGGCGCTGCCTGCCGCCATCGCCGCCTCGAAGCGTGCGAGGGCACGGTCGGTTTTACCTTCTTGCATATCCATCTGGGCAAGACTAGCAAGCGCCGGGACGAATTGCCCATCGATGCTGACCGCCTGTTCGAAGCTTTGCCGTGCCCCTGGTTGATCCGCTACGGCAAGCAGCACAACCCCCATCATTTGATGCGCAACTGGGTCGCGCATCCGCTGTTGCAGCAGTACGTCGGCGGCAATGCGTGCCTTGTTGAGATGGCCATGTTGCAGGGCTGCCTCGATGCGCGCGACATCTTGAGTCTGGAGATGGGTTTCGATGCGCGTGAACTGCGCCAATTCATCGACCATCGGCACGCCGGCGGGCAGTGCAAACAAAGTGTGAGCCAGTTCGGCTTCACCTGCGATCTCTTCGATCGATGCCACCGGCAGAGCAAAGGCAGCCGGCCACCGCAAGGCACTCATGTGGCTACCGGCCATGACCATCGCCGCGGTGACGACGACTAAGGCAACGAGCATGGTGAGGCGGACACGATGGCGCACGCCGTCCTGGTACTGCTTGATGACCGTAGCGTTCGAAGTAGTCACGCGCCCGTCGTTGGTTATGCACAGAATGCAAAGCTATTCGCGATTGCCCCCGTATGCGCGCCGCGGCGACGCGCGTGCGTGCAGCGACGCTACGAATTGACGATTGTTGCCTTACTTGACACAAACGCGAGGCAATCACCCGCTTGCGGCTTGGTGTGTACCGCAACGACCGAACCCGCGCATTCGTCATCGCGCTGCAAGACGCTCATCGATGGTTTGAATCCAGTGTCGTACCACGGTCGTGGTGTGATTTTGTAAATGCGTCATGCAACCGATATTGGCGGTCATGATCGCTTCGGGCGCGTTCGCCTGGAGCGCGGCGATCTTGTTCCGACCCAGCGACGCTGCAAGCGCGGGCTGGAGCAATGAGTAGGCACCCGCCGAACCGCAACAAAGGTGGGCGTCAACCCCCGGCACCACCTCGATCCCGGCGGCTTGCATCAGACGCTCGGCGAGGCCTTTCAATTGCTGACCGTGTTGCAACGTGCAGGGTGCGTGAAACACCACTCGCCTTGGCAGCAACGGGATCGCACTCGTGCGAAGCAGCGGTTGCAGGCGGGCGAACTCACCGTCGATGATTTCGACGATATCTTTGGTCATCGCAGCAATCCGGGCCGCCTTCTTGGCATACGCCACATCATGGGCAAGGAAGTGGGCATATTCCTTGACGACCGCACCGCAACCGCTTGCGGTCATGACGAACGCCTCGACTTCGCCCCGCTCCACATAGGGCCACCAGCGATCGATCAGCGCACGCATATCGGCACGCCCCTCATCTTGGTAGTCGAGATGAAAACGCAACGCACCGCAGCACCCGGCACCCGGCGCTTCAATGAGAGAGATGCCGATCCGGTCGAGCACGCGTGCGGTTGCCGCATTGATATCCGGTGCCAAGGCCGATTGCGCGCAACCGGCCAGCGCGATCATCTTGCGTGCATGGACAGACGCCGGCCAAGCGCCGGCGGTACGCTGTTGCGAAGGCACTTTTGCCTGCAGCGCTATCGGTAAGACCGCGCGCATAAAGTGGCCGATTTTCAGGAGCGGCCCGAACACACGCGGACGCGATACGATCTCGGCCAATGCGCGCCGTTTCAGCCGTTCAATAAATGGCCGCGGCACCCGATCCGCGACGATCTTCCGGCCGATATCGACCAGGCGACCGTATCGCACCCCGGAGGGACAGGTCGTCTCGCACGATCGGCAGGTGAGGCAACGATCGAGGTGAAGCTGCGTCTTGGCGGTGACCGGCGCCCCCTCAAGGACTTCCTTCATCAAATAGATGCGGCCACGCGGCCCATCGAGTTCGTCGCCCAGCAGCTGATAGGTGGGACAGGTCGCGTTGCAAAACCCGCAATGGACGCATTTGCGCAGGATGGCATCGGCCTCCTCGCCTTCGGGCGTTCCCTTGATGAATGCAGCAAGCGTTGTTTGCATCGTGACCGGCCGTTTCAGAAGTCCGTGTACAGGCGGCTGCGATTAAAAATGCCATGCGGATCGAAGACGGCTTTCAAATCGCGGTGAATCCCCGCTATCGCCGGTGTAAGCGGTGTGAACACGCCCACCGATTTGTCACCCTGCCGAAACAGCGTGGCATGGCCGCCCAGCGCCGCCGCACGCGATCGGATCGTTCGCGCGTCCGCATCGGTGACACACCAGCGGAGCGCTCCGCCCCATTCGATCAATTGATCGCCTGGAATCGCCAAGGGCGGCGCGGACGACGGGACGGACACCCGCCAGATCGCCAATGGCGTCGCAAAAAACGGCACGGTCTGTTCGCGAACACCCAACCAGAATTGCGCGGTGGCGACCGATTCGAGCCACTCGCCACCCAGTTTGGTTCTTGCAGCGTCCACCGCCGCGCGCGCGCCAGACAAACGTATGGCCAGCTCGCCGCCCTGCCAGACGACCGCCGAAATCGGTAATGGCTTACCCGCCCACTGTTGAAGGCGCTCGAGGGCGCGGTCTTCGGGAATCTCAAACCGCAACGTGGCCTCGGCGACCGGTAGGGGCAGCGTCTTCAACGACACCTCGAGCAGCAAACCAAGCGTGCCAAGGGAGCCGGCCATGACGCGCGAGACATCGTAGCCCGCCACGTTTTTCATGACCTGCCCACCAAAGGTGAGCGGATTACCATGGCCGTCCATGACCCGCACCCCCAATATGAAGTCACGCAAACTCCCTGCGGATGATCGCCTCGGACCTGATAACCCAGCCGCGACAGCACCACCGACGGTTGCCGCGGTACCGAAATGCGGTGGTTCACAAGCGAGCATTTGTCCTTGTTCGCGCATTGCTTGCTCGAGCTCTGCCAAACGCGTGCCCGTTCGCGCGGTGATGACCAGTTCACTTGGGTCATAGTCGACGATGCCGGCGTAGTCACGTGGGTCGAGCACTTCGCCTTCGATCGACTGACCGTAGAAATCCTTGGTGCCGCCGGCGCGGATTTGCAGCGGGCGATCGGCCGCACCGGCCGCGCGAATCGATGCGGAAAACCTCGCAAGCGTCGCGGCCAGCGTGGTCATCAGAAGCGCGGCAAATCCGGAAACGGCAAGCGCCCGCCGCTCACATGCATGTGGCCAAGTTCCGCGCACCGATGCAAGCTCGGAATATTCTTGCCGGGATTGAGCAATCCAAGCGGATCAAAGGCAGCCTTGATGCCACGAAAACAGGCCAGTTCGTGCGGCTCGAATTGCACGCACATCTCATTGATTTTCTCGATGCCGACGCCATGCTCGCCGGTGATCGTGCCGCCCACTTCGATGCATTTCCGCAGCACTTCGGCGGCAAACTGTTCGGTGCGCTGCAATTCATCCGGCTTATTTGCATCAAAGAGAATCAGCGGATGCAAATTGCCATCGCCGGCATGAAATACATTGGGGCAACGCAACTGGTATTTCTGCTCCATTGCCGCGATGAATCGCAGGATCTCACCTAACCGCTTGCGCGGGATGGTGCCATCCATGCAGTAGTAATCAGGCGAGATGCGGCCCACTGCGGGAAAGGCGGCCTTGCGCCCTGCCCAGAATCTGAGCCGTTCCGCTTCATTGACAGACACGCGCACACCGGTGGCCCCAGATTGTTCGAGCACCGCCTGCATGCGGCCGATTTCTTCCTCCACCTCTTCCCGTGTGCCATCCGATTCACACAGCAGAATGGCCTTGGCATCGAGGTCGTACCCGGCATGTACAAATTCTTCCACCGCACGGGTCGCCGGCTGATCCATCATTTCAAGGCCGGCCGGAATGATGCCCGCGCCGATGATGGCGGCCACCGCGTTGCCGGCCGCCTCCACATCGTCGAATGACGCCATGATGCAGCGTGCGACCTCCGGTTTTGGCAACAACTTGAGCGACACTTCGGTGGTCACTGCCAGCATTCCTTCGGAACCGGTGATGAGGGGAATGAGGTCGAGGCCAGCCACATCGAGCGCTTCGGAACCGAACTCGATCGGTTCGCCTTCGACCGTAAAGCCACGCACACGAAGGATATTGTGCACCGTAAGACCGTACTTCAAACAATGCACGCCACCAGAATTCTCCGCGACATTGCCACCGATCGAACAGGCGATTTGCGACGACGGATCGGGCGCGTAATACAGACCGTAGGGTGCCGCAGCTTCGGAGACGGCGAGATTGCGCACGCCCGGTTGCACGCGCGCGATTCGTCCCACCGGATCAATCGCAAGGATGCGCTTCATTTTCGCCAGGGACAGCAGCACGCCGTCTCGCATCGGCAGTGCGCCACCGGAAAGTCCGGTCCCTGCTCCTCTGGCGACCACGGGGACTTGCGACGCGTGGCAGGTCTTCAGAATGAAGGCTACTTCGTCATCGTCTTCCGGAATAACGACGACACCGGGCACCTCGCGATAGGCCGAAAGCCCGTCGCATTCATACGGCTTGGTGTCTTCATGCGCATAGAGGACGCGGCTTGACGGCAGGCGGGCGAGCAGGCGACCAACGACTTCGGCCTGCCTGAGAAAACGCGGTCCGGTTACCGGCGTATTCACGATGTTCTATGCAACACATTCGTGATCCAAGACGTGTCAACGAACACAGCCATTAATATCGTCCCTCGTTCAGATCAAGATGCGGAAATGCGCTCTTCAAGGTATTGGGTATGCGGATCGGTGGCGCCGCCCGCACATGGCGTTGGTTGATCTGATCGACCCGCGTAACACCCAGCAGCCCCATCGCGGTTCGAATCTCGATTTCCATCAACTCAAGGACGCGTCGCACGCCAGCCTCGCCCGCAGCACCCAGCCCAAACCCACAGACGCGCCCAAGCCCAACCGCTTTGGCGCCCAGTGCAATGCCTTTCAGCACATCGGTGCCACGCATGAATCCGCCATCGACGATCACGTCAGCCTTGCCGCGCACCGCGTCCAGCACCTCGGGCAATACGTCGAGCGAGCCCACACCTTGATCCAGTTGTCGCCCGCCGTGATTGGACACGTAGATGACTTCAACGCCGTGTTCAACTGCGGTGATCGCATCTTCGGCCGTCGCGATGCCCTTCAGGATGAGCGGCAGCTGGAATTTGTCTTTGAACCACTTGACGAGATCCCAGCTGATGCTCGCCTGAAAATCCGCGCCCGTCATCGCCCGCCGTGCGATCGGCACAAAACGCTTGATGACATCGCGCTCGCGGCGCCCATAGAGCGCAGTGTCCACGGTGATGCAAAAAGCGTGAAAGCCACCGGCGATGGCACGTCGAACATAATCCTCCACCCAGGCCAGATCGCCGCGCACATACAGTTGGAAAATCTTCGGGCCCTTGCATGCCGCGGCGACTGCCTCTAAGCCGGGCGAGGCGGTCGATGACAGAAACGAGGTCACCCCAAATTGCTCCGCCCCTTTGGCAAGACCCAGTCCGGCGCTGGCATCGAGCATTTGCACCGACCCCATTGGCGCCACAAATACCGGCAAGCGCATCGTTTGCCCAAGAAATTTACTCGTGCAATCGATCATTCGAACGTCGTGCAACACGCGTGGCCGCAGGGCCAAACTGTCGATCGCGAATCGATTACGGAGCACCGTCGTCTCAGTTTCAGCGGCGCCCACCAGATAGTCCCACGGGCCGTCCGGCACGTTGGCGCGGGCGGCTTTGACCACTTCATGAAGCGTCTGAAATTCACTTGCATCCGGCACGGCGGGCGCTCCTTGGACCATCGGTGGGTCGATTCTACCGATCTACGTCTTCGCGGTATTGAGCGAGCTTGAGTGATGGCGTCGACAGCCGCGCGACATGATGGCCTTTGCTACCATGCGGCGACTCGACTTCGCTTCGTTTACTCACAATGGCTTCCCCGCCCACACTTCTTGTTCGATGGCTGCCGTTCTTGCAATGGTGGCCGCTCATCAACCGCGACACCGTAAGGGCCGACCTGATCGCAGGACTGATCGGTGCCGTCGTCGTCATTCCACAAGGCGTTGCCTTCGCCACCATAGCAGGGATGCCCGCCGAATACGGGTTGTATCTCGCGATGATCCCCGCCGTGGTTGCGGCTCTGTGGGGTTCCTCGTGGCATGCCGTGTCGGGCCCCACCACCGCTGTCTCGATTTTCGTCTTCGCCACCCTCGCACCGCTCGCGACGCCCGGCTCCGCCGAATACATCGGCCTCGCCCTCACGTTATCGCTGATGTCAGGGCTCTTGATGTTGGCCCTCGGCCTTGGGCGACTCGGCGTGATCGTCAATTTCATCTCGCATACCGTGGTGCTTGGCTTCACCGCCGGCGCGGCATTTCTAATCGCAGCCTCCCAGCTGGCAAACGCTCTTGGCATCAGTCTGCCGCGCGGACAATCATTCTTTCAGACGCTGTGCGCCACCGCTGCAAGCCTTAGCGAGGTCAACGTCTTTGCCGTGACGGTCGCGGTGGCGACGGTCGTGGGAGGAATGCTGTCGCGCCGATATTTTCGCACTGTTCCTTACATGATCGTCGCGCTGGTTGCAGGGAGCGTAGCGGGCATGTTACTGAATGTGTTGTTCGAGGGTGAACGAACCGGCTTGCAGATGATCGCTGCCCCTTCTTCTGCATGGCCGCCCTTCTCGACCCCGAATTTCTCGCCCGAAGCATTCCGGCAACTTGCCGGCATTGCGATCGCCGTCACGGTCCTCTCTCTGACCGAGGCGATTTCCATTGCGCGCGCCATCGCGCTGCGGTCAGGCCAGCGCATCGATGGCAATCAGGAGTTTATCGGCCAGGGCCTTGCCAATATCACCGCGAGTTTCTTTTCGGGGTATCCGTCCAGTGCCTCCTTCAATCGTTCCGGTCTCAACTTCGATGCGGGGGCTCGTACCCCGCTCGCTGCGGTCTTTTCGGCGCTCCTGTTGATCGTTCTTCTCACATTCGTTGCGCCGCTCATCGGCTACATCCCGATGGCGACGCTGGCAGGCATCTTGTTTCTCGTCGCCTGGGGGCTCATCGATTTCGCGGGCATGCAAGCGGTCCGCAAAGTAAGTCGCAACGAGACATGGGTGCTTGCCATCACGTTTGTCGCCACCTTGACGTTGAATCTCGAGATCGCGATTCTGGTGGGAGTGCTCGCTTCGCTGATCGTTTATCTGCATCGAACATCACATCCGATCATGCGCAGCCTGGTGCCTGACGCGCACCACTCGGAACGAAAAATGATCGAAGTCGATGCCATGCGCAAAGAATGCCCGCAGGTCAAAATTCTTCGCATCGAAGGCTCGATCTATTTCGGTGCAGTGGACCATGTTTCTGCGCACCTCGAGGGCTATCGCAAGGCGCATCCGGAACAAAAGCATCTTGTCTGCATGTCAAAGAGCATCAATTTTGTCGACGCCGCAGGGGTTGCATTGCTCGCCAATGAAGCGAGGCAGCGCGCGAAGATCAATGGGCAACTCTATTTCTACAGCCTGCGCCGCCCCGTCTACAACATGCTCGAACGCGCCGGATGTCTCGACGGGATTGGTCGAGAACATCTATTCGCTTCGAAGGATGAAGCGATCGCCAAAATATTCCGGCACTTAGATCGTGCCATTTGCGCGGGCTGCACCGCCCGGATCTTTCTTGAGTGCCAGACGATTCCCTATGATGCGGCCGCCAAATGAAGGTCTCGCAGATCTCGATCGCAGCCACGGCGAGCGCGCAGCGCCTTGAGCACCGCGGGGTAAAAGGATGACCACACATACCCGCTACCGCGATGTTCCACCATACATCACCAAGGATGGCTCGGAAATCCGCGAGTTGATGCATCCAAACGTCCAGGGCACCGCAGGCGCCAGTCTGGCCGAAGCGACGATTCCCGGCGGCCCGCAAACGCTTCTGCACCGACATCGCGTGAGTGAAGAGCTTTACCATGTGTCGCGAGGGAAAGGTCGCATTCGCCTTGGGGATCAGTGTTTCGCAATCGCGGTCGGTGATACCGTATGCATCGCTCCAGGTACCCCGCACTGCGTCGAGAATACCGGGAGCAGTCCACTGGTGATCCTTTGTGTGTGCTCGCCTGCCTACACGCATGAGGACACCGAGCTCATCTGACGCCCCCGGCATCTTTTCCGAAGGAATCCATCATGGCTACCAAATCTCGTGTCGCGTTGGTCGCCGGCGTCGGCGATGGCTTGGGAAGCGCCGTCGCTCGCCGCTTTGCACGGGCGGGCTATCACACCGTGCTGGTGGCAAGAAACATCGAGCGCCTCGAACGCATTGCGGGCGAGATCGAACGGGAGGGCGGGCGCGGTATCGCCTATGTTGCCGACATTCGCGAAGAGACCGCCGTCTCGAAGCTGTTCGATGATGTCGAAGCGGAGATCGGTGCGATCTCGGCGGTGGTATTCAATGCCGGTGCCAACTATCGCGCGTCGATTCTCGATACGCCGGCCGACATGTTTGAGAAAGTCTGGCGGCTCGGCTGCTTTGCGGGATTCGTCGTGGGGCGCGAAGCCGCGCAGCGTATGGCGCCCCGTGGCGAAGGCACGATCATCTTTACCGGCGCCACGGCGAGCGTTCGTGGCAGCGCCCACTACGCCGCGTTCGCCGCCGCGAAGGGTGGCCTACGCCAAGTCGCGCAAAGCATGGCGCGCGAATTGGGTCCACAGGGTATTCACGTTGCCTCGATCATTATCGACGGCATGATCGACACGCGCAGGTCCGTGAGCGTTTCCCGGATCGTGTTGCCGCGGTTGGGGAAGCGGGCATGCTGCAACCTGCCGACCTCGCCGATGTCTACCTGCATATCCACGATCAGCCGCGGAGTGCCTGGACGTTCGAGACCGACGTGCGGCCATGGAAAGAAAACTTCTAGGGAAGCGCTGATTAAGCTATCCCGCGCAATCAGCGTGACCATATTTTTCGGGGAGTTACGAGGGGGGCGAGCCCCCTTGTTCAGCGATTCCCTAGGCGCAGACGGCAACACCCACTCGACTATCGTCGTTTACCCCGTCCCACCGGGCTGCCAGGGCGATTCAACTTACCGGGTTGGGGCGCGACTTGGCGGGCAACACGCCGTTTGCGTGGCGCGCTCGGATTGACGGTCGGCAATCCGGTATGTTGAGTACGAAACGGTGTGCCGGATCGTTTCGCATTGGCGCTCGGCACTCCGCTCGCATTGGTTGAGTCCACGCCGCCTGCGGCGCGTTTAACGCGCTCGACATGACTGGTACCGCGACGCTTGCCCTCGTAGGCGGCGCCCGTTCCAACCGGTTGAAACACCGGTACCAAATGATGTTTGCTATTGCCGATCAGATCGCTGCGACCCATGCGCTTGAGGGCATCGCGCAACAACGGCCAATTGTCGGCGTCGTGATAGCGCAAAAATGCCTTGTGCAGTCGGCGCTGCTTGAGCCCCTTCGGAACATAGACCGCCTCGCTCTCCGACGTGATCTTGCGAAGCGGGTTCTTGCCCGAGTGATACATCGCCGTGGCAGTCGCCATCGGTGATGGCAGAAACGCCTGTACCTGGTCGGCGCGAAAGCCGTTCTTCTTCAACCATAAAGAAAGCTCCAACATGTCCTCATCGGTGGTGCCAGGATGCGCCGCGATGAAATAGGGGATGAGGTACTGCTCCTTGCCGGCCTCCTTGGAAAACTTGTCGAACAACTCCTTGAACCGGTAGAACGTCCCCATCCCGGGCTTCATCATCTTGGCGAGCGGCCCTTCACTCAATGCTTCAGGTGCGATCTTGAGGTAACCGCCCACATGATGCTGGGCGAGTTCCTTAATGTACGCGGGGGATTCATTCGCCAAGTCGTAGCGGACGCCCGATGCAATCAACACCTTCTTGATGCCCGGCAGCTCACGCGCGCGTCGATAGAGGTTGATCAGCGGCGTGTGATCGGTATTGAGGTTTGGACATATGCCCGGATAGACACAAGATGGCCGGCGGCAGGCCGACTCGATGGTGCGCGACTTGCAGGCGATGCGCCACATGTTGGCGGTGGGCCCACCCAAATCAGAAATAACACCGGTAAAGCCGGGGACGGTGTCGCGGACCGTTTCGATCTCGCGAATGATTGAGTCTTCGGACCGACTTTGAATGATACGGCCCTCATGCTCGGTGATCGAGCAAAACGTGCAGCCGCCAAAACAGCCGCGCTGAATCGCGACCGAAAAACGGATCATTTCGTAGGCGGGAATTTTTGCACCGACGAACGTCGGATGGGGCTGTCGCTGGTATGGCAACTCGTAGATCGCATCCATTTCCGCGGTGGTAAGCGGGATCGGTGGCGGATTGATCCATACATCATGATCGCCATGGCGTTGCACCAGCGCGCGCGCATTGCCCGGGTTGGATTCGACATGCAAAATGCGCGAGGCGTGCGCATACAAGACGGGATCTGCCGCAACCTGTTCGTAGGCGGGCATACGGACCACGCTGCGTGCGCGATCCTCATTCTTCACTTCGCGCACGAAGCGAACGACAGTCGATGTCTGGGTGCCACCACGCGCAGACACGGCGGGCGCCATGGCATAGGGATCGGTGGGCGGAACAAGCGGCCCGGGTGTGTCAATCGTCGTGGAATCGATTTCGATCCAGTTGGCCGGCGTCTGGTTACGGAGAAATGCAGTGCCGCGCACATCGTAGATCGCGTCGATCGCTTCGCCATGTCCGAGCCGATGGGCGATTTCAACGATCGCGCGTTCGGCATTGCCGTAGAGCAGCAAATCGGCTTTGGCATCGACGAGGATCGAGCGACGCACCTTCTCGGACCAGTAGTCGAAATGCGCGATGCGCCTGAGGCTCGCTTCGATACCACCGATGATGACCGGCACGTCCTTGTAGGCTTCACGCGCACGTTGCGCATAGACGATCACCGATCGATCGGGGCGCTTACCGCCCTCGCCGCCTGGCGTATAGGCATCGTCCGTGCGAATACGCCGATCGGCCGTGTAGCGGTTCACCATGGAATCCATGTTGCCCGCGGTAATGCCGAAAAATAAATTCGGTTTGCCAAGCGCGCGAAATGCCGCCGGACTTTGCCAAGGCGGCTGGGCAATGATGCCGACCCGAAATCCCTGCGCTTCCATGACGCGGCCCACAATCGCCATGCCGAAACTCGGATGATCGACGTAGGCATCCCCAGTGACGATCACAATGTCGCAGGAATCCCAGCCAAGTGCATCCATTTCGGCGCGTGATGTCGGCAGGAACGGCGCAATGCCAAAACGATGCGCCCAGTACTTCCGCCAGGAATTGAGCTCACGCGGCGCTTGCGCCGCCGCCAAACCGCGTGAGGTCATGAGCTAGTGTGCCGCCTTGAGATTCCAGGCTGCCCAGCAGCAGCCCACATACCACTCCGGAATCGAACGATAGAGAATGTTCTCAAATCCCGCATCATCTGCGACCGCATGAGCGACCAGCCAATTGCGGACTTCCGCGGCACCATTGCCTGCCGCTTCGACTTTTCTATCGATAAACGCAACCAGCTGTTCGCGATTGCCCGCCTTGAAGCGCTCGATGCATTCATAGTCGAAGGCCTCATCGATGCGCCCCATATCAGGCTCACCGATCGAGTGGCTAAGCCCCCCTGTTGCGAGCACTGCGATCCGTGCATTGCCCGGATAGCTCTCGATCGATTTGCGAATGAGATCCCCCCACGCCATACAACGCCGGATCGACAGCATGGGCGGCTCGACGGTATTCAAAATAATCGGCACCAATGCCGGCATTGAATTGAGTTCGGCTTTCCAAAGAGGAATGCAGATCCCGTGATCGAGCTCCATCCGGTAAGTGAGCGATGGCTCGAAATCATTGGTAAATGCGGAATTGGCAAGATGTTGCGCAAACGCCGGATGTCCTGGCAAATTTTGGTGCGGAAACGCTTTCATCCATGACTCGGGTGGCCCCACATGCTCTTCGCCCACAGCGATCGCCACGGCCGGCATGTTGTTGATGAAAAAATTCACCCAGTGGTCAGGCGATACGACGATGAGAATATCGGGCTTCGCGGCATTGATACGCTTGCCGATTTCTCGATACGCGACCATTGCGGCTTCACGATCAGCGGGCTTGGCAGCTTCGAACGCCCGCACCGCCAGTGGGGCATGGCTGGCGGCAAATACGCCGACAAGCTTAGCCATGGGCGGTCTCCTTAGGCGCCACCGCACGCAAGCGCTTGAGGAACTCCGCTTCACTCATTCCGGCGACGACGAAATAGAAACGCAGCAGGTACGGATTCACCCGCTTGGACAGTTCGCCCACGTCATCATTCAAGATCGCTTTTCTCGCTTCCGGCGCAATGGGATACCGCGCCAGCACCTTATCGCGATCCGCGCGGTACTCGGCGCCGGTCGCCGGCGTCTGCAAATCAAAGAACAGCTTGCTCAACCAGTAGTCGCGCATGGTTGTGTGACTCCAATGTTTGAAATTGCCGCGGTACGAAGATGTCTGCCCAGGGCATGTGAAGAGCCCCCATTGTAATGCTATGCACGCGTCATCGACGCTGCTTCGCTCGCTGCCTTATGCAGGCGGCTGCGCTCAGGGTCTGATTTACCGAGGGATTGGCGTGGATCGTCGATGCGCGTCGCCAATTGGACAATCGAATCCCGGAGTCATCGCTGGGCAGGGTCCCGATGGGTTCGCTCATGCCAGACTAAGGCGATGGTGAACTCCCGGATCGGGAATGGCGGTTCAATCGAATGCACGCGATCCGCATACGCGAGGGCGAGCCGCTCCGGCAGTGCCGCGATCATATTGGTGCGCACCACCACTTCCGGAACCAAGAGGTAATGGGGGACCGAGAGTTTTACCCGTCGCTTTTGTCCGGCCTGCGCCAAGGCCCCGTCAATCGCGCCGGTAAATCCGCCGCCACGTGGAGAAACCATTACGTGATCCAGCGAACAATATGTATCGATATCAATGTAATGGCCCACCGTCGGGTGGTCGCGACGGGCGATCAGCACGAAGCGTTCCGAATAGAGCGGTCGCGAACGCACGTCGGGTGGCGCGTTGGCGGTGCTCATCAAGGCGATACCAGTTTCACCTGACTCGAGTTGCCGGCCGATGGCTTCGAAGTCCATCGGGCGCACCGCCAATCGTGAGCTGGGCGAATTGGCCTCGAGAAAATCGATCAGGCGCGGCAGGATCGTGTATTCGACGTAGTCCGACGCGGAGATCGTGAATGTCGCGGCGGTCGTGTGGGGATGAAATTCGTGACCCGCCAGCACCATCCGCTCAATATCGCCAAGGAGCGAGCGGACTGGCAATTCGAGCTCCGTACCGCGACTGGTCGGCAACATACCCCCAGCAGTTCGCAGCAACAACGGGTCATCGAACACTTGCCGTAACCGCGACAGCGCCGCGATCGTTGCGGACTGCGACAGGTGAAGGCGCTGCGACGCTTTGGTAACGCTACGTTCGGCCAATAGCGCGTCCAGCACGACCAGCAGGTTCAAATCAACGCTTCTATTATCCATGGCATAGATAGTCTAGATCGAACAATTCACTAAACAACCACCAGCTAAACAACCACCAGCTAAAGCTGGTGGGTTTGGGTTACGGACTGAAAGTCCGGATACGCGTCGGCTGAACGACGCGTCTTAGTCGGGCTCCATCTTGAAATCGTCATTCGGCTTCGGTTCAAAGTGGTGTTCCAAATACTGCTTGATC
>SHXR01000059.1 GCA_009693235.1 Betaproteobacteria bacterium | reverse complement strand
GAGAACGCATTTCGCAGACTGCGTGGTCACAAGCAAATTGCGGCGTTCACCCTTGCCATGCGCCCTGTTGTTCCTGCTCCATTGAAAAATGGTCGCATAATCATTTCCGCCACCGGCTCAAACCTTCAACTGTGCGCGGGACATCGTCGCAAGGGGCTCGCCCCCTCGTAACGCCCTGAAAAATTTGGTCACGCTGATTGCGCGAGATAGCTTAATCAGCGTTTCCTTAAGTTTCTTCAATCTTGATCGATTGCGATGGACAGAGCATTACAGCCTTTTGCACCTCTTGCCGGCGTGCCTGCGACGGCGACTCGTTAAGGAGTATCACAATGCCATCTTCTTCGCGCTGATCAAAAATGCCCGGCGCGGTTCGGACGCATTGTCCGGCGCCGATACAGCGATGCTGATCGATCCGAATCCGCATCGGCCACCTACCAACGCACCGGTAGATTGTGCACGCCGTAAATCCGCATATCGTGCTTGAAACGAATTTCTGCCAAGGGCACGGCAAGATCCAGCGTTGGGAATCGACGCAGCAAACCGGTGAAGAAGGCATGCAATTCGTAACGAGCCAGCATCTGCCCTAGACACTGATGAATACCATAGCCAAACGTCAGATGGGCCGCGGCGTCCCGCGTCACATCGACCACATCCGCATTGGGAAACACGCGCTCATCACGGTTTGCCGACGGCAACAGCACGAATAATCCTTCGCCCTTGCGAATCGTCGCACCGCCAAGTTCGATATCTTCCAGGGCCACCCGCCGTGGCGAAAATTGCACCGGCGTGATGTACCGGAGAAGTTCTTCGACGGCACCTTCGATCAACACGGGGTCATGCAGCAACCGGCGGCGCGTCGTATCGTCTTGCAGGATGAACAGCGTTCCCATGCTGATCATATTGGTCGTCGTGTCATGGCCGGCACGCAAGATCATTGCGCCAATCTCGGCGAATTCATCGCGACTCAAGCGTCCCGGCAAAACATGTTCAGCAACGATGCGGCTCACCATATCGTCGCCGGGATGTTCTGCTTTGTGATCAATCAAGCACCGCGCATAGGCGGCCAGTTCGCGCGCTGCCGTCGCCGCCTCCGCGGCACTTTGCATGAGACCGTGGCGGCCCACCGCGCAACGAATGATGAATGCATGATCTTCGAACGGTGATCCGAACAAAGCCGACATGACAAGCGATGGAAATTTCACCGCGATGCTGCCCGCGAGGTCGACCGGAGGGCCGCGCAAGGCCATTTCATCGAACAGGTCGGCGGCAATTTTTTCGATGGTCGGTTTGAAGGCCAGCATGCGACGCACGCTGAATTCACGGGTAAGCATGCGCCGAAAATGATCGTGCGCCGGATTGTCCATGCCGACGAACGCGCGCTCATTCCGGTCAACCGTGACACGCGCTTCGGTCACGGTAGGAAAGTCGGGATGGCCATCGCGCCCGAGAAGCGGCGATCGTCCATCAACACCCCACGCACGTCTTCATAGCGCGTCACCAACCACGCGCGCTTGCCGTTCCAGAGCGTCACCGCGTAGAGCGGGCCTGCGCCCCGCGCATGCGCGTACTCGGGCGGTGGGTCAAAGGGGCACCGCCGGACGAATGGAAAGCGGGGGGGGCGTCGCTCGCGGTCGGATGAGCAGTTGCAGCCATGCCGGATGCTAGCATCGAGGCATGGTTCGGCTTACAGACCGAAACATTGGTAGAATGCGCTACGCGATTCCACCCTACGGTTTTGTGATTTGCGGAATCGGTGGGTTCGGCAGGCAGGCCGAACCCGTAACCGCGGCGCGCCGTATGCGGCGCGAACCGCCTTTTGATATTTGCGCGGTTGGAGGGTTCCGCATGCAGGCGGAACCCGTGATTCCGGCACAACGCATACGTTGCGAAACCCCGGAATCACCCCATGTGCAGCCCACCGTTGAGCGAAAAATCCGCGCCGGTGGAAAAGCCGCTGTCTTCCGAAGCAATCCAAGCGATGATTGAACCGATTTCGTCAGGGGTACCAAGGCGTTTGACTGGGATCGTTCCGACGATCTTGTCCAACACTTCCGGACGCACCGCCCGCACCATTTCCGTTCCGATGTAGCCCGGCGACACGGTATTGACGGTCACCCCACGCGCGGCGACTTCCTGCGCGAGTGCCATCGTAAAACCATGAATGCCCGCCTTTGCGGTGGAGTAATTCGTCTGACCGAACTGCCCTTCTGCCCATTCACCGACGAGATATTGGTGACCCGCCCCAAACCACGATCGAGCATCCTGTCGATCACCTGGCGAGTGACATTGAAAAGGCTATTCA
This sequence comes from Betaproteobacteria bacterium, assembly GCA_009693235.1. Taxonomy (GTDB): domain Bacteria; phylum Pseudomonadota; class Gammaproteobacteria; order Burkholderiales; family SG8-39; genus SHXR01. Next base: position 22,737 of record SHXR01000059.1, on the reverse strand, counting down.
AATTGGTGTTGATGACCGCGGACCAATCTTCGCGTGACATCTTGCGAAAGGTGACATCGCGCGTAATGCCGGCGTTATTCACCAGAATATCCACCCCGCCGTGCTCGTCCTTCACTTTCGCGAACGCTGCGACCGTTGAATCCCAATCGCCGACATTGCCCATTGAGGCGAAAAACGTGTAGCCGAGCACCCGCTGCTCGGCAAGCCATTTCGAGGAGTCCCGACTTGGACCGCAGCCGGCGATGACGGTGTGGCCTTCCTTTGCCAGGCGCTGGCAAATTGAAGTGCCGATGCCACCCATCCCCCCGTTACGTACGCAACGCGCTTTGCCATGTTGATTCTCCGTAGGAGTGAAATGCTCGGCTCAGCATGCCAATACCAATGCCGGTACTGATGAATTAGAAACAACTGGATGCCATTGCATGGGAGCGTAACGCATCGACGAAAAAAGCCCCGGCGGTTCCGGGGCTTGCGTTGGATGTCACCCATCTGCGTGCCGATCGACCGGCACGGCCGGTCGATGCGTATTAGCTGCGTTTGGCACGGGCCTTCGCTCCGTCAGCGAAGTTGGCTTGGGCGACATCGGCCGTTTGCTAAGCCATTTTCGACCAACCATCGTAGGCTGAATTCATGGCGGCAAACGACGACTTCATCATGTTGACGGCGCCCTCGGAACCGGCCGGCGCGCTCTTGGCAATCGCATCGATCGTACTTGCGAAGGTGCGATTCATCTCGGCGGTCTGTGACTCGATGATCTTCGCCACACTGGCCTGGGCGCCTGCGTCGCCACATCGTAGAAGCTCTGCGCGTAAGTGACGGCTTTTTGCAAAGCAGGTTGCGCGGCACCGCTGGTGAGCTTGATCAGATCTTGCGGATCCTGGGTGCTGATCACCGAGCGCAGATGAACGCTCGCATCCTCGAACGTCGATTTAACCGACGTGATGTTGAGTGCGGCAAATTTCTCGGCGGCTGCGAACTGGGCTTGAGCAATTGCAATGCTCGCTTCAAAGCCGGCTTTGCCGGCGGCGATGAGATTTTCTGGCATGACGGTCATGGTTTGAAGGTCCTTAAATTGGTGAATACCGGTTTCATGTGGATTTGCTGCATAGCAACAATTAAATTGTATTCGGCAATTCGGCCCTGTCAACATTTTTTGTTGCGACGCACCATAAAACAGATCCATCTAATGTATGATTTGGTGGACAAAAAATCGAGCGCAGCCTCGTCGGGATTTCGTCGAGACGCTGGTACGATGACCGAATATCTGCCCGCAAAGACCAAGACAGGCCCCTCCGATGGCACATTTATTTTACAGATTCGAATGCTCACAGCGATAATCAAAAATCTTTCGCAATCGGATAGAGTGTGTGATTTTGTGCCTTGGACCGTATCGACAGCATGTGATTGGAATTTTCCATGTAGTCGGCACAGCAAGTTATCTCTGAGAGCGCTGAGTCATCGCGCTCTTCCTCCCTGAAACGGCCTGCAAGGGCCGTTTTTTGCGCTGGCCGCCCGACCGGCGAGCAAGGCGAAAACAACAACACCCAGGCACTGTCGCGACTGGGCGTTCTGGGAGTACCGCGCGGTGAGCTAGGGAATAACTGAACAAGGGGGCTCGCCCCCCCTTCGTAACTCCCTGAAAAATATGGTCACGCTGATTGTGGAAGATAGCTTAATCAGCGTCTCCCTAGGTCCCTGCGACCTTTTCACCCAGCACCGACACCGTCACATGCACCACGACATCGGAATGCAGTGCAACGGCGAGCTGTGTATCGCCAATCGCCTTGAGCGGACCTTGCGGCAACCGAATCGCCGAACGCTCCACTTCATGCCCGAGCGCCTTCAATGCTTCGACGATATCGGGCGAGGTGACCGAGCCGAACAATCGACCGTCGACACCCGCCTTGCGGGTGATCTGCACCATCTGCCCATCCAGCCGTGCGCCCCTGGCCTGCGCCTGTGCCAGGGTGTCGGACTGCGTTTTTTCCAACTCCGCCCGGCGCTTTTCGAACTCTTGCAAGCTTGCGGGCGTCGCGCGCTTCGCCTTACCGGTAGGGATCAGGAAGTTGCGCGCAAAGCCGTCTTTCACTTTGATCACATCCCCAAGGGCACCGAGGTTGTGAATCTTCTCCATCAAGATGATTTGCATGGACTCAATCCTTCGCTCAGTGAAGATCGGTGTACGGGAGCAACGCAAGGAAGCGCGCCCGCTTGATGGCGAGCGACAACTGGCGCTGGTAGCCCGCCTTGGTGCCGGTAATCCGCGCCGGCATGATCTTGCCGTTCTCGTTGATGAAGTCCTTCAGGATGTCGATGTCCTTGTAGTCGATCCACATGATTTTCTCAGCAGTGAAGCGACAGAACTTACGACGACGGAACAGCCCTTTTTCGCGCGTGCGATTGTCTTTGCGACCACCCTTCGCGCCTGCTTTGCCCTTCGAGGGGCCCCTGCCAAATGTTGCCATGTTGTTGTCCTAGTCGAATTGAATGTTCAGTGCATGGAGTTCGATGCCGCGATGGCTCTTGCCGCGATGGGCAATGAAGCCATCAACCCGCACGGCGGTACCGAGCGGCGCCGCGCAGACCAAACGCGCCATCTTTTCCGTTGCCACGCATGCGATTTCCATCTGCAGTTGTCGAATCGCCCCGGCCTCGCTCTGCGCCGATTCGTGCGCCAATTTGAACCGTACGATGGCGACGCCAGCCGGTGTGTAGCGGAGCGGTTCCAGCTCGACGACACGACCGGTGAGGATGAGTTGATTCGAACCGCTCAAGCCGCCGCTGGGGTTGCCACCTGCGCGGCCTCAGTCGCTTCGGCCGGTTTGGGCGCCTCAATATTCAGCACGGAGCGCGCCTTCTCTTCTTTCATCATCGGCGAAGGGGTCGTGACCGCAGCCTTCATTTTGATGGTGAGATGACGCAGCACCGCATCGCTGAATTTGAATGAATGCTCGAGCTCACCGAGCGCCTCGTTATCGCACTCGATGTTCATCAGCACATAGTGGGCTTTATGGATCTTGTCGAGCGGGAACGTAAGCTGGCGGCGACCCCAGTCTTCCAGGCGATGCATGGTGCCGCCGCGCGTCGTTACCGTTTGCCGGTAACGCTCGATCATTGCGGGCACCTGCTCGCTCTGATCGGGATGCACGATAAATACAATTTCGTAATGACGCATGATGCTCCTTGTGGGTAATGCCACCCGAACGGCCGATACAGCAGGCCCGGTGTGGCAAGGATGGATCGATCGCAGAACGTCGCGCTCGATCTGAGGTAGCGGCCGAGTCAAGCACCAGCCGCGAAAAGCTAGCGATTGTAAGGCGGGATAGGGGTTCTAGGCAATCCGAACGTTATCGGACCGTCGCTCTCCGGCGCCTTGCCTCGAAGAGGCAGATACCGACCGAAACCGAGACATTCAAGCTTTCCACCGATCCCAGCATTGGAATCTTGACCCGCAGATCACACTTATCGCGGGTAAGGCGCCGCATGCCCTTCCCTTCGGCGCCAAACACCCAGGCGCCGCTGGCCGGGAATTCGGACTCGTAAAGGCTCTTCTCCGCATCGTCCATCGTCCCGATGATCCAGATATTCCGCTCCTTCAGCTCCTCCAGCGTCCTCGCGAGGTTGGTGACCATGAAATACGGCATCACCTCGGCCGCCCCACTGGCAACTTTCGAGACGGTGGCGTTGATTCCACAGGCTCTGTCCTTGGGCGCAATCACGGCATGAACGCCCGCGCCGTCTGCCACCCGCAAACACGCCCCAAGATTATGGGGATCGGTGACACCGTCCAAAACGAGCAAGAGCGGTGGGCCAGTTACCGTATCGAGCAGATCATCGAGCGATTTGGTGGCGGTCGTAGAAGATTCCGCACTCGCAACGACACCCTGATGACGTGCGCCTTTGGCAAATCCATCGAGCCGGTTCGACTCGACTTGCATGACGCGCACGCCCTTTTCGGCGGCAAGCTTCACCAGCGCCTTCGAGCGCGCATCATCGCGGGCCGCATCGATGTAGATCTCGGCAACACTCGCGGGCGCCGCTCTAAGCCTGCCCGTCACCACATGAAAGCCACAGATAAAGGTGCGCGCCATACCTAGTCTGCCAGACGGAAATCGATACGGGCAAGATCCATATCGACATGGGCGACCCGGACCCGCACCTTGCCCGACAACCGATAGGTGTGGAGCCCGCGTTCGCCACGCAATTCATGGCGGGCTGCATCAAATTTGAAATAGTCGCTGCCCAGCTCGGAGATATGCACGAGCCCCTCGACGAACAGGGCTTCCAGTTGGACAAAGATGCCAAACGACGTCACCGCGCTGATCGTGCCATCGAATTCTTCGTTCACCTTGTCCTTCATGAAGAAACACTTCAACCACTGGACCGCATCGCGTGACGCATCATCGGCGCGGCGTTCGGTCATCGAGGCGTTCTCGCCCAACGCGCGCCAGTCACCCGGCTCATAGTGTTCTTTGGCAAGCACCGCCTTGATCGCACGATGCACCACCAGATCCGGATAGCGACGAATCGGTGAGGTGAAGTGCGCATAGGCCGGAAAGGCAAGTCCAAAATGGCCTTCATTGTCCGGGCTGTACATCGCCTGCTGCATCGATCGTAACAACACGGTCTGCATCAGCGCCCGATCCGGTCGATCCTTGATCGACTCCATCAAGCGCGCATAGTCCTTGGTCGTGGGCTTGCTTCCGCCACCCAGACCAAGGCCGAACTCACGCAAGAATTCGCGCAGATTGTCGAGCTTTTCAGGCGTCGGGCCGGCATGCACCCGATAGAGCAGCTTGTGATCATGCTCCTCGAGAAAGATGGCGGCGCAGACGTTGGCAGCCAGCATGCATTCCTCGATGAGCCGATGGGCGTCATTGCGCACGATGGCGCGGATCCCTTCGATCTTGCCTTCATCATTGAAGACAAGTTCGGTTTCGCTCGATTCAAACTCGATTGCGCCGCGCTGCTTGCGCGCATTGAGGAGGCTTTGAAACACCTCATCCAAACAGCGTAAATGGGGAATCAAAGCAGCGTCGATACCGGCATCGGCGCCTGCGGATTGGTAGAGCACGGCGGCCACCTGCGTGTAAGTCAAGCGCGCGGCCGACCGAATCACCGCCGGATAAAACTTATGTGCGGCGACCCGCCCGGCTTTGGTAATCGACATCTCGCACACCATGGCCAGGCGCTCGACATTGGGATTCAAGGAGCAGAGCCCATTCGATAAATGCTCAGGCAGCATCGGAATCACCCGACGCGGAAAGTACACCGATGTGCCGCGTTCCCGCGCTTCGCGATCGAACGCATCGCCCGGACGCACATAGTGGCTGACATCGGCAATCGCCACCAGCAAGCGATAGCCCCGCCCGTCGCGCTCGGCAAAGACCGCATCATCGAAATCACGCGCAGTCTCACCATCGATCGTCACCAGCGGCGTCGTCGTGAGATCGGTTCTGCCGGCGCGTTGAGCGGGTCGGATCGCCTCGGTATAGCGCTCGGCACGCTTGATCGCTGCCGCCGAGAATTCAAACGGCAACTGATGTTTGCGCAGCGCAATTTCGATTTCCATGCCGGGGTCGGTCGCATGGCCCAGGACTTCGATAACACGCCCGATCGGCTGCACATGGCGAGACGGTTGCTCGACCAATTCCACTGTCACAATCTGATTGGTGCGTGCATTGCCGATGCTGTCTGGCTGGATCAGGATGTCTTGACTGATACGACGATCCGAGGCCACCACGAAAAACACCCCATGCTCGCGATGAAACCGACCCACCACGCGCTTTTGCGCGCGTTCCAGCACTTCGACGATAGCCCCTTCCCGGCGTCCGCGTCGATCGATCCCGGTTGGACGTAGCAACACGCGATCGCCATGCAACACCTGATGCATTTCGCGGGGTGCGAGCACATATTCATTGCCGTCATCGCCATGCAGATAGCCATGCCCATCGGGATGACCATTGACTCGCCCGCTGATGAGGTCGAGCTTTTCGGCGATCAGCAGCGCACCTTTGCGATTACGCAGAATCTGGCCGTCCCGCGCCATGGCATTAACACGGCGATGCAAGACCTCTTGAGCCTCCTCCGGGACGCCCATTCGTTTGGCGAGTTCGAGTTCGGCGAGCGGGATGGAGTCCCGGGCCAGTGCTTCGAGGATCGCTTCCCGCGACGGAATTGTCACCAGTGAGCGATCCACTTCGGTCCGCTCGGGCCTTTGACCACGTATTTGCACGGACTCATCCGCTGATTTACTTCGTTTCGTTGACACAGCTTTCTATTCTTTCCTAGAATGCGCGGCTCGCTTTTGGGGCCACGGTTTCCTGAATGTTGTAATTCGTTGTTGTACGTTGTTGTATTTTGTTGAGGTGAATCGTTTAGACTAGCTCAGCCCGGCATCGAAAACGTCGCTCTTCACGACATCGGTACCGAGCCGAACTGCAAAGCAGGAAGCCCAGGTCGATCGCATTACGAAAAAAACGTTCGCACATTGATCCCAACGGAACCTCCTAACGGAACATGTGCCTGTTGATTCGTGATGCCAGCCCCGCGGCGCCGAGATGGCGGAATTGGTAGACGCACTAGGTTCAGGTCCTAGCGCCCGCAAGGGTGTGGAGGTTCGAGTCCTCTTCTCGGCACCATCATTGTAAGCGTAGTCGGCTTACGCGTACTTTATCCAGGCAGACTTCGGTAATCACCGGGGCTTGGGCTACCCGGCCACACCCCGGCGCATCGAACCATGCGCCGAATCGGCACGCCCCGACCACGGTCGAGCTATCCTTGGTCGCGTAAGCAGTTTTCACCGGGAGAACAGCATAGGCAAAGCCCGACTCGAAGCATTCAGCGATGGTGTGCTTGCGATCATCATTACCATCATGGTGCTCGAACTGAAGGTCCCGCACGGTGACGATTTCACGGCGCTGGCGCCGCTGCTCCCGGTGTTCCTGAGTTACATACTGAGCTTCGTCTATATCGGCATCTATTGAAACAATCATTACCATATGCTGCATGCGATTCGGCATGTCACAGGCGGCATCCTGTGGGCGAATCTGCATCTGTTGTTCTGGTTGTCACTCGTTCCGTTCGTGACCGGCTGGATGGGCGAGAACCATTTTTCGGCGCTGCCGACCGCGTTGTACGGTGTCGTGCTCCTGGTCGCCGCAATCGCCTTTTGGATTCTGCAGCATCGCATCGTTGCCAGCCAAGGCACCGATTCGATCGTCGCGAAAGCGGTCGGCCGGGATTTCAAGGGCAAGCTGTCGCAGGTCACCTACCTGATCGGCATCGGTTGCGCATTCCTCGCCCCATGGATCTCTTGGACCTTGTACGTAGTGGTCGTATTGATATGGCTGGTGCCCGATCAACGCATTGAGCGGGCGTTAGCAGAAGATCCCGTTCATCGCTGAATTGAGCAGCGCTCAGCCGCTGCGGAAATTCGGGTAATGTGCAGAGAGAAAGTGATCGCGATCACCGATATCGCAGGCGATTTGATTTACATTGAGCGGATGGACGGGGCGATCTCAGGCGGCGTGCATGTCGCGCAGCAAAAAAGCCACCACCGCGGCCATCTACGAGCGTCCCACCAAGGTCTTCGAGGATGCCATCGCGCAAGGCGGCGTCGGAAATAATCGCCCGTCGGCTTCGGCGGCCGTACTCGCAGTACACTCCTTGCGCGAGCCGAATCGACGGTCGATGCCGGCATTCCGGGTCGTGTGCCCTGGCACCGGCCCAACACATTGGAGTTGAGAAATTGAAAATAAGTGAACCGGTCATCGCATTGCTGCATCCCGGTGAAATGGGTAGTGGCGTCGGCGGCTGCTTGGCCGCGCGCGGCCTGCGCGTGCTGTTTGCGTCCGCCGGTCGCAGTGCGGAATCGTTAGCGCGCGCGAAAGCGGCGGGGCTTCAAGATGGCGGCAACGTGCGATCCATCGTGCGAGAAAGCGCGATAGTGCTCTCGATCTGCCCGCCACACGCCGCGGTCGATGTCGCCGATGAAGTTGCTAAGATCGGCTTCACGGGTGTGTTCGTCGATGCCAACGCAATCGCGCCCGACACCACGCGTACGATCGGCAATGTCATCACAGCGGCGGGCGGCACCTTCGTCGATGGCGGCATCATTGGACCACCGCCTAAGCCCGGTGCACGGACGCGGCTCTATCTCGCCGGCCGCGAAGCCAAGCGCATCGCCGACCTATTTACCGGCACGAACGTCGGCACCGTGGTGCTTGACCAACCGGTCGGGGCCGCCTCGGCCGTCAAAGCCTGTTATGCGGCATGGACCAAAGGTTCGATTGCATTGATGGCAAACATTCGCACGCTCGCCGCGCATGAGGGTGTGGATGACGTCCTCATCAAGGAATGGGGCGAAAGCCAGGGCGATCTTGGCAAGCGCTCCACCGCGATTACCGCCCAATCGCGCAAGGCATGGCGTTGGATCGCCGAAATGGAAGAACTCGCCAAAGGCTTCCGATCGGCGGGTCTCCCAGATGGCTTTCATCTTGCCTGTGCCGACCTCTATGCAAGGCTCACCGCCTGCAAAGATGCGAAGACCGAGCCGACGCTAGATGAAATCCGGGCGCTGCTCCTGGCCGGATCACAGAGCACGAAATCGAGGACATGAGCAGTAGGCGTGCACTTGTTATCGGCGGCTCGCTGGGCGGGCTATTCGCCGCGCACATGCTGCGAAGAATCGGTTGGGACGTTCAGCTGTTCGAACGATCGGGCGATGACCTGGCCACCCGCGGTGCCGGCATCGGCACGCATGCTGAATTATTTGCAGTCATGCAGGAAATCGGCGTACCTATCGACGCCAATCTTGGCATCGCTTTGCAGGAACGGGTATGCCTCGATCGGGATGGGGAGGTAAGCCACCGGCTGCCCATGGTACAGACCATGAGTGCCTGGGCACGGATCTACCGCCCCTTGAAAGATGCATTTCCTGCCGAGCGAACGCGCTTCAACGCGCGACTCACTGCGGTTGAATGCAAGGACGGTGGCGTCACGGCGTGTTTCGCTGACGGCACGCGCGAAGAAGGCGATCTGCTCATCGGTGCCGATGGCATTCGTTCCACCCTTCGCGAGCAGTTATTGCCCGCCGCGCAACCGCGTTATGCAGGTTACGTGGCGTGGCGCGGTCTGGTGCCGGAAAGCGATATGTCGCCAGCCTCCCATGCAGCGCTGTTCCATCGCTATACGTTTTGCCTGCCCGATGGCGAAGTCCTCCTCGCCTATCCGGTGCCGGTGGTGGACGACGCCACTCAGACCACCCATCGTGCGATGAATTTCGTGTGGTACCGGCCGGTCGATCCGATCACTGAACTGCCGGACCTTTGCACCGACGAGACGGGTCATCAGCATGCGCAGGGGATTCCGCCGCCGCTGATTCGCCGCGACGTGCTGGCCGCAACCCGCGCCAGCGCCGATCGTCTCCTCGCACCGCAAATTGCCGAAACCATCCATCGCACCAAGCAGCTCTTTTTCCAGCCAATTTTTGATCTGGAATCCCCGCAACTCACCTTTGGCCGCGTAGTGCTGCTTGGCGATGCGGCGTTCGTGGCACGTCCCCATGTCGGCGCGGGGATCACCAAGACTGCCCTTGATGCGAAAGCGCTCGCCACCGCACTCGATACGAGCGCGACGATCGAGGCGGCCCTGGCGCGCTACGATGTCGAACGACGCCGCTTTGGTCAAGGATTGGTAGCCCGCGGTCGACGCCTTGGGGCGTATCTGGAAGGCCAGTTAAAGCCCATCGCACAACGATCTGTCGCAGAATCGCATCAGGACCCGATGACCGTCATGCGCGAAATGGGTGCCCCCCATGCCGGAGTTAGGGAGCTGTCCGCCGCGGCGGGTTCTTCAGTGCAACCGTAATCCCTCCATTGGAAAGACTCTTATGACCGATTTGATTCGACTTAGCGCGATCGACATCGCGAAGAAAATGGCCCAGCGCGAGATCACCGCGGAACAATATGTGCGGGCGTTGCTCGCGCGCATCGATGAACGCGATGGCAGCGTGCGTGCCTTCGTCCATGTGGGTCGCGAGCCGGCGTTGGCCGCTGCGAAGGCGCTTGATCAAGGTGCCGTCCAAGGCATGCTCCATGGTATTCCGCTTGGCGTGAAAGATATTTTCGAGACCTACGATATGCCCACCCAGGGCGGCTCGAACGTCTACAAAGGCCTGCACACTGCACTAGATGCGGCATGCGTCGCGGCCACCCGGCGGGCGGGCGGCATCATTCTCGGCAAGACGGTCACCACCGAACTCGCGACGTTTCCGCACAATGAAACGCGCAATCCGCACAATCTCGAACACACGCCCGGTGGATCGTCATCGGGCTCTGCCGCCGCGGTTGCCGATTTCATGTTGCCCTTGGCCACCGGCACGCAGACGCTTGGCTCCACGATTCGTCCGGGCTCGTTTTGCGGCGTGGTCGCCTACAAGCCCACCTACAATCTCATCCCGAAAAAAGGCGTTTGGAATAGCGCCGACTCGCTTGACACAGTGGGCGGATTCGCACGCTCGGTGCCCGACATCGCACTGTGGGTCGCGGGGGTGATGTCCTATCGCGGACTACTCGTTCCGGAATCCGTGCCTGCGCCACGGATTGGTCTTTGCAAGACGCACGAATGGGATAACGCCACGCCGGAGATGCAGGCTTGCCTGATGTCAGCGGCCGCCAAGCTCGCCAAAGCGGGGGCGGTCGTGAAAGACGTGACGCTGCCCGATCGTTTCAAAGGGCTGTTGCAGGCGCAGATTGCAGTCGGCGTCTGGGAGACCGGGCGCTCATTTGCCGATGAATGCCATCGCTTCGGCGAGAAATTGCGTCCAGAGCTCTTCGAGCGTTGCGGTCATGCCTATGACGTAGACCCTGCCGTCTATCACGGCGCCCAAGCCCTTGGACGCGAATGCCGGCAGATGATTCCCGATGCCATGGGCGATTGCGATGTGCTGCTCGCCCCGGCCGCGCCTGGCGAAGCACCGAAAGGGATGCCGACCGGCAATCCGATCTTCAATCAGGTGTGGACCTTCCTGCATACGCCTTGCGTAGGCATTCCGGCGGGTATTGGCCCACAAGGTCTGCCACTTGGGCTGCAGGTGGTGGGACGACTCGGTGACGACGCACGGACGCTTGCCGCGGCGCACTGGGTGCATCAACGCCTCGCAGCTTAGCGGCACGGCATTCTCACCATCAACAAGGAGGAAACCCGCATGGGTAACGCCAGACTGATCGATATCAAAGACGCACGCCTCAATTGCGTCATCGATGGCGCGGAGGGAAAACCGTGGATCACGTTCTTTACCGGCATCGCCAACGATCACACACTATGGGATGCGCAGATTCCCGCACTCGCACCGCACTACCGCATTCTTCGCATCGACAGTCGCGGTCATGGCCTGTCGACGAGTTCCCCCCATCCGTACACGCTTCGTCAACTGGTGGGCGATGTGCTGGGTATCTGGGATGCGCTCGATATTCGCCAATCGGCGATTGCAGGTCTTGGATTAGGCGGCATCGTCGTAAGCGAGCTTGCGCTGCAAAATGGTGGACGGGTCTCGGCGCTGATTCCGGTGAGTTGCCGTGCCTCGATGACACCCCAGTATCAGGGCATTTGGCCGGGACTCGTAGAAACGGCCACCAAAGGCGGCATCGCAGCCATTGCCGATATGACGATCAGCCGCTGGTTCTCGCAAGAATTTCGGGACAAGAATCCAGCGACCATGAAAACGGTGCGTGACGCCATTCTGCGCACCTCGCTCGACGGTTACCTCGGCTGCATCGCCGCCATCCTGACCCTTGGCCACGCGGATCGGCTGTCAACGCTACGCATGCCGGTTTTATATATTAGCGGGCAACACGATAGGGTCGGTGCACCGCCTGACATTATGCAAGTCATGTGTGATGCAACACCAGGTGCGAAGCATGTCGTCCTGCCGGGTGCCACGCATATCTCGACGGTCTGCAATCCCACCGTATTCAACGCGGCATTGCTCGATTTCCTGCGAGGCATCAGGTGACCGGCCTGCCCGCGAGCGGTCAACGTGAGCGCACGGCCGAAGGGCTCGTGCTGGAACGCGATACGCAGTGTCCCGGCTTGATGACCCTCACCATCGATCGCCAGGACGACCTCAATCGCTTGACGCCGGAAGTGATGATCCGGCTTGGCCGCATCGCCACCGCACTCGCAGACGATACCTCGACGGATGTGCTTCTCATCACCGGTTCAGGCACCGAGAATTTTTCGATGGGCATCTTGAATCCCGCGATCCGCGCGAGCTATTCGAAGGAAGAGATCGTCGAGATTGTGATGCGTTCCAATCGCGTGTTCGATGCCATCGAGGCACTGCCGCAGATCGTCATCGTCGCGATCAACGGCAAGGTGCTGGCGGGTGCGGTCGAGCTGTGCCTCGCATGCGACCTCCGCTACGCCTCACAGGGCGCGACGATGACCATGCCCGAAGCAACGTGGGGCGGCTTTCCCGGAGCCGGTGCCCCGGTTCGATTGCCGATGATCGTCGGACGCGCACGGGCGATCGAACTGATTTGCACCGGCCGCACGATCACCGCGGATGAAATGAGCAGCCTCGGATTGGTGCAGGGTCTCTACGCCCCCGATGCACTGATGTCAGGCGTACTGACGATCGCACGAAAGATCGCCAGTAGCGGTCCGCTCGCCGTGCGTGGCGCGAAACGCATCAGCGCGGAGCGACAGGAACCAGGCTTTCACGCCGCGCGCATACTTTCCGACCAACTACGTCGCGAACTGGAATGGAGCCAAGATGTCGATGAAGGCATGGCGGCACATAAAGAAAACAGAAAACCCCGCTTTGTCGGGCGTTGAACCACCAACGAGGATCACCATGACACACGCCATCCGTCTTATTGCCACTGTATTCGCGATGTTATTCGCGGCGTTTTCCGCCCACGCACAAGCGTATCCGGTCAAACCGGTGCGCGTCATCATCACCTTCCCGGCCGGTGGGGCCACCGATATCGTCGGGCGCATCCTCTCAGCCAAGCTGCAGGAATCACTCGGACAGCCCTTCCTCGTTGAGAACCGAGCCGGTGCGAATGGCAACATCGGTGCGGACTTCGTCGCCAAGGCACCGGCGGATGGCTACACGCTCTTCCACGCCGACCTGAGCACATTGACCATCGGGCCCGCGGTGTATCCGAAGCTGCCGTTCGATCCGATCGATGACTTCACGCCGATCACGCTGCTCGTCAATTCACCACACGGCATTGCAGTCCATCCGAATTTCAAAGCGCAAACGCTCGCGCAGTTCATCGATTACGCCAAAGCCAATCCGGGCAAGGTGAACTACGCGCATCTTGGCAACGGCAGCGCCTCGCATCTGGCCGGCATCGAATTGGCCGCCCGGGCCGGCGTGACCTTCACATTCATTCCGTATAAAGGCGGCGCACCCGCGTTGGCCGATGTGGCAGGCGGTCAAGCCGATGCGCTGGCCATCGCGATGGTGTCGACGTATCCGTACGTACGGGGCGGCAAGCTACGACTGCTTGGCATCACCGGCCCCAATCGCATGTCGTTCATTCCCGAAGTGCCGACCGCTATCGAACTGGGCTATCCAGGCTTCGTAGCGGGACAGGTCCAAGGAATATTCGGCCCCAAGGGAATGTCAAAAGAAATCGTGGCGAGACTGAACAGCGAACTGTTAAAGATCCTGGGTGACCCAGAGATGAAGAAACGCATCAGCGACCTGGGTGCTGAGGTGACACCCTCAACGCCCGAGGGGCTGGGTCGCTTCGTGGTGGAACAGAAGGCGAAGTGGGCGAAGATCGTCCACGATCACAATGTGAAGGTGGATTAAATCAATCCCGCGTACGACCCACCATCCAACTGCAGGTTCTGTCCGGAAATAAAGCTCGCCTGCACGCTGCACAGGTACGCGCAGGCATCACCGAATTCCTTCGGCTGGCCGAAGCGCTTTGCGGCGATCGACTCGGCGATTCGCGCACGTGCCTCTTTCATCGTGATGCCCTTGTCCTTCATCATGCGTTCGGCCATGAATTTTTGCCGATCCGTATCGATCCGCTCGGGCAAAAGGTTGTTGATCGTCACATTGTGAACCGCGACATCGATCGATAGCGACTTCTAAAACGCGGTGAGCCCCGCACGCGCCGCCGTTGACAAACCCATCGGCGGACGCGGCGACTTCACCATGGCCGAGGTGATATTGATGATCCGGCCGAACTTGCGCGTGCGCATCCCCGGCACCACCGCCTGGATCATGAAAATTGGCGCGAGCATGTTCGATTCAATCGCGCCGTTCCAGGCCTTGCGATCCCAATCCTCTATCTTGCCGGGCGGCGGTCCGGAATTGTTATTGACGAGGATCTCGACCGATGGACAAGCGGCCACCAACTTCGCGTGACCTTCCTCGGTATTGATATCGGCGACCACGGTATGGACGGTCGCGCCGGTCTCCGCGCGAATCTCCTCGACGGTCTTGATGAGTTGTGCCTCATTGCGCGCATTGAGATAAACGATCACGCCTTCCCGCGCCAGCGATGTCGCGCACGCGCGGCCAAGGCCTTTGGAGGATGCACAGAGAATTGCCTGCTTGCCCTTGATGTCTAGGTCCATGTTGATTGCCTTCGATATGGGTTTTGCTCAAGCGGGTTATTCTATTCGAGTGTCTTCTCATTCACCTTGACCCTAGGAGGAACTACCCAATGCCTCAACGACTGGAAGGCCGCGTGGCGATCGTCACCGGTGGCGCGCGTGGAATCGGCGCAGCGTATGCCAAAGCCCTTGCTGCTGAAGGCGCATGCGTATGTGCCGCCGATGTGCTCGATGCAAAACCGGTGGCCGACGCCATCAAGATTGCGGGCGGCCAAGCCATTGCCGTGCACTGCGATGTCTCTGACCCGAAGTCTGTGCAAGCGATGGTCGCCGCCACCGTCAAAGCCTTCGGCAAGCTGGACATCCTGGTCAACAACGCCGCGCTGTTTGCCTCCCTGCATCAGAAGCACTTCATGGAAATCTCCAGCGAAGAATGGGACAATCTGATGGCCGTCAACGTCCGGGGTGTCTTTGAATGCGTCAAGGCCGCCGTCCCGGAAATGCGCAAGAACAAGTACGGCAAGATCGTCAACATCGCCTCGGGAACCGTCTTCAAGGGCACCCCGATGCTGCTGCACTATGTGACCTCCAAGGCAGCGGTCGTGGGGATGACGCGATGCATGGCCCGCGAACTGGGTGACGATGGCATTTGCGTGAACACGCTCGCGCCAGGACTGACTGTTAGCGACGGCGTGAAAGAAAATGGTGAATGGACGCCAGCCATGCTCGCCATGAACACTGCGACGCGTGCGATTCACCGTAATCAGCAACCGGAAGATCTCACCGGAACGATGGTCTACCTATGCAGCGCCGATAGCGACTTCATGACCGGACAATGCATCGTGGTGGACGGGGGATCGGTGGTGCATTGATCTCGCCAGTCGGCGATCAATGCAGGGTTACGTCGCCCGATTGCACCACGAGTTCGCCAAGATCGTTAACGATGTTGGGATACGGGCGGAATAAGAAGCACGCAAAGGCCCATTACCCTTCACTTTCCCTTCGCCCATTCGATCGCCTGCATCAATCGGTCATCACCCAAAAATATTTCACCGTCTACCCAGAAAGTCGGCGCCCCGAACATTTTTCGCCCACGAGCCTCCTCGGTTGCGGCAACGAGTTCAGCCTCAACCTCGGGTTGTTTCGCTCGTTCGAGCACCTGTTGCGCGTCTTGCCCGATATCGCGAAGCGCGTCAGTCAAATTGTTATCCACACCGATCGGCTTTGCTTCGACGAAGTTCATCGCAAACACGCGGCGGGTAAACGCAGCCCCCCACCCCTCACGAAAGCCAAGTAGTCCAACCCAAGCAGTCTCTCGCCATCGAGTCGGATAAATCAAAGGCTTGACGTAAGATAATTCGTGTTCCGCGGCCCGACGCTCCAGATCTCGCCACATATATGCGAGCTTGACTGGGCTGCCAAACGGGCCGCCCCAATTCGCAGGGCGTGGCGTCCCAGGCGGGAAATCTAACGCGGCTCGGTCAAAGGGCCGCCAGACCAGTTTTAGCCCAGCCTCAGTAGCAAGGCGCTCGACGCGCATGACCGATAGGTACGTGTAGGTGCTGCCGTATGTGAACCAAAATTAGATGCTTCCGTTTCTCACTTTGATCTTTCCGATGCATCGGCCTCTTCGACCGTTGGCAATTGCACAATTTCGACTGAAAATTACTTCTCTCGAAGACGAAAGCTGTCGCCGTGGAAGATTACTTCAAACTTCGCATCCTTCGGCATGACCCGATCGAAAATCCCTTAGAATTCCCAGTTTGCCCAATAGGAATGATGTTCACGATGGGCGATTCGATCGCCATCTCGAAACATGAAAAAATAGTCACCCTCCTTGACGGAACTAGGCGCAATCCACCAACAGGCAAATCCTGAGATCTGCAATTGGTAGCAAATATTGTCCCGAGACTCCAACGATTGCGGCACGTGCCAACAGTGGCCAGGTTTTCCTTCCCACGTACTCCCCAGCACTGCGCCAAATTCCCACGCAAACCACTATGAAGTAACCAATGGAGCCGGCGGCGAACAGCGGAACAGAAGGAAGGATAAATCCTACCCATGCGCTGTCCCATGGCATAGCAAACATGAGCGCAATGGCGAGCCCGGCAGATAAAACGCCCAAAAAAAACCAGAAGGCAATCCACAAGGGAAAATCACCGTGCCAGAGCTTGCTGATTATCGAACGAGACACATTGGGTCAGACCTTGCCATCTGCCTAGCGAAGACGCATGCACCGAGTGCGCCTCGGGTGAGTGGAATATCGCGGTACGTCCACTATTATTGCGTCCCCTATTATTCATTGACCGAAGAGAACGCGCACTTACGCAGGGGCGAATGCGCTTCGCGCAGCGTGCTCCAGCACAGCGCGAACCTGTTCAATGGTGACACCAGGGAACCACTCGACAAACTGCGACACCAACGCACCGTCCTCAAGATTCTCGAATAAGGCGGCGACGGGAATGCGCGTGCCCGCAAACACCCACGCGCCACTTACGCGCTCGGGATCGCGTTCTACGGCCGTACATGAAGACCGGTCTATCATTGCAGGATCGTACCACTGGCGCGTCGAGACGGCCAACGTGGTTTATCCAGATATATTTTCAATTTAACCGGTTATTTTTTCCCGGTCACCACCCTACGCCGCCACCCGCAACGTCTTCTCCGCCTCGATCGAGCGTCTGAGAATATTGATCGCCTGGATGCCGCCCGCATCGCCGCCGACGTCCACCCTCGCCCGCCCCGGTGCCTGGTCCATTCGCATCTGCTGGAGTTCGAAGACTTCCCAGTCTTGCGTGAACGCCATCTCGATCTGCCCGAACACCATGTCGGTCATCGCCTGATTCTTGGGCTGCATGTCCTGACCCTGTGCCCAGAAGTAGTGCGTGGTCTTTTCCGTTTCTGGCGTGATGAGATTCAGATTGAAAAAGCCGATGCCGCCCAGCTTGCCGCCTTCCGGTGCGCCGTGAGGGGCGATCTTCCCGCGCGCATTCTGCCCGTGGGGGGCGGCACCGGTCCAAAGTCTTACCACCGACGGCTCGGCCCACCGAATGATTTGCCAGCGATCGACCTTGCCGGTGAAGTTGCCCGCTTTCACATAGGTGGGTGGCGGGTCGGAATTCATCATCCAGCGACTTACCTGCACTTCACGTTCCCAGCGTTCGGTCTTCACAACGGGGCTATCGATCAGCGCGTAGTTGCCGATCGTCGAGGCATGCACGAACGTAAGATGCGTCAGATCGAGCAGGTTCTCGATGATGAGTTCGTAGTTGCCCCGCACGTAGTAGCGCG
Source organism: Betaproteobacteria bacterium (assembly GCA_009693235.1). Classification (GTDB taxonomy): domain Bacteria; phylum Pseudomonadota; class Gammaproteobacteria; order Burkholderiales; family SG8-39; genus SHXR01. Next base: position 4,860 of record SHXR01000059.1, on the reverse strand, counting down.
CACCCTTCCAGCCAAATTGCGGATCGCTGGTCGGCAGTTCCGGAATTTTCGCCATGTCGGCGGTGGCTGCATCGCCCATCCAGATGAACACGACGCTATGGCGTTCGACGACCGCATAGTGGCGCACACGCGCGTTTTTCGGGATCTCTCGTTGCGATGGGATCAGCACGCATTTGCCGGTGCAGTCGTATTCGAAGCCGTGGTAGCCGCACTTGATGAAATCACCTTGGACCGTTCCTTTGCTCAACGGGAACAACCGATGGCAGCAACGATCTTCCACCGCGCCGACCTTGCCGCTCTGGTCGCACCAAAAGACCACCGGATCGCCGCAAATCGTGCGCGCCAATAACTGCCCGCCGGTCAATTCGCTGGCCCAGGCCGCCACATACCAAGCGTTGCGCAAGAACATGCTTTTCTCCCATCGAATGGTGAACGTCGAGCGCCAACTGTAGGAGGGTGCGCGTGTGCTGTCAAACTGCCGTCTGGGCGGCTTGTTATGATGAGGCATCCCCTCTTCTGGATCTGCCATGGGTTTCGCCTATTTTCTGTTCTTTCATGATCGCGCGGCCCCGACCATGCGGATTACGTCTGCGGAAGAGGCGCGTGTCATCGAACTGGTGCGCACCGTCCCTGACTTGCAGCGAGGGCTTGTCTTTACCCCCACCGAAGCGACCGATCCCTATTTGAATGATGGTCCGTCCCCGCAGCTTGCCCTTGAGCTTTATTTCGACGACATCGTGGCACTGGAGAATGCATTGGCTCCGAAAGGCCACTTGCAGACGCTGGCCGCACCGAACGCATTACCTAGCCTTACCCGCGCGGCCGTTCAACAGCAGGCCATGCTGTCACGACCCTATCCAGTGCCGACACCAAATCCAGTCAATCACGCCGAGGACCTGCGTTGCACCTATCTCGTCGAGTATCCCGGTCAAGCCGAGGACTTGAATGAATGGCTCTGGTACTACATCAGCCATCATCCGCAACTGATGGCGAACTTCGACGGGATCCGGGAAATCGAAATCTGCACCCGCATCGATTGGTGCGGTTTCCTGCCATGGCCATGTGCGAATGTGATGCAGCGGAACAAGGTGGTGTTCGACAACCCAGCGGCCCTGCAGGCTTCACTCAATTCACCGGTGCGGCATGCGATGCGCGAGGACTTCCACAAATTCCCGCCTTTTACCGGCGGGAATCTGCACTATCCAATGATTACGCGCGAGGTGTAGCAAGCCGCGACTACTTCCTATTGCCGTCGATGCTGTACTTCCCTGGGCCACTCACCGCGACATACAACATACCGCCGATCACGCACAGATTCTTCAGGAAGTGATTGAGCTGGTTCGGCAAGGCCGCGGCTTCGAATGTCCAGAACGCGTGAAAGATCGGCGTAATCACCGCGACAAAAATCGCCAGAACAATGGCGATGTAGCGCGTCTTCCAACCAAACAACAGCATCAGGCCGCCGCCAATTTCAAGAGCGATTGCCGCTACAGCCAACGGCTCCGTAAGAGGCACACCATTCTTCGCCATGTAGGCAACGGACGCCGCGAAGCTCAGTGCCTTGCGGATGCCCGCCACGATGAAAATGACGGACAGTAGAACACGGCCCAGCAGTTGCAGGAAATTCTGTGTCGATTCGCTCATTGTTGTCTCCCCTATTGTGATGGATACAGCCGTTCAACCCAGATGCTTGCGAAAGAACTCGACGCTCAACCCGAGCGCGCGATCGGCGTCCGCCTGACGGTACGGACGCCCGCCTTTTCTGGCGAAGGCGTGATCGGCATCCGGATACTTGTGAATGGTGACTAGCGGATTTGGCGCGAGCCGCCGCTCAATCAGATCGTTGACTTCGGCCTGCACCCAACGATCCTTCATCGCCATGTGCAGCATGAACGGCCGGTGGAGATTCGGTGCTTCTTTGATGCGATGCTCGATGTAAGTGCCATAGTAGGCCACCGCACAATCGATATCAGTACGACAGCACATCAGGTAGCAAAGCTTGCCGCCCAGGCAGTAGCCCACCGCACCAACCTTGCCATTGCACTCCCTCATGTTCTCCAGATAGCGCCAGGCACCGACCATGTCCTTCACGCCGAGGTCGTAGTCGAAGTCGTAGTAAAGGTCGAATGCCTTTTTACCGTCTTCGGGGCTGTGATCGGACAATTCTATGCCGGGCTCTTGCCGCCAGAAGAGATCGGGGACGAGGCAGATAAAACCGGCCTCGGCGAACTCGTGCGCATGGTGGCGCATCGTGTCATTGACGCCCCATATTTCCATGATCGCAATTACTGCACCGGCGGACTTGCCATCGGGTATCGCGAGATACGCGCCCATGGCACCGTCTTTGAGCGGTACCGTAACGTTCTGGGTTCTCATCGGTGTACGCGATTTTGGCTAGTTAAGTCGGAGCAATCGACGAGCATTGCCGCTGAAAATTTTCTCCTGCTCGGCTTTCGCGATCGGCAACGCCTGCACCGCTTTGATGGTCGAACCGATCAGCGCCCTACCCTTGTCGGCATCAAATGGTGCGTCGGTCGCAAACACTGCATGGTCGGTATGAAAGAACGAATGGCCGCAACGGGTGGCCTCGACGCTGCCGTTCAGTGCAGTATCGGCATACAGCATGCGGTAGTAGTCAATCAGAGGTTTCTTCAATCCGGCCTTCGCCGCAACCGGGTTATGCGTTGCCGTGCCGGAGAAAATCTGATCAAAGCCCAATTCGATCTTGGCGGAGAAATACGGAATCATGCCGCCCATATGATGGGTGATGATCTTGAGCCCCGGCAGCTCGTCGTAGAGGCCGGAGAAAATCAATCGCGTTACGCACGCGGTGGTTTCATAGGGCCAGCCGAAGGTGAACCAGATTTCATCTTCGGACTTCTGTTCGGACGCGTAGTCGGAAAAATGCGGACCGCGGATCGGATGGATCCAGACCGGCAGATCGTGTTTTGCCATCGCCTGGAAAATCGGCCGAAATTCCGGCGCGCTAAGCGGTTTGCCGAGCACGTTGGTGAATACCTGAATGCCGCGCGCGCCCAGTTGATTGATCGCACGATCGATTTCAACTAGACACGCATCGACGTTATTCATCGGCATCGACGCAATAAAGCACGGAAACTTATCCGGATACTTGCGACAAAGATCAGCCAGACCATCATTGGCGATCCGCGCAAGCTCGGGTGTCAGTTGCGGGGAGCCCAGCACCTCGATGGGCGGATTCGAGAGCGACAGGACTTGCTGATAATCACCGAATTCATCCATCAGGCGGCGGCGCGCATCGGTGTCCCATAGCGTCGGTAACTCCGGAAACAACGAGAGGGCCATGTGCCCGGGCACCAGATCGCTCAACCGATCGAAGATCGTTTTGGGCATGAAGTGATTGAATACGTCGAGCATCATTAGTGGGACTCCTCGTGTAGCAACCTACGTGATGGATAAAGCCTAACCTCTTCATCGGGCCTTCGCAAGACCCGCCCGATCAAAGAATACCGGTCACGATTTTCGGGAAAAACAGCATAATCACCAGTAACACCATCATGACGAGCACAAACGGAAACGAACCGGCGAACACGTCATTCAAGGTGATGCGGGGATCATTCAGCGTGCTCTTGACGGCAAACACCGCGATTCCAAGGGGCGGCGTAAGGATACCGATTTCCACCGCCACGACCATCAGAACGCCGAACCAGATCAGATCGGCATTGAATGCTTGCAGGATCGGCAGCATCACCGGCACCGTCAACAGAATAATCGAGAATGAGTCAAGGAACGTCCCAAGCACCAGCACCAACGCCAGATAAAGGCCGATGGTCGTGTAGAACCCGAGCTTGGCTGCGACCACCCAGTCGGCGACGGTACCTGGTAATCCGGACATCGCCAGCATACGGCTGTACATGCTCGCCGCCACGAAGATGATGCAGATGGTCGCCGTGACCGCGCCGGTTTCCGAGAGCACATTCCAAAACACGCGCGAGCTCAGCCGGCCGCGTGCGATCGCGATCACAAAAGCACCGAGCGCACCGATCGCCGCCGCCTCGGTCGGCGTGAAAAGACCACCATAGATGCCACCGATGACCAGCACGATCAAACCGGCAATCGGGCCTAGCAGCACGGCAAGCCGCAACGGTGACAGCATTTCGCCCGCCTCGGGGGCGCGCGGCGCGCCGACGAATCCCGGCATATAGCGCGTCATCGCGACGATCGCGATAGAGAACATCACTGCCAGCACGATGCCCGGTACCACGCCGCCAAGAAACAACTTGCCGACCGATTGCTCTGCCACGATGCCATAGACGATAAGCAGAATGCTTGGCGGTATCAGCATGCCCAGCACCGAGCTGCCCGCCACCACGCCCACCGCAAACCGCGGCCGATAACCGAGGCGCAGCATTTCCGGCACGGCAATCTTCGTGAAGACCGTCGCGGAAGCAATCGAAACACCGGTCACCGCGGCAAACACCGCGTTGGCGGCGACGGTCGCAATAGCCAACCCGCCCAGCACGCGCCGGAATATCTGGTTGGCAGCGACATAGACATCGCGTCCAAGGTCAGCGACCGACACCAGCGCCCCCATCAGCACAAAGAGTGGAATCACGCCGAAATCGTAGCTCGCGATGCTATCGGCCGCGGCGATGGCGAGCAGATTGGTCGCCACCTCGAAGGTGCCGCGAATCGCCCACACACCGACTAGCGACGCCAAACCGAGCGCGACGGCGACATGCAGCCCGACATAGATCATCACTAGAATCGCGATGATCGAGACCATGCCGATCTCACCGGGTGTCAATGAAAGCCCCTAGGTCGGTGCATCGCCCACCCATGGTGCGCAGGCCATGGCCTGACTCGCCTTGTCATAGGCGA
>SHXR01000008.1 GCA_009693235.1 Betaproteobacteria bacterium | reverse complement strand
GAGGTCGGCATGCGCAGGGCCTGCGGCAAGCAGGCCGATAGCCAAGGCTGTAGCGAGGGACAGAAACGGCGAGGTGCGGACGCTAAAGGGATTCATTTTTGACCTCTTTTGACCTCTTTTGACTAAATTTATATACAAGTAATTGTATTTTTTTATTATTGGTATATGTTAATAATACATACTTATGGTCAGAATGTATAATAGACTTAGATAAATTTTCAAGGTCTTGCATCAGTCATGCCAGAACACCCCGCATCTGCGCAAACTCCCGAACGAGCCGGCGTTCAGCCGGCGTTCAAGCGCATCAAAGCACATGTGCTCGGGCAGATTCAGGCCGGGCACTGGAAGGAAGGGGACGCGATCCCGTCGGAGCAGGTGCTGGCGAACGAATTCGGTGTCGCGCGCATGACAGCCAACCGGGCGTTGCGCGAATTAAGCGACGACCGAATTCTGCTGCGTGTGCAGGGGTCGGGAACCTACGTGGCGCAGCAGAGGTTCCAGTCGACGTTATTAGAGATTCACAGCATCGCCGAGGAGATTCACGCGCGCGGCCATGCCCACCGTAGCGAGCTGCAGCGGCTCGAGCGCGTCACGGCCGATGAAGTGGCGGCCGCCGACTTCGAACTCGCAGCGGGCCAGCCCCTGTTCCGGTCGGTGGTCTTGCACTTCGAGGACGCATTGCCAATCCAGGTCGAGGACCGTGCCGTCAACCCGGCATTGGCGCCCGATTACATGCAACTCGACTTCAGCAGGACAACAGCCAACGAATACCTGATGCGCGTTGCGCCACTCGCCGGGGTGCGCTACTGCATTGAGGCGCGGCTGCCGCCGCCCGAGATTGCCGCTATGTTGCAAATCGAAGAGAGCCAGCCCTCTCTGGTACTGTGCCGCAAGACGCTGTCGCGCGGGCAGGTGGCGTCTGTCGCGACGCTATGGCATCCGGCGGACCGATACCAGTTCACGGGCGGCTTCTGAGCCGAACAGACGGAAATTTCGTCGAGAACTACGGACTCAAAGTGGTGGATTGAGCCAGCGGTCGGCGCGTCTGTGAAATCTATTGAAAGGGCGGATTCAAAAGTGAAGTGCAACACCCTGGGTTTCAATGAATGAGGGAGGAGTGTTGTGGGCTGTTCAAGAGCAACTCTCGATAAACCGACAAGGGCGATCGTACTCCCAGCCCCTTGCGCGGTCGATTGTTGATCTCGTCCGCAATCGCGTCCAGCTGCTCTTGGCTGTAGCCCGACAAGTCTGTGCCCTTGGGCAAGTACTGGCGAACCAGGCCATTCATGTTTTCGTTGCTGCCCCTTTGCCACGGGCTGTGCGGGTCGCAAAAGTACACCGCCATGCCGGTGTTTTGTGTCAACTGCTTGTGCAACGCCATCTCTCTGCCTTGATCATAGGTGAGCGTCTGACGCAGGGGCTGTGCAATGCTGACCAACTTGTCTGTAAACGCTTGCAGCACATTGGCCGCGCTAGCAGGCTTGGGGTTGGGTAGCTTGACCAACATCAACAATTTGCTGGTTCGCTCAACCAGGGTGCCCACGGCACTGGCGTTGGCCTCGCCTTTGATCAAATCACCCTCCCAGTGCCCAGGAAACTGCCGATCCTCGATCTCTGGCGGGCGTACGTGGATGCTGAGCATGTCCGGTATCTGGCCTCGCCTGTCTTGGCCTTTGCTGCGGGGCGTGCGTTTGTTGTTCGCCTGGCGCAGGCAAGCAATCAGATCTTTGCGCAGCTCGCCTACGGGTTGGGCGTAAATGCAGTTGTAGATAGTCTCGTGTGACACGCGCAGCCCATGGCCCTTGGAATAAGTTTGTCCGAGCGTCAGGGCGATTTGCTCGGGTGACCAGCGTGAGCGCATGAGGGTGTGCACGACGCCAAACAAAATGGACTCTATGTGCAGCTTACGCTGGGGGCGAGAGGCTATGCGGCGATGCTGGCAGGCACGTTGTGCGCTTTGGCTGTCGTATGTCTTTCCTTGGGCGTTGCGCATCAGTTCACGGCTGACGGTACTGGCTGAGCAACCGAGCAATGCGGCAATGCCCCGCTGGCTGTAGCTTTGCTGCATGAGGCTGGCGATGGTCATGCGGTCTTCAGGCTTGAGGTGGCTATACGAATTCGTAGGTTTGGGCATCTTCTGACCTTAACGGATCAGGTGTTGCACTTCACTTTTGAATCCGCCCAGTATAAAGCGGGACAAACGGGATGCAACGAAACGCTAAATCATTGATGAATAAGGTATGTTCATGATTGCAGAGGGGGAGGGATGGACGTTCTGGACGCAGGTGTCTGAGATTCGAATCCTCTCACTCCGACCATTGATGGCCACCGATGGTCATGGACGTGCCGAGTCGGGTGCGATGTCTGCGTTGAGCAGAGTGCGTTGCCCGCGGATCCACGGCGAAAAATCATCGCGGTATTGGTCGATCCGATGTCTAATGCGGTGGTCGCAACAATGATGCTGAAATCCGCGATCGGCGGTGACTGGCGGCACAGTGGCAATTTGTCGGTCAGATCACGCAAAGGCGTGCACTAGGGCCCGCATCGATTGGTTTGGCGCCGTCTCCTCCCAATATACTTCGGCCGTTTTGATCTGCGGCCATTAGCGATGCCCCACTGCTCAGCATGGCCAAGTACCTTCTCCTGATTGTCGTTCTTGTCGCCGTCTACCTGATATGGAAGGGGGCGAACAGAGCAAAGCCCGCAAACTCTGAGCAACGCAGTGCCTCCATCGAAAAAATCGTCCAGTGCGCGCAGTGTGGCCTCTACTTCCCTCGCCATGAGGCAGTAGAGGCAGATGGCGAGCTTTTCTGCAGTGAGGAGCATCGACGCGCTCCGCGATCCGGGCGGACTGGGACCAAGCGGGACGACCGCTGACCAGACGGCAGGTTCCCGTTGGAACCGCGTAGTTCCCCATTCGCTCTGGACTTCGCTCCGGTATTTCAACGTCTACCGCCTCATCATCGCTGCGTTCTTTACGGTCGTTGGCCTTGCCAGTCCGGTCGGTTCCGATTTGGACGCGATCGGTTCCGACATGTTCATTGTCGGGAGTCTTGTCTACGTATCAGTGACGATGGTGTTTCATGTCGCGCTGGTCGCCTACCGTCAGTGGTTCAGCGTGCAGCTCACCTTCCATGTGGTGGCCGATGTTGCTGCGATCACTCTGCTAATGCATTCCAGCAGTGGCTTTCGCAGCGGCCTTGGCGTCATGTTGCTGATATCGCTGGCCGGTGCCGCCCTGGTAGCGGATCGTGTGCTGCCCCTCTTTTTGCGAGCATCGCCACGATTGCCATCCTGGTAGAGCAGTTTCTCTGGATGAATCGCTATGGCGCAAGTGCGAATGTGATGCTGCAGCCGGCGATTCTTGGCGTCGGTTACTTTGTGACGTCGCTGGTCACCAACTGGCTCGCCCATTGCGTGATTTCCAACGAAACGATTGCCTTGAATCGCGGTATCGAGCTTGCGAACCAGGTTGGTGTCAATGCATTGGTAATCCGCGACTTGCCAGACGGTGTGATCGTGGTCGATGAGCAAGCATTTGTGCGACAAGCAAACCGGCGCGCCGACGCCTTGCTTGGTCGCCCCATTCGAATCGGCGACGCCCTGGCTAACCATTCGGATTCACTCGCGAAGCAAATCGGCGAATGGATCAAACGAGATGGGGCGAATGATCAATCGACCTTGGTTGAGGGCTTGCCGTTGCGCGTACGCGCACGCTTCCAGCAGGCAGGCGTCGAGAATCGCCGTTTCACCGTGGTTTTCCTAGGGGACCTTTCCAAGCTTGAAGATGAAGCAAGGCAAGTGAAGCTGGTCGCGTTGGGCCACCTTACCGCCAATATTGCCATGAAATCCGTAATCCATTGTCGGCAATTGCCCATGCCGCCGACCTGATGCTGGAGGAGAACCGCGCACAGGGGGGGGCGGCTGGCCCGCATCATGCGGGACAACGCATACCGGCTTAATCGAATGGTGTCGGATGTGCTGGAGTTGAACCGCAGAGACCGCGTTCTGCTCGAATCGATCCCGTTTTCGTCTTTCATGAATACTTTCGTAGCGGACTTCGCACAGCAAGAAGATAAGAATGCCGGGGCGATCCGCATCGACTGCGCCGCCGATGTGACGGTTACTTTTGACCGGGTTCATCTGACGCAGATTCTGTGGAATCTGATCCGTAACGCGTGGCGATATGCCGCCACGGGACCCGCAGGAATACGGATATTCGTGACGACTATCGGTCATGGCGTGGAACTCAATGTGTCGGACGATGGGCCGGGTGTTCCGGAACACCTTCGGGCGCAATTGTTTGAGCCGTTCTTTACCACCGATAGCAGAGGAACCGGGCTTGGGCTCTATATCTCGCGCGGACTCGCTGAAGCAAATGGCGCGCGGCTCGATTATCTGCCAGGCAAAGCTGGCGCACATTTTCGGCTGCAGTGTGCCGGGGGGGCGAACATGAAACCAAATGATCGGCGCGGCATCGCAATTCCTGCAAAGGTTTTGGTGGTGGACGACGAGGCCGATATCCGGGAACTGCTCGAACTTAGCATTATCCGCATGGGGTACGCCGTCATATCGGTTGACACCGTCAAAGAGGCACAGAGCATCATCGAGTCGCAGGACATCCAATTGTGCCTGACCGATATGCGGCTACCCGACGGCGATGGGTTGGAAATCGTCCGGCATATCGCCGCCAAGGGGTTTGATTTGCCGGTTGCGGTCATCACCGCCCACGGGAGCACGGAGAATGCCGTCGCGGCGTTGAAGAGCGGGGCCTTCGACTATCTGAGCAAGCCGCTGTCACTCGATCAGCCGCGAACCTTGGTGAAGTCCGCGTTGGCGCTACCGAAACAAGCAATAGAGGCGGACGACGGCGAACTCCGATTGCTAGGTGGGAGTCCGCCGATCGAACATGCGCGCGGGATGATCATCAAATTGTCGCGCAGCCAGGCTCCCATCTACGTCACGGGAGAGTCGGGCAGCGGCAAGGAGCTCGCTGCGCGTCTTATCCACGCAAATGGGGCGCGCCGAGAGAAGGCGTTTTTGCCGGTCAACTGTGGCGCGATTCCGGAAAACTTGATGGAAAGCGAGTTCTTCGGCTATCGAAAGGGCGCCTTCACCGGTGCCGAGCAGGATCGGTCGGGATTCTTCCATGCGGCCAATGGTGGGACGCTGTTTCTCGATGAGATGGCCGACCTGCCGTTGCATATGCAGGTCAAGCTGCTCCGAGCCATTCAGGAAAAGCGGGTCCGCAAAGTGGGTGCCACGGCCGAGGATCCTGTTGACGTCCGCATCATCTGCGCCACGCATCAGAATCTTGCGGTATTGGTCGAGGGCGGCAAGTTCCGGCAGGATCTCTATTGCCGTCTGAACGTTATAGAACTGCGGATGCCGCCGATTCGCGAGTGTCGCGAAGACATTCCGGAACTCGCAAGAGCGATCCTTGGACGGCTGTCGCGCGAGACCTGCCGTCGAGTCCCGCGAAGCTTTCTGGCGCCGCCATAGAAGCCCTTTGCTCGTACGACTTTCCCGGCAACATCCGCGAACTGGAAAATATTCTGGAACGCGCGCTCGCGCTGTCGAACTCGTCAGAAATAGATGTTGCGGACTTGCAGCTGACCCCGCCATCGTCGATAAACGGTGCCGCCGCGGCCCCCGAGGACGGCGCGCGATGGCCTCTGCAGGGCTATCTCGATCGGGTCGAGCGAGAGGCGATCTTGTTGGCGCTTGATCGGACGCGATTCAACCGAACCGCCGCCGCGCGACTCCTCGGCATTACCTTTCGCGCGCTTCGCTATCGCACGGAACGCTTAGGCATCCAGTAGCAGCGGTATGGCGCGGCGCACTGCCGCACCCCGGTGGTGCTCGCAAGGTCGACCAGGCCATCGCCGCGCGCTGTCGCAACGACACTACGTATGACGCAACGAAGCGGTCGGGCGCATGCGCCGCGGCCGCATTCGATCATCATTGTGTTGCCGGGCAACCGTTCATCGTCGCGTCACTGCACGCCTTGAATTTTCTATGTCAAGACTGTTGCATGAAATAAAGCGACGCACTACAATTGGGACACGATGCGGCCTTAGGCACTATATGTAGTGGTTGGGTGAACGTTGCGGTTGGAGCAGGCGCCGTTGGCAAATTAGCATGGGCGCCAACGCGAATCCGCTGCCAGACCCAGCAGAGCAATTCTCAAAAACACAAGATAAACACGGTACGGCGCAAGCGCTGTTGCCATAGAGAGGAGTTCAGCATGCAGCTTGTTGGCGGAAGTGCTCCGTTGCAGCCTGTTGCGCCGCCGGCAATGCCGGAGGTGGTGTCAGGTGCAGCAACGACGCTCTACGCGGATTTAAAGATCATTCGCCGTAACGGCGCGGTCGTCGGATTTGAGCCTGGCAAGATTTCCGTCGCGATGACCAAAGCATTTCTCGCCGTGGAGGGGGGGCAGGGGGCCGCTTCCGCGCGCATTCGTGAAGTGGTGGGAAGCCTCACGGAAAGTGTCGTCAATGCATTGGTTCGTCGGCAACCGGCCGGCGGAACCTTCCTTATAGAAGATATTCAGGATCAAGTCGAGCTGGCCCTTATGCGCTCCGGCCAGCACGATGTCGCCCGCTCATATGTTTTGTACCGTGAAAAAAGGGCAGAGGCGCGCGCCGCGGAAGGCGCAAAGCGAAAGAAGGCATCTGCGAGCGTCGTGTTGCACGTCATGGATGGCGGACAGCGCCGTCCGTTGGACGAGGCAAAGCTCACCGAGATCATTACATCGGCTTGCGCTGGATTGGGCGCTGCGGTGGATGCGGAGCATATCAAGGCTGAGACGCTGAAAAATCTCTATGACGGCGTGCCGATTGAAGAAATCCGCAAGTCGATGGTACTCGCGGCGCGGGCGATGATCGAAAAGGAACCTGCCTATTCACTCGTTACGGCGCGCTTGCTCCTTCACGCGATCCGCTTGGAAGTAATCGGTGAGGAGGTATTCCAGGATGCGATGGCGCCTCGCTACGCGGAATATTTTCCGGCCTATATCAAGCGTGGGGTCGCGGCGGAGCTGCTGGATGAGCGGCTCGCTCGGTTTGATCTGGCAAGGCTTGGCAAGGCGCTTGATGCGTCTCGCGATCTCCAGTTCGGTTATCTTGGACTGCAAACGCTCTACGACCGATATTTCCTGCACATCGATGGTGCCCGGATCGAGTTGCCGCAAGCGTTTTTTATGCGAGTCGCGATGGGGTTGGCGCTAAACGAGATCGAACGCGAGGCGCGAGCAATCGAGTTCTATCAGGTGTTGTCGAGCTTCGATTTCATGAGCTCGACGCCGACCTTATTCAATTCCGGCACGCGGCGATCCCAACTTTCGAGCTGCTACCTCACCACGGTCGCTGACGATCTTGATGGCATCTATGAAGCGATCAAGGAAAATGCGCTGCTCGCCAAGTACGCCGGTGGTCTTGGCAACGATTGGACGCCGGTCCGCGCACTGGGGTCGCATATCAAGGGCACGAATGGGAAATCCCAGGGCGTGGTCCCGTTCTTGAAGGTCGTCAACGACACCGCCGTGGCCGTCAATCAGGGTGGCAAGCGCAAAGGTGCGGTGTGCTCCTATTTGGAGACTTGGCATCTAGATATCGAGGAATTTCTCGAGTTGCGGAAGAACACGGGCGATGATCGCCGCCGCACCCACGACATGAATACGGCGAACTGGATTCCCGACCTGTTCATGAAGCGGGTCGCGAACAATCAAGAATGGACGTTGTTCTCGCCGTCCGATTGTCCCGACTTGCATGAAAAATTCGGGCAGGCATTTGAGAAAGCCTATCTCGCCCATGAACAGAAGGCCGTTCGCGGTGAACTCAAGCTGTTCAGGAAGGTCGCGGCAATCGATCTTTGGCGAAAAATGCTGTCGATGTTGTTTGAAACGGGCCATCCCTGGATTACGTTCAAGGATCCTTGCAATATCCGCTCGCCGCAGCAGCATGCGGGCGTGGTGCATAGCTCTAACCTTTGCACAGAAATTACGCTCAACACCAGCGACAGCGAAATCGCTGTCTGCAATCTGGGGTCGGTCAACCTGGTTGCCCATTTGAAGGACGGACAGCTTGACCATGTCAAGTTGAACCGCACGATTTCCATCGCAATGCGGATGCTCGATAATGTTATCGACATCAATTATTACGCTGTTTCGAAAGCGCGCAATTCAAATCTGAAGCACCGGCCGGTCGGTATGGGCATCATGGGGTTCCAGGATTGTCTGCACGCTCTGCGAATTCCCTATGGATCGCAGGAGTCCGTTGATTTAGCCGATCGATCGATGGAAGCGGTGGCGTACTACGCCTACATCGCATCGACCGAACTGGCGGAAGAACGGGGGCGTTACTCCAGTTTTCCCGGATCGCTGTGGGACCGCGGCATCTTGCCCCAGGACACCCTTGATCTATTGAAGAACGAGCGTGGCGGGTTTGTCGACGTCGATCGGTCGGCGACCCTTGATTGGAACGTCGTCCGCGACCGGATCCGAAAGTATGGTATTCGCAATTCCAATTGTTTGGCGATTGCGCCGACCGCAACGATCTCCAATATCGTCGGGGTCGCCGCGTCCATCGAACCGACCTTCCAGAATCTGTACGTCAAGTCAAATCTGTCAGGGGAGTTTACGGTCGTCAATGAATATCTGGTGCGGGATTTGAAGCAACTCGGGTTGTGGGACGAGGTCATGATCGCTGACCTCAAGTACTTCGATGGCAACCTGGCGAGGATCGATCGCGTTCCTGCCGAGTTGCGCCGGCTCTATGCCACCGCATTCGAAATTGATCCGTCATGGCTCGTCGAATGTGCTGCGCGCCGACAAAAATGGATCGACCAGTCTCAGTCGCTCAACATCTACATCGCGAATGCGTCCGGTAAAAAGCTGGATGACACCTACCGGTTGGCATGGTTGCGTGGTCTGAAGACCACCTACTATCTGCGTTCCCTCGGTGCGACGCATGCGGAAAAATCCACGGTCAAGGCAGGTCAGCTGAACGCTGTGCCTTCCGGCGGTATGTCGTCCTCAGCGCACGATAGTGAGGCCGAGCCGAAGGCTTGTGCGATCGACGATCCCGAATGCGAAGCCTGCCAATAGGCTGCAAAACAGGTTGAATAGAATGCTCAGATTCGATGAAGATATTCGCGGGGCCGCCGTCGCCGGGCTCGCGCTTCGGGAAGGATTCCCTGCCGACCTGCCAAGCGGCAGGGTATCCGATCCGGTTGCCGATGGTTCGAAAGAGTCATTCCGGCGAATCCGGGTTGAAGACAAACGGATCATCAACGGCAATACCGACGTCAATCAGCTCGTCCCATTCAAATACAAATGGGCCTGGGAGAAATACCTGTCGGCATGCGCCAATCACTGGATGCCGCAAGAAATCAATATGAGCCGCGACATCGCCCTGTGGAAGGACCCGCAGGGGCTGACCGACGATGAGCGGCGCATCATCAAACGCAATCTCGGGTTTTTCGTTACCGCGGACTCCCTGGCGGCCAACAACATCGTGCTTGGCACCTATCGCCACATCAGCGCGCCGGAGTGTCGCCAGTACCTCCTCAGGCAAGCATTTGAGGAGGCGATCCACACCCATGCTTACCAGTACATCGTGGAAAGCCTCGGGCTGGACGAAGGGGAAGTCTTCAACGCCTACCAAGAGATCTCAAGCATCAGGGAGAAGGACGAGTTTCTAATCCCATTCATCGATGTCCTGACTGATCCGGCATTCAAGACAGGTACCCCTGAGGCAGATCAGAAACTCCTGCGAAGCCTCATCGTGTTTGCTTGCGTAATGGAAGGGCTCTTCTTCTACGTCGGCTTCACGCAAATATTGGCGATGGGCCGGCAAAATAAGATGACCGGTGCTGCTGAACAGTATCAATACATCTTGCGCGATGAGTCGATGCACTGTAATTTCGGCATCGATCTCATCAATCAGATCAAACTTGAGAACCCACACCTTTGGACGCAAGAGTTTCGTGAGGAAATTCAAGCTCTCATGAAGAAAGCGGTGGAACTCGAGTATCGATATGCAGAAGATACGATGCCGCGTGGGGTACTAGGACTCAATGCACCAATGTTCAAAGAGTACCTGCGCTATATCGCGAATCGTCGGAGCCAGCAGATCGGGATCGACGTCATTTATGCAGGAGCGACAAATCCGTTTCCCTGGATGAGCGAGATGATCGACTTGAAGAAGGAGCGCAACTTCTTCGAGACCAGGGTGATTGAATATCAAACGGGCGGTGCGCTCAGTTGGGACTGATACGGTATGCACATACGTACACCACGCAACGGCACCGCGAAGCGAGCAGTGCAAGAGCCGGCACCATTGATGCCGCGGGTAACTCCCGCACGCTGTCGCACATGGTTTCAGGCGGGAAATTCGTATGCGATGGCAGTTCTCATCGATCAGGATCGATACAGCCAATTTCTGAGGATGCGATGCTTCCCGTTCAAAGCGAATCGTGATTGAGTTTCGCGATTCGCAATCCATTCGACCGGCCGGCGTATGCCGACGGTTGGATATCCCGGTCAACTCGACCGGGGTTCGTTGGTGTGTTTGTTCAACTTGATAGGAGCTACAACCATGGCAACAAAGAAAGCAGCCAAGAAAAAAACCGCGAAAAAAGCCGCCAAGAAAAAGGCGAAGAAGAAAGCGGCGAAGAAGAAGTCGGCTAAGAAGAAGTCGGCGGCAAAGAAAAAAGCTGCAAAAAAGAAACCGGCAAAAAAGAAAGCGGCCAAAAAGAAAGCCGCAAAAAAGAAAGCGCCGAAAAAAGCAGCTAAGAAACCCGCTAAGAAAGCCAAGTCCGTGAAAGCGCCTGCTGTGGCAGCGTCGGCATCGTCAAAGGTGTCTGGTGGCTCGCAAGCCGCCAGTACGCCAATGGCGTCGGGGGCGAGAATGCCTCTGAACCCGGCGGCAGCATGGCCGTTTCCAACCGGATCGCGGCCCTAAGCGGTAGTGGAATGGTCTGCGGCCAGTCTTTGTGCAGGCAAAGGCTGAACCGCAGACATTCCGCGTTGGTGCGTTTGTCCCCGGCGAAATGACCGCGAGACCTATTCATTGTAGCAAGCACGCGCCCCCTCGCCGGGGCACTCTTCACGAGAAATTTCCATTCTGCTGCGATGCAGTAAGACGTTCCGGTTCGAATGTTTCAGCCCGGTGTCACACCGGTAATGGATTTATAGCGACTCGCAAGATTGTCATTGAGCATGGGTCATCGCGGCGCTTGGGGCGGGCAAATCGGCCATGCTTACTCGTCCTCTAGTCGCTGAATTGTCTCGAGTCTGTAACAAATCGATCCTGGCAATCCGGCCTGGCGGACTTTCCCCCAAAACTGCGGGCTGCTCTGGTAGCTTCATGCTGATGATTGGAATCGCGAGCGTGCGACGAAGATCGATCCCGAGTATCCACCACGGAATTTTCGAGCGGCGGAGGGGCCAATGAATTATTTTTCTTCGTTTAAGATTCCCAAATTCGAGAAGCTGGATGCCGTATTCGATGGGGTCCGTACCACGATGAGCATCGTGGGGCTTTTGACGGTTCTCATGCTTTCACTGCGGATGCTCGACCAAGGCGTAATGGTCACCGGTACGGCCGAAGCAGTCATCGCATCGCAAAATAAAATTGAGGACGCGAACTCGCCCATTGGGCTCAGCCACGTTGCAGCCCAGATTGCGGACCCCCATCAGCGCATGCTGGCCCGCTATCTGTCCACCACCTTTCGTATTGCCCCAGAAGCGGCGGCTGAGCTGGTTGCAGCGGCGCATGCGGCGGGACGTATTGTCGGTTTAGACCCGATTCTGTTGCTGGCCGTCATGGCGGTCGAATCCCGCTTCAATCCGATCGCCGAAAGTGACATGGGTGCCAAAGGATTGATGCAGATCATCCCCAAGTACCACTTGGACAAGTTGGCGACGCACGGCGGGGAAGCAGCGGTGCTCGATCCGTGGGTGAATATTCTCGTCGGCTCGCAGATTCTTCGAGAGTACGCATCACGGGGCGGCAACCTTGCTACCGGACTGCAACAGTACAACGGCGCGGCCAATGATCCGACCATGCGCTATTCGGAGCGGGTTTTCGCTGAGAAACTCGTCTTCGAGCGGTTCCTCCGGGACAACCTGCTGCAATATACGAAGGCAGATATCTAGGCTTGTTGCGGTTTGGGTCGGTGCTATCCAGCCTCGACCGGACTTATACCGCGTTAAGCAGGCGACTAAGCCGATCCATGCCTTCGACGAGCGAGGGCATGGATTGGGTGTAGGCAAACCGTACAAATCGGTGAGCGGCCGTGCCGCGAAAATCCTTCCCGGGTGTGAACGCGACACCGGCACGCTCGAGGGAATCGAAGGCAAAGGCGAAGCTATCCGCGGCGAACCTTGAACAATCGGCATAGATGTAAAAAGCGCCATCCGGGACGGCGGGGACCCCAAAGCCGATGTGTTCAAGCGCAGGAACGACAAAATCCCGCCGCGCTCGGAACTCCGCGTGCCGTTCCTCATAAATTTTTATCGAATCAGGCTTCAACGCGGCCAACGCAGCGTATTGCGCCGGTGCGGGCGGGCAGATAAATGCATTCTGCGCGAGCCGCTCAATTTCTGGGACATACGATGGGGGGGCAACGATCCAGCCGATGCGCCAGCCAGTGAGATTGAAATACTTCGAAAAACTGTTGACGACGAATACGGTATCGGTCGCCTCTAATATCGTGCGTTCTTGTCGTCCATAGCTGAGACTTTGATAGATCTCATCGACGATCAACGCACCGGAACGCTGTGCAACTAGTTCGGCCACCGCTGCCAGCTCATCAAATGGCATCGACGTGCCGGTCGGATTCGATGGCGAAGCGATCACGATGCCGCGCGTTGCCGATCCCCACGCCGCTTCGACGGCCCGGACGGTTGGCTGAAACTGCGTGCTGGCATCCACGTTTAAATCAACCGGCGTGGCGTCAAACATGGCGACGAAATGGCGATTGCAGGGGTAACCGGGCGCCGGCAACAGAACCTCGTCGCCCCGCTCGAACAAAACCCCGGCAAGGAGCAGAAACGCTCCCGAGGCCCCGGCGGTTACGATGATCCGCTCAGGCGCAATCGTCACCCCGAACCGATTGGCGTAAAAACGGGCGATTGCTTCGCGCAGGCTTCGCATACCCAGTGCATCGGTGTAACCAAGCGGCTGCCTATGCATGGCATCGATGACAGCATCGCGCACGGCAGGCGGCGCACCAAAATCAGGTTGGCCGATCTCCATATGGATGATGTGACGACCGGCCGCTTCCAGCTCCAGGGCGCGTCGTTGAATTTCCATGACATAGAACGGCGCAATCGCCTGCATGCGCGACGCTATCTTCGCGCTGGGTAACTCGGTCAATCGGTTTGGCATGCGATGCGCCTTGCTTTAGTGGATCACTGAACAAGGGGGCTCGTCCCCTCGTAACTCCCTGGGTATTTGAGCACGCTGATTACGCGGGATAGCTTAATCCACGTTTCCTTAGTGGTAGCCATTGTAGCGATCAATATTGCGATCGATGACGCTGCAACGATCGCTCCGTGGATATTTGGAATCGATGCAATCGTTGTGTTCTCCATGCGCGCAGAGCGGCGATTCAATCGATAATTGGCATCCTAGAGTCCATCCGAGACTTGCACATAATGAAGAATTCCCTCCGCGAAGCGGCGCTCGAATACCACCGCAAGCCACGACCCGGCAAGATTGCCATCGAGACGACCAAAGGGTTGGTTAATCAGCGCGATCTCGCACTTGCCTACACACTCGGTGTTGCCGCGGCCCGTGAAGAGATCGTTCGCGATCCGACACAAGCGGGCGAACTGACATCACGAGCCAACCTTATTGGCGTGGTGACAAATGGGACCGCTGTGCTTGGGCTGGGCGCCATTGGACCCTTGGCCGCTAAGCCGGTCATGGAAGGGAAGGCGGTCCTCTTCAAGAAATTCGCGGCCATCGACGTGTTTGATATTGAAATCAACGAACGCGATCCCGACAAGCTGGTCGACATCATTGCCTCGCTCGAACCGACGTTCGGCGGCATCAACCTGGAAGACATCAGGGCGCCGGAATGCTTTTGCGTCGAACGAAAGCTCCGTGAGCGGCTGAAGATTCCGGTCTTCCATGATGATCAGTATGGCACCGCCATCATTGTGGGAGCGGCGATCTTCAATGGCTTGCGTGTCGTCGGCAAACCCATCGAGGAGGTCAAACTGGCTTGCTCGGGTGCCGGCGCAGCCGCCCTCGCATGCCTTGATTTACTGGTGAGCCTTGGCATGCGGCCGGAAAACATCTGGGTGGGCGATATCGTCGGGGTCGTCTATAGCGGTCGCGTCGAGCTGATGGATCCCAACAAGGCCCGTTATGCACGCAATACGAAGGCGAGAAAACTATCTGAGATCATCGACGGCGCCGATATATTTCTTGGCTTATCGGCCGGCGGCGTGCTGGAACCTGCCATGCTCGTATCGATGGCGCCGCGGCCGTTGATCCTTGCCCTCGCCAACCCAACACCCGAGATCGACCCTGATGTGGCCCGTAAAGCCCGCCCGGATGCAGTGATCGCTACGGGCCGATCGGACTATCCGAATCAGGTCAATAACGTTCTGTGTTTTCCATTCATTTTCCGCGGCGCGCTGGACGTTGGCGCAACCCAGATCAATGAAGCGATGAAGCTTGCAGCGGTACGTGCGATCGCTGATTTGGCTACCGCCGAGCAGTCCGAATTGGTCACTGCCGCTTACGGCGAACGAAACGTTCGGTTTGGCGCCGACTACTTGATTCCGAAACCATTCGATCCGCGTCTCATTGTCATGATTGCGCCGGCCGTTGCGAGGGCGGCCATGGACAGTGGCGTTGCGTTGCGCCCAATCGCCGATTTCGATCTGTATCGCGAGCAGCTACAGCAATTCGTCTATCACTCCGGCCTCATCATGAAGCCGCTGTTTTCATCGGCCAAACAAGCCCCCCGACGTGTGGTGTACACCGAAGGGGAGGAAGAGCGCGTGCTGCGAGCCGTGCAGGTTGTCGTCGATGAAGGATTGGCCATTCCGATCCTTATCGGGCGCCCAAGCGTGGTTGCAACGCGTATCGAGCGGCACGGGCTGCGCATGAAGCCCGGCACCGATTTCGAACTCGTCAATCCCGAATCGGATCGGCGCTATCGTGACTACTGGCAGACCTTTTATGGGCTCACCAAACGTCGCGGCGTCACCGAACACGATGTGCGCCTAGAGGTACGGCGCAGCCACACGTTGATCGGCACGGTGATGGTGCATCGCGGCGAGGCGGACGCGATGATTTGCGGACCTTACGGCGGCACCTATGCCGATCACCTACGGTATGTCGACCAAGTGATTGGGCTGCGAACCGGGGTCGGCAATTTTTACGCGATGAACGTTCTGTTGCTGCCAAAGCGGACGGTATTCATCTGCGACACCTATGTGAATGTCGATCCGAATGCCCTGCAGATCGCGGAAATGACATTGCTCGCGGCCGAAGAGGTTCGCCGCTTCGGGATCACGCCCAAAGTGGCGCTCCTATCGCATTCTAATTTTGGTTCCAGTGATTCGCCGTCGTCGCGCAAAATGCGGGCGGCGCTTGCCCTCATCGAAGCGCAGGCGCCGGATCTGGAAGTCGATGGCGAAATGCATGGCGATGCGGTAATTTCGGCAACCGTCCGGGGTGAGGTGTTTGCCGACTCCAGGCTGCGGCGCGAAGCTAATCTGCTTGTCATGTTAACCCTCGATGCAGCCAATATTTCTTTCAATCTCCTGAAAACCGCTGCCGGGGACGGCATCACGATCGGACCGATTCTGCTTGGGTCCGCCAAACCGGTTCACATCACCACATCCTCGGCGACGGTGAGGCGCCTCGTCAATATGACCGCGCTCACGGTGGTCGACGTCAATGCAACGCGGTCGCAGTACCGATTGGCCCTTTGATCAACTCTCGGGGCGTCGCCACGCTTTGTCCGCACATCGTTAGCACAGTAGAAGCGCCTGTTTGATGGCCCGCGCGCGCGAAAAAGTCGGACTGATTCTAACCGGAGGTGGCGCTCGCGCCGCCTACCAGATAGGTGTCCTCAAGGCAGTGAGTGAGATCGTCGGCGCTGGTCGACACAATCCGTTCCCGATTATTTGCGGTACTTCAGCAGGCGCCATCAATGCGGCCGCATTGAGTGCCTATGCGAGCCACTTTAGCGGCGCCATCGGTGAACTCGAAGAGATCTGGCGGACCTTTCACGTCGATCGCGTTTATCGCAGCGATGCCCCGGCAATTCTGCGAACGGGTGGGCGCTGGTTGGCAACCTTGATGCAAGTGTATCGACGCAATCCTATTTCGTTGCTCGATAACAGTCCACTACGGCGATTCCTCCGGGAGCGCATCGACTTTGGCCGTATCGAGCGCAACTTGCACAACGGCAGCCTGGAAGCATTGGCGGTGACCGCGTCGGGCTATACGTCCGGGCACAGCGTGTCGTTCTTTCAGGCGCGAAGCGGTGTTGAACCATGGGAGCGTATTCAACGGGTTGGTGTACCAACGAACATCACGCTCGACCACTTGATGGCCTCCAGCGCATTGCCGTTCATGTTTCCCGCGGTGCGGCTGCAACGCGAGTTTTTTGGTGATGGATCAATGCGCCAGACCGCGCCGATCAGTCCAGCATTGCATCTTGGGGCCGATCGGATCTTTGTGATCGGCACCGGCCGCCAAATGAGCGGGGCGACCCCCTATCCGGTCCGATCCAGTATCTATCCATCTTTGGCGCAGATCGCTGGGCACGCCTTGAACAGCATCTTTCTCGACACGCTTGCGCATGACATCGATTGGTTGGAGCGGATCAATCGGATCATTGGGCTCTTGCCGCCCGAGCGCCGCCATACGCTGCCGTTCCGACGCATTGAAGTCCTGGTGATCGCGCCGTCGGAGTCGATTGCGCGCATCGCTGCAACGTATGTCCGCGAGCTGCCGCGTTCCATACGATTTCTGTTAGGAGCCCTTGGAGGTACTAGAAAAGCGGGGTCCAACCTGTCAAGCTACCTGCTCTTCGAATCCGGGTTTTGCCGCGCGCTCATCGAGCTTGGGCATCGCGACGCCATGGTGCGTCGCGGCCACATCGCCGAATTTTTCAAAGCAGCGCTTTAGCGTCGGTTGGGCCGGTTAGCATCGCGCCGGGTGCAGGTGGCATCCAGGCAGCCTTTCCTCCCGACGGGAAAGCTGGTGCGCTGATAAAATCCACGCGGTCTGAAAGCGAATCGCAACCTTCCGTTTTGCGATTGGGTGCGGAGATCCGTCAAGAATGACCGCATGCGGAGCGAAACGGCGATTATAGCCCGCTGCCCATGAGTGCAAATCCAACCGATCCCTTCGAATTTCTGAAGAAGCTTTGGGCCCCAATGGGGCTCCCAATGTCGGGCATGGGCATGCCTGGAATGGTGTTTCCAACGGTCGATCTGGGAGAAATAGAGCGTCGTATGAGCGAATTGCGATCGGTCGAAACGTGGCTCGCGCTGAATTTTGAAATCGTCCGCACCACGATCAAGGCGCTCGATGCGCAGCGTGCCACGGTGCAGGCATTCGCATCGATGCAGCAGCAGAGCACAAAAGCCGCGACGGCGGGTGATCCCGAGAGTCCCGCGCCGTCAACGGGATCCGCATCAACCGATGCAACGCGCCCGCGCGCGAAGCGGCCGAAAAAAGCCCCTTGATCTGGGCCGCCGACGATGACATTTCGCTACGGGCACGCGGTCAATCTGGACTGGGCCGCCGCAGTCGATGCGTTGGTCGTGCAGCTCGGTCGCGATCACGCTGGCGAAGGGCTCGGGTTTGTCTATATCGCCGATCAATTGGGCACCCACGCCGATGACATCCTCCGCCGATTGCGCGCGGCGACGGGCGTCCAAGAATGGGTCGGAACGGTTGGTATCGGCATCATCGCGACCGGCATTGAATACATGGATGAGCCCGCCATTGCCGCGATGATCACCGACTGGCCGCGGAGCGAATTCTCCGTCTTCTCCGGTCGGGCACGCGCACCGGTATTGGGTGATTTCACCCCAAGCGGGGCGGATGCCGCGCATTTCGCGATTATCCATGCCGATCCGAACACCGCGGATATGCCGGAGCTTATCGAAGACATGTCGAGAAAGACGGCCAGCGGATTTGTGGTTGGTGGGTTGTCGAGCAGTCGCGCCGCATCGTTTCAAATCGCCAACGAGGTGCTGCGCGGTGGCTTGTCGGGAGTGCTGCTCTCGTCCGCTATTGCGATCCATACGCGACACACGCAGGGTTGTTCGCCGCTTCCCGGCCGGCATGTGATTACCGAGGTCAACGGCAACGTGATCGCAACGATCGATGGACGGCCTGCGCTCGATGTGTTTCGGGAGGTCGTGGGTCCGGAACTCGCGCGTGACCTGCGACGTGCAGCGTTTACCGTGTTGGCGGGATTACCGGTGGCCGCATCGGATACCGGCGATTATCTCGTTCGCAATGTGGTGGGGATCGACCCGAAGAACAAATTGCTCGCGATTGGTGCAGAGGTCGAAGCAGGGCAGCCGCTGTTGTTTTGTACGCGCGGGGGCGATTCCGCACGGCTTGACCTCGAACGTATGCTGGGCGATTTGTCTGACGCGCTACCAGGGCCGGCCAAGGGTGGCGTTTATATTGCGTGCGTCGGTCGTGGGGAACATATGTTCGGCAAGCGCTCGGCTGAACTCGGCTTGATACGGCAGTGTCTTGGCGATGTGCCGATCGTTGGTTTCTTTGCCAATGGCGAGATTTCGCATGACAGGCTTTACGGCTACACGGGCGTGCTCACGCTCTTTACCTGAATATCAATTTCGCAATCGAGGAGACTGCAATGCCCAAGGCAATTCGAATTCATAAGACCGGTGGTCCGGAAGTCATGCAATTGGATGACGTCAGTATCAGCGATCCGGGGCCTGGTGAGGCGCGCATCAAACACAGTGCGATCGGACTCAATTACATCGATGTCTATTTTCGTACCGGCCTCTATCCGCAACCGATGCCAGGCAGCATTGGCATGGAGGGCGCGGGAACCGTCGAGGCGGTCGGCGCCGGCGTGACGGAAGTAAAACCGGGTGATCGCGTCGCTTACGCAGGCGGCCCCATCGGCTCCTACGCCGACGTCCGCAATATGCCGGCACAGCGGCTCGTGCCATTGCCCGCTCGGCTCTCGTTCGAGCAAGGCGCGGCGATGATGCTGCAAGGCATGACCGCGCAATACCTGATTCGGCGCACGTTCAAAGTGCAGGCGGGTCAAACAGTGCTGTTTCATGCGGCGGCCGGTGGTGTTGGCCTGATCGCGTGCCAGTGGCTGAAGGCCCTTGGCGTGACGGTCATTGGCACGGTGGGCTCCGATGAGAAAGCGGCCCTCGCGAAAGCGCACGGCTGCGACTATCCTATCGTCTACACCCGTGAGAACTTCGTGCAACGCGTGAAGGAGATCACCGGCGGCAAGGGCGTGCCGGTCGTCTATGATTCGATCGGCAAGGACACTTGGCCGGCTTCACTCGATTGTCTGGAACCGCTCGGTATGTTCGCCACCTTCGGCAATGCCTCCGGCCCTCTGCCGCCGATCAATGCACTCGATCTGTCGAATCGCGGCTCGCTCTTCTTCACACGTCCGACGCTGAATACCTATGTTGCCAAGCGTGAAGATCTGCTGGCAACGGCAAAAGACCTGTTTGACGTGGTGAGCTCCGGCAAGGTCAAGATTGAAATCAACCAGCGCTATGCCTTGAAAGATGCCGGGCAGTCGCATCGGGATCTCGAAGGACGCAAGACCACAGGTTCCACGATCCTGATTCCATGAGCGTTTGAGGGTGGCCGAACAGCGCTATACATCGGATTGGCTGCGCGAGCGTTTTTCGCGGCCGGTGCCCTACGAGCCGCACACAATGGGCGACGGCAACCTGTTGCGGCCGGGCGAACCGTTGCGTCCGGCTTCCGTGCTGGTGCCGGTGATTGAGCGCGCTGACGGACTTACCGTTCTTTTTACCCGGCGCACCGCGCATCTGCACGATCATGCCGGGCAGATCAGTTTTCCCGGCGGGCGCGCCGAACCGGAGGATGCCTCGGCCGATCACACCGCCTTGCGAGAAACCGAGGAAGAAATCGGACTCGCCCGGCACCATGTCGAGGTGATTGGATCCATCAATCGCTATACCACGGTGACCGGCTACGATGTGACGCCGGTGGTGGGGATCATCAAGCCGCCATTTGACTTGTGCTTGGATGCATTCGAAGTCGCCGAGGCTTTTGAAGTGCCGCTGGCGTTTCTGCTCGATGGCCGCAATCATCAGCGCACCACCGTAGTGAATCAGGGACGCCGACGACAGTACTATGCAATGCCATATCGTCAATACTACATTTGGGGCGCGACCGCCGGCATGCTGATGAATCTATATCGCTTCGTCTTGGCCCAAGAACAGGGCGCAGCGCGGTAGCCGCGCCCGTTCCCCGCTGCCTATGACGCTCGCCTCCCTTATCCTAGTGCTACTGATCGAGCAATGGCGTCCGCTTGCCGACCGTCGTGCGGTGACCGGTTCGCTTGCCCGTTACGCACGGTTCCTGCAGAAACATTTCAATGCAGGCGAATCGCAACATGGCGTTATCGCCTGGATCCTCGGTGTGGTGCCCGCGCTCGCCTTGGCCGGGTTGGCATTTTGGTTGCTCGCCGGCATTCACCCGATCCTCGGACTGGCGTTCAATGTGGCGGTGCTTTATGCAACGATGGGCTTTCGGCAGGCGAGCCATTACTTCACCGCTATTCAAACCAACATCAAGGAAGGGGAACTCGACCGCGCGCGTGACGTGCTCGCCCAGTGGCGGGGACGCTCATCGGCGGCACTGAGCCGCGAGAACGTCATTCGGTTGACGATCGAGCAGGCGTTGGCGGGGTCGCATCGCTATCTGTTCGGCGTCATATTCTGGTATGTCGTGCTGCCGGGGCCGACCGGTGCGATCCTCTATCGCATCGCCGCATTCCTGCACAGTCGGTGGGGCGATGTGGAGGAGCAGGAATTCGGCCGCTTTGGTTGGTTTGCACGCGAAGCGTTTTACCTGATCGATTGGATTCCGGCGCGCATGGCGGCGATTGCCTTTGCGATTGTCGGCAATTTCGAAGATGCCATTTATTGTTGGCGCGCCCAAGCGGCGCGTTGGAAGGATCGCTTGTTGGGTGTAGTGCTGGCCAGCGGCGCCGGGGCCATTGGTGTTCGGCTTGGCAATCCATTGCCGACCGAAGAGGGCAGTATCATCGATCGACCTGAGCTTGGTACCGGCGATGACCCCGACGCCCCGGCACTCGATTCAACGGTTGGATTGCTGTGGCGCGCACTCATGTTATGGCTGGCGGCCATCCTCATCGTCACAATTGTCAGAGCGCTCTCGTAGACCCAGCGCGAATCGGCTCGCGTTACGCAGTATGCGAACCGGTAAGGAGGCGTAGCAGTAGCGCGTAGCGTCGGGCATGGATGCGCCCATTGGCGACTGCCAGTTTGATGGCGCACTCCGGTTCCGTGACATGGCCGCAGTCGTTGAAACGGCAGCGTGTTGCAAGGGTTCGAATCTCGGGAAATCCGCGGGCTATGCGCAATGGGTCGAGATGAGCCAGCCCAAATTCTTGAATGCCGGGGCAATCGATTATGCTCGCGCGCTCATCTAACCGATAGAGTCGACTGGCGGTGGTCGTATGCCGGCCGCTATCCAGGAAGTGGGATATCTCCCTGGTCGCCGCGGCAGCATCGGGCACTAGCGCATTGACGACGGTGGATTTGCCCATCCCCGATTGACCGAGAAATGCGGTGAGATTGCCAAGAAGGAGCGTGTGCAAGGCGGAAACATCGGTCTTGGCGGATATTTCGATGATCGGATAGCCTGCCGCCTTGAATGGCGCGAGCTGTTGGCGGGCGAAATCCGCCGTTGGCAGATCAATCTTGTTGAGAACGATAAGGCATGCAATGCCTTGGTCTTCGGCGGCGACCAGCGCGCGCGCCACGAGCTCGTCGGAAAAACTGGGTTCCGGTGCCACCAGGATGGCAAGCTGCGTCAGATTCGCCGCAATGAGTTTTTGCCGATGGACCGCTGCCCGAAGGAGCAGCGTTTGGCGTGGCAATGTGGCTTCGATGACGCCGCCGTTATCACCGGTTGGACGGAAGGACACCTGATCGCCGCAGGCAAGATCGGCGCGCTTACCCCGCACCACGCAATCGTAGAAGGTGGCATCGCCGGCGCGTACCAGGAATCGCCTGCCATGCGCCGCAACCACCAACCCGGACGATGCAGCTTGCATCAAGGGGCCGACCGATTGCTTGACGGTCTCAAGCGGCGTCCGCTGCATCAATGCGCGCCGCGCAGATGAAATCGTTCTCCGACAGCCCGTTGACGGAATGCGTTTGGTAGACGACCCGACAGAGGTTGTAACTCACCGCAAGATCGGGATGATGGTCTTCGCGGTGTGCGATATACGCAACGAGATTCACGAACGCCATCGTTTCATGGAAATTTCTGAATGCGTACGATCGCGCGAGGGTCTCACCTTCGATCGCCCATCCTGGTATCTCGCCAAGCAGCCGGCGCGCTGTCTCACCCGACAGCCGACTCGCCTTGGCTTGGCAGTGGCGCTCGCAGAGGGCGCTCATCGTGGCAGCGCTTGCAATCGTGCTATTCGCAGGGCGGCCGGCGGATGCGAATCATAGAAGGCCGAATGAATCGGATCAGGCGTCAACGTTGCGGCATTGTCTTGATACAGCTTCACCAAGGCGCGCACCAGGTCATCTGCGCTCGATTGTGATGCCGCATAAGCGTCGGCTTCGTACTCATGGCGCCGCGAGTAAAGACTGCCAAGCGGTGAGAAAAGAAACGTGAAGACGGGCAGTACTATGGAAAAGAGGATGAGTGCGACGGCGGTAGTGGGCGTGGCGACGCCGAGTCCATTGAAGAACCACGGTTGTTTGATCAAGAACCCGAGCAGCGCGAGAAACAAGAGGCTTGCGCCAAACAGCCAGACGATGCGTTTCACGATATGCCGGAGCTTGAAATGACCGAGCTCGTGCGCAAGCACCGCTTCGATCTCGGTGGGGCCGAGGCGCCTGATCAATGTATCGAAGAAAACGATGCGCTTGGCGGCACCGAATCCGGTGAAATAGGCATTGCCGTGGCTGGATCGGCGTGAGCCGTCCATGACAAATACGCCTTGCGAGCGAAAGCCGCAGCGCCGGAGCAAATTGTCGATGCGCTCACGGAGTGACTGATCATCGAGTGGAGAAAATTTGTTGAAGAGGGGAGCGATAACAGTCGGATACAGCGCGAGCATGAGAAGGTTGAATCCCATCCAGATCAACCATGTCCACAACCACCATGCCTCGCCCATCTTCGCCATGACCCAGAGTACGACAAGGAGCAGCGGTATGCCAAGCAGGGCTGCCAATGCGAGCTGCTTCATCGCGTCAGCAATATAGAGTCCGATCGTCATACGATTGAAACCGAAGCGTGCCTCGATGCCAAAGGTGCGATAAAGACTAAAGGGAAGATCCGTAAGCCCCGTTATCACTGCCACCGATCCGATCAGCGCAAGGCCGTGGGCAAAGCCCTCGGCGTCGAAGCGGCCTGACCAGCCGTCGATGAGCCATTGGAGACCTCCCGCGACGGTGAAGGCACAGACCATCGCCACACCGACCAAGGTATCCAGCATGGCAAGACGGGTGCGCGCGATCGTGTAGTCGGCGGCTTTCTGATGCTGATCGAGCGTAATGGTGATGGCGAAATCGGTGGGGACGGTTTGGCGATGATGCAGCACATGCTGGATCTGTCGTCTCGACAGCCACAGGCGTACCAACGTGGTGACCGCGAGCGCAACGAGAAATAAGACGGTAAGCCAGTGCATGGATGCCTAGGGCGCTGCTCCAACGAGCGACGCTATGCGAAAATTGAAATTCTACACATGCTTGCTGCCGTCTGGTCTTAATATCGATTGGGCTTTAACACCAAGCGGTCGTTGGCAATTTAATTGGATCGAGAAAGCCGGCATGGCACAAGACCAGAATCATCTCGCTTGGATCGACATGGAAATGACCGGGCTCAGTCCCGATAGCGATCGCATCATTGAAGTGGCGATCGTCGTGACCGATGCGCGTCTGGAGATCGTCGCCGAAGCGCCGGTCTTGGTGGTTCATCAAGCAAAGTCGGTGCTGGATGGCATGGACGATTGGAACAAATCAACCCACCAGCGCACCGGGCTCACCGCGCGCGTACTAGCATCCACATTGAATGAAGCCACCGTGGAGAACGAGATGCTCGCCTTCATGGCCAAGCACATCCCAGCGAAGACATCGCCGATGTGCGGCAATTCCATCTGCCAGGACCGGCGCTTTCTGGCGCGTTATATGCCAAGGCTGGAAGCGTATTTTCACTACCGCAATCTGGATGTGAGCACGCTAAAGGAACTTGCGCGGCGCTGGAAGCCTGAAATCATGAAGGGCCTTAGCAAGAAAGGCGCACACGAGGCGCTCGCCGACATTTACGAATCGATCGACGAGCTCAAGTACTACCGCGAACATTTTATTCGGATCTGATTACGCGGTTTTAATCGAGCGGCACCAGCTTGCCCGGATTCATGAGGTTGTCCGGATCGAAGGTGCGTTTGATGGTTTTCATCAATTCGATCGCTTCGCCGTGTTCGGCGATAAGCCAATTTTTCTTGCCCCAGCCGACGCCATGTTCGCCGGTGCAAGTGCCTTCCATGTCAAGCGCACGCTTTACCAGCCGCTCATTGAAGGCTTTGGCTTCGGCCAGATCTTCCGCGCTCTCCGGACGGATGAGAATCACCAGATGAAAATTACCATCGCCCACATGCCCAAATAGCGGGATGGGCATCGACGCGCGCTCGATATCTTCTGCGGTGGCGAGAATGCATTCGGTGAGTCGGGAAATCGGGACGCATACGTCGGTCGAGACGGCGCGCGTTCCTGGCTTCAATTGCAAAGCGGCGAAGTACGCCATGTGGCGCGCCGACCAGAGTCGGTTGCGATCTTCGGCCTTGGTCGCCCACTGAAAACCTTCGCCGCCATGCTCGCGTGCGATTTCCTGGACGAGCTCCGCCTGCTCGGCAACGCTCGCCTGCGTGCCGTGAAATTCCAGGAACAGGGTGGGTTGCTCCTGATGCGTGGTCTTGTTGTAGGCGTTGAGCGCTTTCATCGTCAGCGCGCAGAGCGCTTCGCTGCGTGCGATCGGAATGCCCGCCTGCAAGGTCTGGATGACGGTGTTGACGGCCCCACCGATATCCTTGAACGAGCATACTGCGGCAGACATCGCCTCTGGCACGGCATACAAGCGAACGGTCACTTCGGTGATGATGCCAAGCGTTCCCTCGGCGCCGACAAATAATCGAGTCAGGTCGTAGCCCGCCGCCGATTTCCTGGAACGCCGTGAGGTCTTGATGATGCGTCCATCGACCAGGACGACCGTCAACGACAGCACGTTCTCCCGCATCGTGCCGTAGCGAACGGCATTGGTGCCGGAAGCGCGGGTCGAGGCCATGCCGCCCAAGGTCGCGTCAGCGCCCGGATCGATGGGAAACATGAGACCCATATGGCGAATTTCTTCGTTCAACTGTTTTCTGGTGACGCCCGCCTGTACCACCGCGTCCAAGTCCAGGGCGTTGATCTTGAGGATCTTGTTCATCTGGCTCATGTCGACCGTTACGCCGCCGCTGGTCGCCAGCACATGACCTTCCAGTGACGTGCCGACGCCAAACGGAATCATCGGCGTGCGGTAACGCCGGCAGATATTGATCGCATCGCGCACCTCTTCGGTCGTATGCGGATAGGTGACCGCATCGGGAAGTGCATAGGGATAGTAGGACTCGTCTTTGCCGTGATGCTCGCGAATCGCTCGTGAGGTGGTGACCCGGTCGCCAAGGAGGGCGCGCAACGCATCGAGGAGTGAAGTATCCAGCTCACGAGGTTTGTTCATCGAGACTCCAGCACTTGCAGGTGGGCGAATTGGGATTGATGCCTTGGAAGGGTGGCCAGACCGAGGATTGGTCAGGCTATCACGGCATGTCAATTCAGGCGTCTGAACAGCCAATAACGCTCTTTGTCGCGGGGGCGCGCACCGTCAAAGACGCGCAGCCATTCGATATCAGGGTATTCCTCTGTATCGATGGAGGAAGTTCGCACGAGTAGATAGGGGCAGGTTGCGCCGCGGTCTATTTCCGCGCGTCGCGTTACGATGTCACCATGGTAGTGAAACGCCGCGCGCTGGGCTTCGCCAAGTCCGCGGCTGCGAATACAACCTTTCTCCAGGCGCACATGGGCAGCAATCGCCTCGGCAATCGGGCGATACGACTTGCCGTAGTCGATCCAATCGATCCACAGCGTCATCGTAAGGCTCCAGATCAAGGTTGCGCCCGCTGCCCAGATGGGCAGCGCACGCAAGATCGTGAACTCCGCACGGCGGATCAGCCAGATCCAGGCGACGGAATAGATCGTTGCGCAGAGGACCGCGATCCAGTTGAACGTGGCGACATAGCCAGGTTCTAGTCGCGTAACACTAGCCGCCATGCGTGCCGGGAAGCCAGTCTGTCCGGCGAACCAAAATAGCCAGATCGCAATGGCGAGCAGACTGAAGGTCATGAGCGAAAACCAAGTGAGCGCGCTCGCCGCGCCGCGTCGCAAGTTGGCCGCGACGGAACCGGCCGGAATTGCCAGCGGCACGAACAAGGCAAGCGCATCAAGGTCGCGGGATGATTGATTGGTGACCAGCATTGCGGCTGACACCAGTGCTGCCACGAGCGGCGTGGCGAAGCGTGGGTTGGTCAGATTGCCACGAAATTCCCATGCCGCCCATAACGCAAGTGGCCAAGCAGGCCAGGCCACCCAAGCGAGAATCTTCAGGTATTCGACCGATACCGATATCCGTGGAATTCCGGCGATTTGATTCCAATGCCACGCGATCCAGCCGGCAAAATATTCCGGATCCGCGATGGCGATCGCCGCCGGCCATGAGAAGGCCACCGGAATGAGGATCAGCAGCCCCAGCGCGACCGCATGAACGTAGGAGCGGACCCCCTTTCCCATGGCGACCGGCAGTAAGATAAGGGCAGCGAGGACTGGTGGGACAAACGCGATCAAGCCCTTGGCAAGGAAAGCGCAGCCGGTGCCAAGACCGAAGCACACACCCGCCTTGACCGGCTTTTTCCAGGCGATGGCGATACCGTAGTACGAAACGGCGAGAGCACCGAGCATGGCTGCTTCGGCGATCGCGGCATGGGCATGGACGAACAGACCGAGACAGCCAAGCAGGGCGAGCAGGGACAGATCGCCGGCGCGTTTGCCATACAGCTCACGGGCCGCCAAGCGGGTGAAATAGAAAGCAACGGCGAATGACAAAAGCGTGGCAAGGCGCGCGCCGTTGTGAACGGGTATAAACGCCGAGACGGCCTTGGCCAGCGTCGCGGACAGCCAGTAGAAGAGCGGCCCGTCTTCGAAGTACGGCTCGCCCGCGAGATGCATGGTAAGCCCATTACCACTCTCCAGCATGGCATGAACCAGGCCGATGCCGATTGCATCATCGGGTTTCCACGGATCATGGCCGACCAAGCCAGGCACGAGAAAGGCGATGACGAGCAATGCCAATGCCCACCCGGTGGGTGGCATCGTGATGACCGATTTCGAATTGGTCATTGCCGATTCGGTTTGTCAGGCTGATTTGAAAAGGATAGCTACGGCGTGCTGCGGCGTGCACCGCGGTAGTTCCATCCTACCGCCAGATGGAGCGGCCGGTAACAATGAAAAAGGCAGCCGAAGCTGCCTTGGGCGCTGCGCAATGAACGAATCAAGCCGCGGTTTTCTTCGCAGCATATTTCTGGCGGAATTTCTCGACGCGACCGGCGGTGTCGACGATCTTCTGCTTGCCGGTATAGAACGGGTGGCATTCCGAGCACACCTCGACCTGCAGCGGACGGCCCATCGTCGACTGGGTCTTGAACACACTCCCGCAGGAGCAGGTGACATTGATTTCGGTATAGGTCGGGTGGATGCTTGGCTTCATGGAAGACTCCTGGTTGACTCGGTTTCGCGTTCGGCTCCCGGGGAGCACAGCTGCGCGTTTCGAGCCGGATAAGTGAGCCCGCGATTATGCCCGAAGGCCGTCTGACATGCGAGCCCAAAACCGCATGGCGGGCGGCTCAATCGTTTGGTCTAACCACCGGTCGATTTAACCGCGTTTCATCGAATCGAAAAATTGGTCGTTGTTCTTCGTGGCGCGGACCCGATCATTCAGGAATTCCATCGCCTCGAGATCATCCATCGGGTAGAGCACTTTGCGCAGTACCCAGATCTTGGTGAGAATTTCCTGTTTGATGAGCAGCTCTTCGCGCCTTGTACCGGAACGATTGACGTTGATGGCTGGGAAGATGCGCTTTTCATACATGCGCCGGTCAAGATGGATCTCCATGTTGCCGGTGCCTTTGAATTCCTCGTAGATCACATCGTCCATCCGTGATCCGGTGTCGATCAGCGCGGTGGCGAGAATGGTGAGCGATCCGCCTTCTTCCACATTGCGGGCTGCCCCGAAAAATCGCTTGGGGCGCTGCAATGCATTGGCGTCGACGCCGCCGGTCAGCACTTTGCCCGAGGCCGGTACGACCGTGTTGTAGGCGCGTGCGAGGCGGGTAATCGAGTCGAGCAAAATCACCACGTCTTTCTTGTGCTCGACGAGGCGCTTGGCTTTTTCAATCACCATTTCGGCGACCTGCACATGGCGGCTCGCGGGTTCGTCGAACGTTGACGAAACCACCTCGCCCCGCACTGATCGCTGCATCTCGGTGACCTCTTCCGGACGCTCATCGATCAACATCACGATCAGTACGATATCCGGATTATTGGCCGTAATCGCATGGGCCATGTGCTGGAGCATGACGGTCTTGCCCGCTTTGGGGGGCGAGACGATCAGGCCGCGCTGGCCCTTGCCGATCGGGGCAATGATGTCGATGATGCGGCTGGTGATGTTCTCTTCGGCTTTGATGTCCCGCTCGAGCTTCAACATCTCGTCCGGATGCAACGGCGTGAGATTCTCGAAGAGGATCTTATTCTTGGCGTTCTCGGGCGGTTCGTGATTGACCCGATCCACCTTGACGAGAGCAAAGTAACGCTCACCTTCCTTCGGCGTGCGGATTTCGCCTTCGATCGTGTCGCCGGTATGCAGATTGAAGCGGCGAATCTGCGACGGACTGACGTAAATATCGTCGGTGCTCGCTAGATAGGAGGTTTCCGGCGAGCGGAGGAAGCCGAAGCCGTCCGGTAGCACCTCCAGGGTGCCGTCACCAAAAATGCTTTCGCCTTTTTTCGCGCGATTCTTGAGGAGAGCAAAGATCAGCTCTTGCTTCCTCATGCGATTGGCGTCGTCGATGGAATGCTCGCCCGCCAACTCGATGAGTTGAGTGACGTGGAGCGCCTTGAGCTCGGAAAGGTGCATTGGCACGGCTGGACGGACCTAGACGCGGCGAAGATGCCGCGAAGTGAGTTGGATCGAACGACGGTTGGATCGAACGACGGAGAATGGCGCGCTGTGCGCCCGACGGTGCGGCCGATTCCCTACATCGGCTAGGGAGGCACGCTCGGAGTGTTGCCGTTACGTTGCCACCGGCCGCGGCGAGCCGTACTTGAACACGGCCCGTCCCACCTGTTGATGAAGGGTAGTGCGTTCAGATGTTGCTGTCAAGGAATGCCGTTAATTGCGATTTGGACAGCGCGCCGGTCTTGACGGCCTCCATGTTGCCGTTTTTGAACAGCATCAGCGTGGGAATGGCCCGGATGTTGTACTTGCGTGGGATATCCTGATTCTCATCGACGTTCATT
The DNA here is from genome assembly GCA_009693235.1 of Betaproteobacteria bacterium. Lineage (GTDB taxonomy): Bacteria > Pseudomonadota > Gammaproteobacteria > Burkholderiales > SG8-39 > SHXR01. The sequence continues at coordinate 54,886 of SHXR01000008.1, read as the reverse complement.
TTGGCAATCTTGAGACGACCCTGATAGTCCTTCGCCACGTCCTCCAGCACCGGCGCAATCGCTTTGCATGGACCGCACCATTCCGCCCAATAGTCGACCAAGACGGGGACGTCCGATTTGAGGACGTCCGGATCAAACGAGGCATCGGTAATGTGATGAATGTGTTCGCTAGCCATGACAGGCATCTCCCGATGATAAAACCGAATAGTGGGGTGGAAGTTTGGGAAACAACGGATAGGGGCGTCGTCGGTCGTTCATGCGACGCGTCGGGTCGAGTCTGGAAGCTGGGGCCACGACGGCCCAATTTCAATGTTAGCCGATAATTAGAACGTCGGGTTGCCGCCCATCCTATCCGACTGAACCGGTGCCATTACTAGGCTGCTACTGGCCCCGCTCCGTGACAAGGTCGCCGCGCGTTGGCCTATTGCGCGGGCCTACCGGGCGAAGGCGCTTCGGAAGCGCGTTAGACTGCCTGGTCGCTGCCCCTCGCGGCATCGACTTTCCAGTAGCTTCCCATGGGGGCCAGGCATGCTTATCAAAGAAGTCCTGCGGATCAAAGGCAACGAGCTCATTACCGTCACCCCCAAGACGCCCCTTTCCGAGGCTCTTGCCACGATGGCGGATCGCGATATCGGTTCATTGGTCGTGATGGACGGCGCCGAACTGGTCGGCATGCTGACCTTTCGCGAGGTATTGCGGGCGGTTCGCAAGGCCGGTACCCGCTTCGAGGTGCTGGCGGTCGGTGAAGTCATGGTCCGCAATCCAACGGTGGTCGGACCCGACATGGAGGTCGACGAACTCCGGCGTGTGATGATCGATGTGCATTGCCGGTATGTGCCGGTTCGTGACGGCGATGCGCTGGTCGGTGTGCTCTCGTTCCACGACGTGGCGAAAGCGGTGCTTGAAGAACAGGGGTTCGAGAACAAGCTTCTCAAGGGCTACATCAAGAATTGGCCTTCCTGACAGGTGCAAGTCGCCACGCCAGCTAGTTGAGAATTGAATCTTTCTCCATCGCACGGCCCGTCCATGCGACGCCGCGGATTCCTCGGCGCGGCGGCATTGGCCGCCTTATCGAGTGGCGGCTGTGGAGCGCTCGATTTTTGGCCCGACGAGGGTTGGCGCAACCGGTGTGTGGCTGCATTACCCCCAAGGTTGGCAAACCATCCGGTGGTGTTGGCCGCCTGGGATGGCATCGATCCGGCGAACGTTTGGGACACGCACACGCATCTGGTCGGAATCGGCGATTCCGCGAGTGGTGTCTACGTCAATCCGGCGATGAAGCGTCCGCTGAATCCGCTCCTGTACGCGCGCTTCCTCTTTTATCTAAACGCCGGCTGTGTCCATGATGCGCCAGGCAAGGTCGACGAAACCTATGTTGCACGACTGCTCAATCTGGTCGAGGGCATGCGAGCAGGATTCAAGACGTTGCTGTTCGCGTTTGATGCGACCGTCGATAGCAACGGCACGCCCCAACTCGGGGAGACCATGTTTCATGTGCCGAACGACTACGCGGCATCGGTGGCCCGGCGCTATCCCGATCACTTTGAGTGGGTGGCCTCGATTCACCCCTATCGGGCTGATGCACTAGAGCGCCTGACCAAGGCGGTGCAATCCGGTGCACGCGCCGTGAAGTGGCTGCCGAACGCCATGTTGATCAACCCGGCGGCAGCGCGTTGCGATGCCTTTTATGATGCCCTCGTGCGCTTCGATCTGCCGTTGATCACCCATGCCGGATTCGAAGCGGCAGTGCATTCACCGGAAGGCCAGAGCATGGGCAATCCGCTCAGGCTGAGGCGCGCATTGGACCGCGGCGTCCGCGTCGTCGTCGCGCACTGTGCTTCACTTGGTGAAGACGTTGATCTGGATGCCGGATCGAACGGTCCGCGGGTGCCGAGCTTTACCCTGTTCCGGCGCTTGATGGACGAGGAGCGGTATCGCGGCCGACTGTTCGGCGATGTGTCGGCGATGATGTTGCGCAATCGCGCCGGTGCCCCGTTGGCCTACGTGCTCGAACGCACGGACTGGCATGAGCGCCTGTTGAACGGATCGGACTATCCGCTGCCTGGAATCCTGCCGTTGATATCGGTGGAATCGCTGGTGCAGGCGGGCTTTCTGCCGGCCAAGACAAACGCCGTACTCCGTGAGCTGCGCGAGCATAATCCTTTGTTGTTCGACTTCGTTCTCAAGCGCAATCTGCAATCAAAGGGGCGTCGCTTCGATCCGCGCGTATTTGCCACACGTGCGTTTTTTGCGGCCAAGGCGGCGCTCACCTGATACCGAGAGATTCTCTAATGTCCGAACCAGGTACGCACCAAGACAAAAGTCAGTTTGCGTTACTGCGCGAACGCCGCTTCGCGCCATTTTTTGCGACGCAGTTTTGCGGCGCGCTCAACGACAATATCTTCAAGCAGGCGCTCGTCGCGCTCATTACGTTTCAGGCGGCGTCTCTCACGAGCCTTGATGCCGGTGTGTTGGTGAATCTTGCCAACGGTCTCTACATCCTGCCGTTTTTCCTGTTTTCGGTCACCGCCGGCCAACTCGCGGACAAATTTGAGAAGACCCGCATCATCCGCGTCGTGAAGTTGGTCGAAATTGCCATCATGGTCCTCGTGGCGTTTGGTTTCGCGAGCCACAATCTGGAGGCGTTGTTGGTCTCCTTGTTTCTGATGGGCGTGCATTCCACCTTCTTTGGACCGGTAAAGTATTCCATTCTGCCCCAGCACCTACATCGCAATGATCTGGTCGGGGCGAATGCGCTGGTCGAAAGCGGCACGTTTCTCGCTATCCTGATCGGCTTGATTGGCGGTGGGCTGCTCTTTTCATCCAAGAGCGGTGGCGCCGCCATGATCGGCACCGTGACGATTCTGCTTGCTGTGCTGGGTTATTTCGCGTGTCGATACATTCCGCCGGCGCCCACGCTTCGCATCAACTGGAATCTCTTCACTGAGACCTGGCGCAATCTGCAATTTACCCGCGGCAATCGACCGGTCCTTCTCTCGATCCTCGGCATCTCGTGGTTCTGGTTCTATGGTGCGATGTTTCTCGCGTAGACGCCTAGTTTCCCAAAAACCTATTTGGGTGGCGACGAGACGGTACTGGTTGTGCTCCTCACCACGTTCTCGATCGGCATTGGCCTTGGTTCCCTCCTTTGTGAGCGGCTCTCCGGCCACACCGTTGAAATCGGCTTGGTGCCGTTTGGCTCGATCGGGCTCACGGCGTTCGCGCTCGATCTTTATTTCGCCAGCCCGCACACCGCTGCATCGACCACGGTTGGCGCGATCACGTTTCTTTTGTCCGTGGCGAATTGGCGAATGCTTGCCGATCTATTGTTGATCGGCATGTTTGGCGGTCTGTACATCGTTCCTCTCTATGCGCTGGTGCAGACACGGTCTGAACCGGCCCATCAGTCACGCATCATTGCCGGCAACAACATCATGAACGCGGCATTCATGGTGGTGGTGGCGCTCGTTGGTGCAGTGATGTTGCATTTCGGCACGAGCATTCCAACGTTGTTCCTCGTGACGGCGATTCTGAACGCGCTCGTTGCGATCTACATCTACTCGCTAGTCCCCGAATTCTTGATGCGCTTTCTCGCCTGGCTCGTCGTGCATGCGGTGTATCGCATCAAGAAAACCGGGTTGGAGAACATCCCGGAAACCGGGCCTGCCGTCATTGTTTGCAACCATGTGAGCTTCGCCGATGCGGTGATCATCATGGGCCTGGTGCGCCGCCCGGTACGGTTCGTGATGGACCACAATATTTTCAAGGTGCCGCTATTGAGTTTCATTTTTCGCACCAGCAACGCCATTCCAATCGCTCCGGCGAAAGAAGATCCGGCCGCCCTGGATCGGGCCTACGACCAGATCGCGAAAGCGCTCGCTGCCGGCGAGATCGTCGGCATTTTTCCGGGAGGCCGCCTCACCGATAACGGTGAACTGCACCCGTTTCGCGGCGGGATCAAACGCATCATCGATCGCACGCCGGTACCGGTAGTGCCGATGGCGCTACGTGGGCTATGGGGTAGTTTTTCAGCCGCAAAGACGGTGCCGCGATGACCAAACCGTTTCGTTGCGGTGTGTGGTCGCGCATTGGTGTCGTTGCTGCGCCGCCGTGGGCACCGGAGGCAGCCACGCCTGAAGCGCTCCAAGCGTGCGTCCTGTCGCTACGAGGCGACGCGCGCTAAGGCGTGCCCCTACGTTCGTGATGAACCGGCGTACGCCCGCCGGCGCGCGGGCGTCGCCACCAATTCGTGACCCACTTGAGAAGGCCGCCCTTTCGCTGCGCCGCTTCTCGTGTTGCTGTCTGATCGAGTGCGACGCTCTTGCGAACCAGCGTATGGACCTCACGCAGCGTCAGGCCACCCGGGCCACACAGGGCGTCAGGATCGTCGGGGAGGGGTGGTTGGCGCATCGATTGTTACGGACACTTGGGTGATGGCGCAGCGGATTCTGCGAACCCGCATGGTAAACTCGAATCAAGTTTTATTCTCTACGGTCACGCTGCTGTTGTCGCAACAGTGCCCCAACTCATCACGCTCCCCATGTCAGGTAGCACACTCGGAACGCTATTTACCGTGACGTCCGCCGGCGAGAGTCATGGCGCGGGGTATGTGGGGATTGTGGATGGCTGTCCACCTGGGCTCGCGTTGTCAGAGGCGGATCTGCAAGGCGATCTCGACCGTCGTCGCCCCGGCCAATCACGGCATGTCACGCAGCGGCAGGAAAGCGATACGGTCGAAATTCTGTCCGGTGTGTTCGAAGGCAAAACGACCGGCACGCCGATCGCATTCCTGGTGCGTAACGAAGATCAGCGGAGCAAAGACTACAGCGCGATCGCGCGAACGTTCCGTCCCGGCCATGCCGATTACACCTACACGAAAAAGTATGGCGTGCGCGATTTCCGTGGTGGCGGGCGTGCCTCGGCGCGCGAAACAGTGGTGCGCGTGGCAGCGGGCGCCATCGCAAGAAAGTGGCTGCGTGAGCGCTATGGCGTGGTGATTCGCGGCTATCTTGCCCAGCTCGGGCACCACCCTATTCCGTTCCTCTCATGGGATGACGTGCACGCCAATCCATTTTTCGTTCCGAATGCCGCGATGGTTCCGGAACTGGAGGCGTTTATGGATCGGCTCAGGCACGACGGTGATTCATGCGGCGCGCGGGTCAACGTGGTGGCCGAAGGCGTGCCGGTCGGCTGGGGTGAACCGGTCTACGACCGCCTGGATGCCGACCTTGCCTACGCGATGATGGGTATCAATGCGGTGAAAGGCGTCGAGATCGGCGCTGGTTTCGCGTCGATCGCGCAACGCGGCAGCGAGCATGGTGACGAGTTGACGCCGGCCGGCTTCATCGGGAACAACGCGGGTGGCGTGCTGGGTGGTATTTCAACCGGCCAAGCTGTGCAGGTCAGCATTGCACTCAAACCGACTTCGAGTATCCGCATTCCGCGCAATTCCATCGATACCGCCGGTGCGGCCACCACCGTCAGCACCACCGGCCGGCACGATCCGTGCGTCGGCCTGCGCGCAACGCCAATCGCCGAAGCGATGATGGCGATCGTGTTGATGGATCATGCGCTACGCCATCGCGGGCAGAATGCCGACGTGCAATCGGCGACGCCCGCGATTGCCGGACGGGTGCCGGGACCTTGATGCGCCGGCTGTTTAGGGAAACGCTGATTAAGCTATCTCGCGCAATCAGCGTGACCGAGCTTTTCGGGGAGTTACGAGGGGCAATGGAGGGGTTGGGGCCCCTTCATCCCCAACGTGCCCCCTTGTTCAGTTATTCCTTAGTTCCTTTAAGCGGCGACAGCGCAGTGGATCGCCCGGCCGCGGCCATCTGTCCGAATAGCACCCGTAGATTGACATCAACGCCCGTGCTAAGAGCGGTGGGGGGCAAACTTATTCCAAAGTGAGACCGCTTCATCAAATTCTCTCGCGGCGATGGCGCCGGTGAGCGCCGCGGTGAGCAGGTACTGCACCTGTGCGGGTTTGAGCGGTTCAGCGCTTTCCAGCAAGCGCCTGCCGATCGCCGCCATCGCGCTGGTATCGCGCCGTCCGATTGCGCCATAGAGGCTAAACCAGTCGCGGTCCTCCTTGCCTAACAGTTTGATGCAAGAGGATGTCTCGATGCGTTGCCAGACCGCCGTTGCATCGATGTTGGTGAGTGCCGAATTGACCAGCCGCGCCACCTGATAGGCCGATTGACGCCAGATGTCGGAGCGTTCGCTGTCCAGACAGTCAAGGCCACGCAGCCGTAGCAGTTCGAGATCCTTTTGCAGCTGCGCAGGGATGCCGCGCGGCTCCGGATAGCCCTTGCCGGTTAGGAATTCATGCGCATGAGCACCTCGCCTGGCCAGTTCGATCGCCTTCAGATAATCGTCCCCGCCAACGAAATCGCGCGGCGGGCCGGTCGTACCCCTTCCAGGATCGTGATCACCGGAACGCCTTCCTGACCGAACTTGGTCAGTTTACGTGCGCTCGATTGCATGAAGCGATGCCGCGCGGCATGCCGGTCCAGGTAGGGGTGAAAATCGGAGTTGGCCGGCACGCCGTACGTTGCAAAGAACGGCGCCATGATCTTCTTGCCACCGATGCGCCTAAGTTCGATATCACCGATGGTTCGAACATGCGCGCGCCGCAATTCGGTGGCGAGGCCAGGCGATTGAAAGACATCGAACAGGGGCGTTGCAAACGTGCCGGCCGATCCGGCCACGATGAGCAGATCGCCGTCGTTGGCGGCATAGATCGCATAGTCCTCGAATTCCTCGCCGAGCGCGCCAAGCACCGAGGCCACCAGCTCTGGGGTGATCTCATACATTTGGAACCATTGTGTGAGCGCGCCGTCTGGCTTCAGGTAGCGCTTGGCATGCCGATAGAACTCGCGCGTAAAGAGGCTCGCTACCCCGCTCACCCAGGGATTCGAGGGTTCCGAAATGATGATGTCGTATTGGCGATTCGCGGTCGAGAAATGCGTCTTGGCATCGTCGAACACGAGCTGGCTCTTCGGGTCGGCGAAGCTGTTCGCATTGCGCGGTGCGAAACGGCGTGCGGCTTCGGCCATGAACGGTTCGATCTCGATCGTCTCGACGTGCTGCACGGTTTCCGCCGCGACCATCGTGTGGGTGGTGAGTCCGGTGCCGATGCCGATGATGGCGACCGCAGAAGCCGTGGGGCGATGCGCCAATGGGATGACGGCGGTAAGAACCATCGTCATTTCATCGCTGACGCGGGGCCCCGTTTCATTCATGTTGATGGCGCCATCGGACTTGCCGTTGGTTCGCAAACTGAGGTCATCACCGATCTTAAGCAGACTGACCGAGGTGGTCTTGCCGTCGCGACAGAAGAGGAGCGTGGCATCTTCCTTGGTGAACAGGTCGCCGCGTCGAAACACTCCTGAGGCGAGCTTGTAGGGATCGAGTGAGCTGCCAAGGGCAATGGCGCCGAACAGGATTGCTGCCAGGGCGGTGTAACGCCAGTTCGCGTTGGCGCTGATCAAGAGTGCCACGCCAAGGGCGACATCGAGGCCGGCCCCGGCGATCGCCAGACCTTGGACGCCAAGGAGCGGCATGCCGATCTGCGCGGCGAATGCGACGCCCAGGATCGCGCCTAATGTGTTGGCCGCGTAGACCCGACCGATGCTCCGCTCGCCGTGTCCGTCCCGCAGCAGTGCAAACGTGAGGAGTGGAAGGGTCATTCCGGCACAAACGTTGCAGGCAGCATGATGGCAAGGGCCATTGCATGGCTCGCGGCAAGATATAGGCCGTAGCGGGACTCTGTTTTCGCCAGGGCGCGCACGATCGATTGCATCAAATCGAACATCGCATCGTAGAGCGGCAGGCTGCATAGTGCGAGCAGACCCATCGCGATTTGCACGCCGACGAGAAAGATGATCGGCTTGGCGAGTGAGTCGATGCGCCATCTGATCCAAAGGCCACCGAGCGCTAGGCCGAGAATGAAGGCCGACAACATCAATTCGAATGAATGGGTCGAGGCGCCAAGCACCAGCGACAACATTCGGGTCCATGCAATCTCCTAGATAAATGATGCGGCGCCCGTGAGCAGCGCGACGATCAGCATGAGGGAAACTCGGCCGCTCACTGCGATCGACGCCGCTGACTGTCGGGTTGAATCGGCACCGGGCGCGATGAACCAGACCATGACGGCAAGTGCAATGTTCAGCAATCCGGCGAACTGCATGGCGCCTGGCAAGCCAAGACGCTCGATGAGCACGAAGCCGGTCACCAACACGCCGACCGCCGCACCAAGGCTATTGGTGAAGTAGAGGAGCGCAATGGCTTCGCCGGGCCGCTCCGGATGACGCCGCAATAATCCGGCGCTCATCAAAGGGAAAGTCATGCCGAGCAGAATCGACTGCGGCAGAATCAGCGCTGCGGCGAGCGACCACTTCATCGCAATGGCGAGCGAGGCGTTGCCTGCGGCTGGCAGCCAACTCGTATAGGCGAGTTCTGTGGTCACGATGAACGTGTCGTGGAATGCAATCGCTGCGATGCCGACCAGCACCTCGACGATGGCATAGGTGCGAAGCAGATTTCGCCAGCGGCCCGACCACTTGCTGGTAAGCCACGCACCAATAGCCATGCCGCCCATGAAGAGTGCCAGGACGAGCGTCTGCGCATACGCAGCATGACCAAGAAATAGTTTGAGGTAATGCGTCCACAGCGATTCGTAAATCAGTCCTGCGAATCCGGAGACGGCAAACAACACGAAGAGCAGCATGCGACGACTCGGCAGGGACGTGCGTCCTGCGAGGGCGGGTGATTCCATTACGCTCCGTTTGCCAAGTCCTGGCAGGTGGGGTAGTTTGAATTGCGGTGCCGGCACATGACCGTAGCCGATCCCGATCCCGGGATGGTCGAGCACAATGCAAAATGTTCGTGTCCAACAGCATCCCACAAGTCCGTCTCGCGGCGATCTATTTTGCCTATTTCGCCTATGTCGGTGGCTATAGCCCCTACATCACGCTCTACTTTCAATCGATCGGACAATCGGCGCAGGCCATCGGCATCTTGCTCGCAATCAGCCAGACGATCCGCGTGTTCGCGCCGCCGTTTTGGGCGTGGCTTGCCGATCAGAGCGGTGCGCGCCTCCCGCTGTTGCGGATCGCGCTGATTCTGTCGACACTCTTTTTCACCGGGCTGTTCTATACGACGAGTTTCGTCGGGCTGGCACTGGTGTTGACGCTGCAATCATTTTGCGCTGGTGGCGTCAATCCTCTGGCGGAAACGATCACGTTTGCCGCGCTGCGCGATGCGGTTGCCAAGTACGGATCGATTCGCCTATGGGGATCGGTCGGCTTCATTGCGGCAGTGCTTGGCGTTGGCTATCAACTGGATCACGCGCCGCCCAGTGCGATGCTGTGGAGTGTTTTGGTGATGCTCATTGCCGCGGTGCTGGTGTCCTGGACATTACCGGCGATGGTGGTGCCCACTCACGCCAAAGGAGAAAGCGTGCGCGGTGTACTGCGCCGCCCGGCCGTTATGGCACTCTTCACTGCATGCTTTCTGATGAGCATGGCACATGGTCCGCTGTACGCCTTCTACACGATCCACCTGGCCGACAACGGTTACGGAAAGTCATCAATCGGATGGCTCTGGTCGCTTGGCGTGGTCGCGGAAATTGTCGTGTTTTGGATGATGCCGCGATGGCTTCATGCGGGCACGCTCGGACCGGTGCTGATCGCCACGTTCGTATGTGCCGTGGTTCGCTTTGTCCTGGTGGGCTGGTTCCCCGAAGTCGTGGCGGCCCAATTAATCAGTCAATTGCTCCACGGCGCGACGTTTGGTGCTTACCACGTATGCTCGATCGCCCTGGTCAACCGATGGTTTGGTGAAGCCGGCCGGGCACGCGGACAGGCGCTCTACGCGAGCCTTTCATTTGGCGCGGGCGGCATGATCGGCTCGGCGGCGAGTGGTTGGCTCTGGGTGGCGGTCGGGCCGGCGCTGATGTTCTCGATTACTTCCGTGGTTGCATCGATTGGGTTGATTCCATTGATCCGGCATCGGAAAATGCTGCATTAATCGGACTGATCGGCGGGGTGGCGCTCACCGCGCGAAACGACAAGGAGGCGCAGCAATGAAGCTTCGTGTTATGGCATTACTCTGCCTTGCTCTGGCGGGCGGCGGCTGTGCATCGGTGCAAACGACGCAAGGTGGGGTCGTTGGCATCGAGCGGCAACAGTCGTTTTCAATTTTGCTGTCGGCCGAACAAATGGACCAGGGCGCTGGTCAGGCCTATCAAAAAATCATCGCCGAAGCACGCGCCAAGGGGACGCTCGATCGCGATCCGGCGCAAACGCAGCGTGTCCAGCGCATCGCCGCGCGCATCATCCAGGTCACCAACGCGTTTCGGACCGATGCGCCGTCATGGAAATGGGAAGTCCATGTGTTGACCTCTGATCAGATCAATGCGTGGTGTATGCCGGGCGGCAAGATCGCTTTATATTCCGGCATCATCGAGAAACTCCAACTGACCGATGACGAGATTGCCGCGATCATGGGCCATGAAATCGCGCATGCACTGCGTGAGCATGGCCGCGAGCGCGCCTCATCGGCGGTCAATCAGGCGATTGCGGTGCGGATTATTGGCGGACTGTTAGGCGTTGGCGATGTCGGGCAAACGCTCGCCGACAAGGTACTCACCGCGACGATCGGATCGCGCAACTCGCGCGAGCAGGAAACGGAATCCGACCGCATCGGCGTTGAGCTTGCGGCGCGCGCGGGTTTCCATTCGCGTGCCGCGGTGCAGCTCTGGCAAAAGATGGCCAAGGCTGGTGGAGCGGGGGGGCCGGTGTGGTTGTCCACCCATCCGGCCGCCGAAACGCGCATTCGCGATCTCGAGGCTTATTCGGTGAAGGTGATGGCGCTCTACGAGCAGGCGAGGGGGAGCCATCCTCGATAGTGAGTCCTAGCCGCAAGACGGTGGACGAACGTCGCAGCGGGGTCGGTGATCAGGGGCAGTCAGCTATAATAAGTGGCCACTTCGACTGCGCGCTTCGACGGCATTGTTGCGAATGCATCGAGCGATCGGCGGGGCGGGCGGGCACATCCTTGCCGTCCGACTTTCCATTCATGCATCACACGCTAGGCCATCCGACATGCTTATGCAAACGACCCTGTACGACAAACTCTGGGACAGCCATGCCGTCCATTCCGAAGAAGACGGCACTACGCTTCTCTATATCGATCGGCATCTCGTGCATGAGGTCACCAGTCCCCAGGCATTCGATGGCCTGAAACTGGCCGGGCGCAAAGTGTGGCGCATCAACGCCAATTTGGCGGTCGCCGACCACAACGTTCCCACCACCGATCGGTCGCAAGGCATTGAGGATCCGGTGTCGCGATTGCAGGTCGATACCCTCGACAAAAACTGTGCCGAGCACGGCATTAACGAATTCAAGATGAACGATCCGCGTCAAGGCATCGTTCATGTGATCGGGCCGGAGCAAGGCGCCACGCTGCCTGGTATGACCCTCGTCTGCGGTGATTCGCATACCAGTACCCATGGTGCATTGGCCTGTCTTGCATTCGGCATCGGCACCTCGGAAGTCGAGCATGTGCTCGCCACGCAAACGCTGATCGCGCGTAAAGCCCGCAACATGCTGGTCAATATTGAAGGACCGTTGCCGCGCGGCGTATCAAGCAAAGACTTGAGCCTTGCGTTCATTGGTCAGATCGGCACCGCCGGCGGTACCGGCTATGCGATCGAATACGCGGGTAGCACGGTGCGCGCACTGTCGATGGAAGCGCGCATGACCCTTTGCAATATGTCGATCGAAGCGGGCGCACGCGCCGGCATGATTGCAGCCGATGACACCACGATCAATTACGTTCGCGGCCGGCCATTCGCACCGCAAGGGCCGATGTGGGATCACGCCGTCAACTATTGGCGCACCTTGAAGAGCGATCCTGGCTCGAAATTCGATCGCGTGGTGGAAATCGATGCGCGGACCGTCAAGCCACAGGTGACATGGGGTACATCGCCCGAGATGGTGGTGGCGGTCGACGGTCGCGTACCAGACCCCGAGAAGGAAAAAGATGCCTCGCGGCGCGAAGGGATGGAACGGGCGCTCAAGTACATGGGCCTCGAGCCCAACGCGCCGATCCAGAACATCCGCGTGGACAAAGTGTTTATCGGGTCCTGCACGAATTCCAGGATTGAAGATCTGCGCGCTGCCGCCGCGTATGTGCAGGGCAAGCGCATCGCGTCGAACATCCGGCTCGCGCTGGTGGTCCCCGGATCGGGGCTGGTGAAGCGCGAAGCGGAACGCGAAGGCCTCGATCGGATTTTTCGGGATGCTGGCTTTGAATGGCGGGAGCCGGGTTGCTCGATGTGTCTTGGCATGAATGACGACAAACTCGCCGCCGGCGAGCGCTCGGCCTCCACGTCCAATCGTAATTTTGAAGGGCGTCAGGGCGCCGGCAGCCGTACACACCTGGTGAGCCCGGCGATGGCCGCGGCCGCTGCGATTGCCGGGCATTTCGTCGACGTCCGGACCTGGCGTTGAACGCACGCTAGCGCCCCTATCAAATCATTTCGAGAGCCATCGCCATGGAAAAATTTACTGTACACACCGGGGTTGTCTGCCCGATGGATCGGGCCAACGTCGATACCGATGCCATCATCCCCAAGCAGTTCCTGAAATCAATCAAGCGCACCGGGTTCGGTCCGAACCTGTTCGACGCGTGGCGGTATCTCGATGTCGGCGAGCCCGATAAAGAGAATGCCGGGCGGCCGCTCAATCGCGACTTTGTGCTGAATCAGCCGCGTTACAAGGGCGCATCGATCCTGATCGCCCGTAAGAACTTCGGCTGCGGTTCGAGCCGTGAACACGCGCCCTGGGCGTTGGCCGACTATGGGTTCCGGGCCGTGATCGCCCCATCGTTTGGCGACATCTTCTTTACGAATTCATTCAAGACCGGATTTTTGCCGATCGTCTTGAGCGACCTGCAACTTGATCATATTTTTCACGCATGCGCGGCGTTCCCAGGCTACCGGCTCACGATCGACCTGCCGCAGCAGACGGTCAATCTCCCGGATGGCAAGGCTTTCAACTTCGAGATCGATCCGTTCCGCAAGTACTGCATGGTGAATGGCTTGGATGACATCGGTCTTACGCTCCGGCATGCCGAGAAGATCACCGCGTTTGAGATCAAGCGAAAACTCGAGCAACCGTGGCTGTTTGGGAATCACGCATCATGAAAATCGCGGTATTGCCGGGTGATGGCATCGGCCCTGAGATCATTGCCCAGGGCGTCAGAGTGTTGAAGGCGCTTGAGAAGGACGGCCTGAAGTTCGAACTCGAGTACGCACCGGTGGGTGGAGCGGGCTATGAGGCGGCTGGCGATCCGCTCCCCGATGCGACCTTGAAGCTCGCCAAAGCGGCCGATGCGATCCTGTTCGGGTCGGTCGGCGACTGGAAATACGACACGCTGCCCCGCGCCAAGCGGCCGGAACAAGCCATCCTCAGACTGCGCAAGGAACTCGCGTTGTTCGCGAACCTGCGGCCGGCGATGGTGTTTCCGGAACTGGCGGGCGCCTCCAGCTTGCGCGCCGAGTTTGTCGCGGGCCTTGACGTCATGATTCTGCGCGAACTCACCGGCGACATCTATTTCGGTGAGCCGCGTGGCATTCGCATATTGCCCAATGGCGAGCGCGAAGGCTTCAACACGATGCGCTACAGCGAGTCCGAAGTCCGGCGCATCGTGCGGGCGGGCTTTGTCATCGCCATGAAGCGTGTGAAGAGACTCTGTTCGGTCGATAAGATGAACGTGCTGGAAACCAGCGAGCTCTGGCGTGAGGTCGCCATCGAAGTTGCGAAGGAATTCCCTGCCGTCACGTTGACGCACATGTACATCGACAATGCAGCGATGCAGTTGCTCCGCAATCCCAAGCAGTTCGACGTCATCGTCACCGGCAACATGTTCGGCGATATCCTGTCGGATGAAGCATCGATGCTGACCGGATCGATCGGCATGCTGCCGTCCGCATCGCTCGATGCCAACAACAAGGGTCTGTTCGAGCCGATTCACGGCTCGGCGCCTGATATTGCCGGAAAAGGGGTCGCCAATCCGTTGGCGACGATCATGTCGGTCAGTATGATGCTGCGCTATACGTTTAATCTGGACGCCGCGGCCGACCGGATCGACAATGCAGTGAAGAAGGTCCTTGCGCAAGGCTATCGCACTGCGGATATCTTTGAATCCGGCATGCAGCGCGTCGGCACCACCGGAATGGGTGATGCGGTGATTGCCGCCTTATAGGGAATCGTTGCAAAGGACGCAAGCGATGTTGAAAGTGGGCATGGTTGGTTGGCGCGGCATGGTGGGCTCGGTCCTCATGCAACGTATGCAGGAAGAACGCGATTTCGATTGCATCGATCCGGTCTTCTTCACCACATCGAATGTCGGTGGCAGGGGGCCGGGGAAAAACGGCGCGCTACTTCTCGATGCCAATGATGTCGATGCGTTGAAAACGTGCGATGTGGTGATCACCTGTCAAGGGGGTGATTACACCAATGAGATTCATCCGCGTTTGCGCAACGCGGATTGGAAAGGGTATTGGATCGATGCGGCCTCTGCCCTGCGGATGAAATCAGATGCCGTGATCATTCTCGATCCGGTCAACTTGGAGGTGATCAAGGCGGGGCTCGCCGGTGGACGCCGCGATTTCATCGGCGGCAATTGCACGGTGAGCCTGATGTTGATGGGTCTGCACGGCTTGTTCAAAGCGGGGCTCATCGAGTGGGTGACCGCCATGACGTATCAGGCGGCATCCGGTGCCGGTGCACAGAACATGCGCGAGCTGATCGCGCAGATGGGGGCCGCGCATCAGGCAGTGAGTTCGCAGCTTGATGACCCGGCATCAGCAATTCTAGAAATTGACAGTCGTGTGACCAATTCCCTACGCTCGGACACCCTTCCCAAGGAACATTTCGGCGTTGCCTTGGCTGGCAGCCTCATTCCTTGGATCGACAAGGATCTTGGCAACGGTCAAAGCCGCGAAGAATGGAAGGCTGGCGCTGAGGGGAACAAGATTCTTGGCACCATGGCAACGCCGATTCCGATCGATGGCCTGTGCGTCAGGGTCGGGGCAATGCGGTGCCACAGCCAGGCGCTTACGATCAAGTTGAAGAAAGACGTTCCGTTGGATGACATTGAAGCAATGCTTGCTGCCGGCAACCCATGGACGAAAGTAATCCCGAACCGTCGGGACGAGTCGATCGCGGCACTGACTCCGGCGGCAGTCACCGGGAAGCTCGAAGTGCCGATCGGTCGTTTGCGAAAGCTTGCGATGGGTCCGGACTATCTCTCGGCATTCACCGTGGGTGATCAGTTGTTGTGGGGCGCAGCAGAGCCGCTGAGGCGGATGCTTCGCCTATTGGTCGGTGATGGTAGTGGGCTCGGTGGAGAAGTTCGCAAGGTAACAGTAGGGGCGTAGCGCATGTCGATGAAGAGGGATGCGGTGGACCGGTCGCAGGTGGCTTAGAAACCGTCGGAGTAAATAAAAATTCCTTATCAATCAAGACATTACTGTATTATTTGGATTGCCTCTGTAAGCGTCTGATGTTAAATTGATCTTGTATGACCCCCTTAAGCTCGAAGGAGCATTACGTGGGAAAACGCTTGACTAGAACGCTCCTCGCCGGTTTGCTTCTTTGCATGCCGCTGCTGACCCATGCCGCCGGGCTTGGTCGATTGACGGTTCATTCCGGTCTTGGGCAACCGCTCAGGGCCGAAATTGAAATCGTCTCGCTTGAGCGCGGCGAAGCAGACTCCCTCACCGCCAAGCTGGCCGGCACCGAGGCATTCCGTCAGGCGAACATCGAATTCCCCGGGGTGTTGCAGAACCTGCGATTTTCGGTTGAGCAGCGTCCGAACAATCGTTACGTGGTGCTCATGAGTTCGACCGGTCCGTTGAACGAGCCGTTTATCGATGTGCTCGTCGAATTGAGCTGGACCACCGGAAGGCTCATTCGCGAATACACGTTCCTTCTCGATCCGCAAGAATTCAAGGGTTCAACGCCGCAGACCCAGGTCGTTCCGCCACAGACGCGTGCGGCACCTGCCCCGGCGGCACCAGCGGTCGCCGAGCCGCCCGCAGTCACGGAAACGCCGCGCGTTGAACCGCAAGCCGCGCCTCAATCGTCGCCGGCCCCTGCTGCCGAGGTCGCTTCCATACCCGAGCCGCCGCGCGCTGCGATCG
Source organism: Betaproteobacteria bacterium (assembly GCA_009693235.1). Classification (GTDB taxonomy): domain Bacteria; phylum Pseudomonadota; class Gammaproteobacteria; order Burkholderiales; family SG8-39; genus SHXR01. The sequence goes on along the minus strand of SHXR01000008.1, from coordinate 38,667 downwards.
AACCTGCCGCCCCGAGCGCGCCCGCATCGATCGAGCCGGTGCCCGCGGAACCGGCGGTATCCGTCGAGTCGATTGCGAGTGCGGCAGAAGCGCTACGGGCTATTACTGAGGCAAGGCGCGCCGAAGTCGAAACGCAGGAAAAGATGAATGAGCCGCAGCCCGGAGCGACGGATGGCACCCCTGCGACCCCGCCACCAGCCGCACCATCGACCCGCACGGTCACGGCCGATGGCTACAAGGTCGTAACGGGCGATACACTTTCCAAGATTGCAACTGACAACATGCCGCAGGGCGTGACGCTCAATCAAATGCTGACTGCGTTGTATCGGGCCAATCAAGACGCCTTTGTCGAGCGAAACATGAATCGCTTGCGGTCTAGGCGCATCTTGAATATTCCGGATCGCGAAACGGTCGCCGGAATTTCCCCACAGGATGCGAACAACGTCGTTGTCGCGCATGTCGGGGAGTGGAACACCTATCGTGCTCAGTTAGCCTCCGCGGCCGGTCAGGCGCCGGCGCGTCCAGAAACAGCGGGCCAAACTAGTGGTGGTCAAATCACCGCGCGTGTTACCGATGCTCCGCAGTCAGGTGGTGCACCTGATCGATTGCAACTTGCCCAAGCCGATCCGGCAGCGAAAGCCGATAGTGCCGCAGGTCGGGTGGCCAAGCAGGATGACTCGGTAGCGCGCGATCGTGCCTTGCAGGAATCCCATGCGCGCGTTACGCAACTGGAGAAGAGCCTTAAGGACATCGAAAAGCTCCTTGATCTGAAATCGCAGGAGCTCGCACGCCTGCAAAGTCAGGCCAAGGGCGCCGATGCTGCGACCAAGGCCCCACCAGCGACCAGTGCCGCGCCCACGTCCGCGGTGCCGCCCAAGGTTGAGGCGCCGAAGGTCGAAGCACCGAAGATCGAGACACTGCGCGTAGAGGCCCCGAAGGTTGATGTGCCCAAGGTGGAGGCGCCGCGCGTCGAGGCGCCGGTGGTGGAAGCACCTAAAGTCGAGACATCGGTCGCACGACCGCCTGTTGCGGCGGCACCAAAGCAGGCGCCCGCTCCCGAGCCTGCCGTCGAAACAAGCATCGTCGATGGTGCAATCGAATTTGTGACCGACAATCTGTTGATCGTAGGTGGCGCCGCAGGGGGCTTGGTGTTGATCGGATTGCTGCTTGCGTTGCGTCGCCGACGTTCCAAGAAAGTTGAAGACAATTTTGGACAGGACTCCGTTGAATCGAGTTCGGTATTCGGCGCGGCCGATAGCGCCAGCGCCGATATGCAAAGCCCGTCATCGGTGCAGGCTGAGTTCAGTCAGGGTGGCATTGGTGCCATCGATACCGAAGAAGTGGATCCGGTGGCTGAGGCCGATGTGTATATGGCCTATGGCCGCGATGCGCAGGCCGAAGAGATCCTGAAGGAAGCGCTGCAAAAAGACCAGAATCGCCACGCCGTTCGGGTCAAGTTGATGGAAATTTATGCGGCTCGTAAGGATCTGCGTGCATTCGAGACTACCGCCGGTGAACTCTATGCGGCGACCGGCGGCGAAGGCCCGGATTGGGAAAAAGCGGCTGCCATTGGTTCGCAGCTCGACCCGTCCAATACCATGTATCAGGTCGGAGCCGGCGCAGGCGGTACGGGATTAGACAACGGCGGATATGGCGATGCTGGATCGGCCAACACGCCTGAGCCCACCGCTCGTGCGTCGGAATCCTATGCACTGCCGGCCGGGCTTGATCTTGAAGCAACCGGTGGGCCGAACGTGCCGGCCGGGCTCGATATCGCGCTCGACTCGCCGAGTCAGTTTGCGCCCCGTGCCGATATCAATCTCGATGAACCGGCCACGTCAAAAAAATCATCGAATCTCGAGTTCGACTTGAGCTTGGGCGATACCGCCACCAGGGCATTGCAGCCTGATCGCGAGGCCGGTGGGCAGAAGAAATCCGACTTTGATATTGAATTCGATCTACCTGCGACGCCGAAGAACTTCGACAGCAACTCAGGTGCGACCGAGAACGACAAGATGGCTGAATTCGATATGGACCTCGAACTGTCCGGAACGAGTTCGCCTGGCCGGTCAAACGGCATGGAATTCGATCTTGGCTCGCCGAAAACGGTGGCGCCCAGCATGGACTTGGGTGGCATCAATCTGGACCTCGGCGATTTGCCTGCTCCCAGCAGCACGTCATCGCAACTGGATCCGCATTGGCAGGAAGTGGCGACCAAGTTGGATCTTACGAAGGCTTATCATGAGATGGGCGACCGCGACGGCGCGAAAGAACTGTTGGGCGAGGTGATGAAAGAAGGCGACGGCGCGCAACAGCAGCAAGCCCGTAAGATGATGGAAACAATCACCTGATCGCCCGTACCACGCTCGGGTGCCACTGTGTTCGGGGCCGGGCTCGCGTGAGGGGTGAAGGGTGAAGTGAAGGGTGGATAGGCGTGGCGGGCGCGCTGCCGCAATCCAAATGAGGTGAGGTAGTGCGCATCGCAATCGGCCTTGCTTACGACGGCAGCCACTTCGAAGGCTGGCAGACGCAACCGTCGAAACGTGGCATTCAAGACCATCTCGAGCAAGCGCTCGCACAGGTCGCCGATCAGCCAATCAAGGTAACGGGCGCCGGTCGGACCGACACCGGTGTGCATGCCACCGGCCAAGTCGCGCATTTCGATACCGCGGTCGAGCGACCGTTGACCGCCTGGGTGCGAGGCGCCAATAGCCTGCTCCCCCCAAGTATTGCGATACGGTGGGCGGTGCTGGTCACCGATGACTTTCACGCGCGCTTCGGAGCGCGATCGAGAACGTATCGATACCTCCTCTATGCGAGCCCGGTTCGTCCCGCACTGCAGCCAACCCAGGTCGGCTGGTTTCATTTGCCGCTCGACGTGGCGGCGATGCAGGTTGCGGCGGCCCACTTGGTTGGGCGACATGATTTTTCGAGCTTTCGCGCCGCTGAATGCCAGGCCAAGACGCCGGTGCGAGCGATCGAATCGCTCACCATTGTCGAGCGCGGCCCCTATGTCCACATCGCCGTGCGGGCGGACGCCTTTTTGCATCACATGGTCCGCAATATCGTGGGCGCCTTGGTTTATGTGGGTAAGGGCGCGCATCCGCCCGCGTGGCTCGCTCAACTGCTCGCGATGCGCGATCGGCGGCACGCCCCACCAACATTTTCAGCGGCAGGCCTTTATCTCACCGATATTGAGTACGATGCCGTCTTTGAGCTTCCAGCACCGTCGAACGAAGCCCCCTGGTTTGACGGGCATCAGCAAATTCATGCGAACGCGCATCAAAATATGCGGCATCACGACCCCTGAGGATGGCCTGGCTGCCGCCCGTGCGGGGGCGGATGCGATCGGATTCATTTGCTATCCGCCTAGTCCGCGGTATGTCGAACCGCCCATCGCCCGGCAAATCGCGATGCAGATACCACCTTTCGTGGCGAGGGTCGCGGTATTCGTCAATCCGTCGGCCAAGGACGTTGCCGCCGTCATCGATAGCGCGGGGATCGACCTGCTGCAGTTTCATGGTGATGAGGATCCCGCGTTCTGCGCCTCGTTCGGACTGCCTTATCTCAAGGCCGCACGTATGAGGCCCGATCTTGATTTGTTAGAATACCTAGCGCCTTTCCGTGGCGCGGTGGGTTGGCTGCTCGATACGTATCGCGAAAACCTGTACGGCGGTATTGGTGATGCGTTTGATTGGGTGCGCATTCCGGGTGCGCTCGAACGGCCGATCGTCCTCTCGGGCGGACTGGACATCACCAATGTTCGGGCCGGCATCGAGCGTGTGCGTCCGTGGGCGGTCGATGTATCGTCCGGTGTGGAAATCGAAGAGAACGGTACTATCGTCCGTGGCAGGAAAGACCATCTCAAAATCGAGCGATTCGTCGCAGAGGTTCGTAATGCAGAAAAGTGAGCGGTCGGGCGCCTATGCGCTTCCCGACCAGCGAGGTCATTTCGGCGAGTACGGTGGGATCTACGTTGCCGAGACGCTCATGCACGCGCTCGATGAGTTATTGGCCGCCTATCAGCGCTATAGCCGCGATCCGGAATTCATCGCCGAGTTCAATGATGAGTTGGAGTATTTCGTCGGTCGCCCGAGTCCGATCTATCACGCCAAGCGCTGGTCGCAGGTGTTGGGTGGCGCGCAGATCTATTTGAAGCGCGAAGACCTCAATCACACGGGCGCTCACAAGATCAACAACACGATCGGACAAGCGCTGATCGCCAGGCGCATGGGGAAACCCCGTGTTATCGCCGAGACCGGCGCCGGACAGCACGGCGTGGCCGCCGCCACCGTGGCCGCGCGCTATGGCATGGAATGCGTCGTGTACATGGGGTCGGAAGACGTCAAGCGGCAAGCGGCCAATGTGTACCGCATGAAGCTCCTTGGGGCCACGGTCGTTCCGGTCGAGTCAGGCTCGAAGACGCTGAAAGACGCGCTCAATGAAGCGATGCGCGATTGGGTGACGAACGTTGCCAACACCTTCTACATCATCGGCACGGTCGCCGGACCTCATCCGTATCCGATGATGGTGCGCGATTTCCAGACCATCATCGGCCGCGAATGCATCGAACAGATGCCGAAGATGGCCGGCCGGCAACCCGACGCGGTGATTGCCTGCGTGGGCGGTGGATCGAATGCAATCGGCATTTTTCATCCCTACGTCGATTACCAGGCGGTGCGTCTGATCGGCGTCGAGGCGGCCGGCGCGGGCCTCGCCTCGGGCAAACATGCGGCATCGTTGTCGGCGGGGCGCCCGGGCGTGTTGCATGGCAATCGCACCTATTTGTTGCAAGATGCCGACGGCCAGATTATCGAAACCCATTCGATCTCGGCCGGACTTGATTACCCGGGCGTTGGGCCGGAACACGCATGGCTCAAGGATGCCGGACGCGCCGAGTACGTGTCGATCACCGATGATGAGGCGCTGGCGGCCTTTCATACCTGTTGTCGCTTGGAAGGCATCATTCCCGCGCTCGAATCGAGCCACGCACTTGCCTATGCGGCGAAACTCGCGCCGACCTTGCCGCGCGATAAACTGTTGCTGGTGAATCTCTCTGGCCGCGGCGATAAAGACATGCATACGGTCGCCGAGCGATCCGGTCTCAAATTCTGATGCGTAGTTCCGGCACTGCCATGGGTGGCTGAGTGAGCGACGTCCAAATTTTCAATGAGGACGCGCTCGCCGGCGTGGCCCGCTTGGTGGATGCATCGGTTGATCTCATCGTCGCCGATCCGCCGTATGGATTGGGCAAGGACTACGGCAATGATTCCGATCATGTGCGGGGCGATGCGTATGTCGAATGGACGCGCAAATGGGTCGAACTCTATCTGCCAAAGCTCAAACCGACCGGCAGCTTCTACATTTTTCTCACCTGGCAGCATAGTCCCGAGGTCTTCAGCTATCTCAAGACGCGGCTTACCATGGTGAATGAAATCATCTGGGATCGGCGCGTGCCAAGCATGGGCGGCACCGTTCGCAAGTTCTCGTCCGTCCATGACACGATCGGATTTTTCGTGAACGGCAAGGACTACTATTTCGATCTCGACGCGGTGCGGATTCCCTATGATCCGGCCACCAAGAAAGCGCGTTCGCGATCGATCTTCGTCGGCAAGAAATGGCTCGAAATGGGTTACAACCCGAAAGATCTCTGGAGCATTTCGCGACTGCATCGTGAGCATGCCGAGCGCGTCGAGCATCCCACTCAGAAACCGCTTGAATTGATCGAGCGGATCGTGCGGGTGAGTTCTCCGTCCCATGGCTTGGTCGTTGATCCGTTCGCCGGGAGCGGGACGGCCGCGGTTGCGGCACAGCGTAACGCGCGAAAATTTATCGGATTCGAAGTCAATCCCGACTACCATTCGGTTGCGCTCGGGCGCCTTGACGCCCTGCGCGTTACCGCGGCCGATCGTGGCGCGCAGGCATCGTTGCCGCTTTTGGAGGCCTGAATCAATGTCACGCATCGCCGATACCTTCGCAACGCTCAAGGCAGCCGGCCGGCATGCACTGATTCCGTATATCACCGCAGGGGATCCTGACCCGCATCTGACTGTGCCGCTGTTGTTCGAGCTGGTCGATGCGGGCGCCAACATCCTCGAAATCGGCGTGCCGTTCTCGGATCCCATGGCGGACGGGCCGGTCATCCAGCGCGCCGGCGAGCGGGCCCTTGCCAAGGGCGTGACGCTCGCGAGCGTGCTCGAGATGGTTCGCACGTTTCGCGCCACCAATACCAAAACGCCGGTAGTGTTGATGGGCTATGCTAATCCGATCGAGGCGATGGGTCGCCAACCCTTCGTCGCGGCGGCGCGCGCGGCCGGTGTCGATGGATTGATCATCGTGGATCTTCCCCCGGAAGAGTGTGAGACGTTCGCCTTCGATATTCGCGCAGCCGATATGGACCTCATCTTTCTTCTGGCGCCGACGAGCACGCCCGCACGGATTCAATCGATCGTGCGCCTGGCAAGTGGATACCTTTACTACGTGTCGCTCACCGGCGTAACGGGGGCCGGCAATATAGACCTCAAAGACGTGCTCGCCCATCTTGAGCCGATTCGCCGACTGACGCCTTTGCCGATTGGCGTGGGTTTTGGCATCCGCGACGGCGCCACTGCTCGCGCTATCTGCACCGTGGCCGATGCCGCCATCATCGGCAGCCGGTTGATTCAGGAAATCGAAGCCGCCGGTGCTGACCGTGCGGTGAGGCAAGTGGGGTTGTTTGTTCGAGCGATTCGGACTGAGATGGATAATCGGAGCTGAATATGAGCTGGTTGCAAAAGCTGCTGCCGCCAAAAATCAAGCGCAACGACGCACCGAATCGGAAAGCGATTCCTGAGGGCCTTTGGTCCAAATGTGCCTCATGCTCGGCGGTCCTCTACAGCACGGACCTTGAAAAGAACATCAACGTTTGTCCGAAGTGCGGCCATCATTTGCGCATCGGCGCACGCGCTCGTCTCGATTCATTCCTTGATCCGGAAGGCCGGTTCGAGATCGGCGCGGAAGTCCTGCCGGTCGATGCGTTGAAATTCAAGGACACCCGCAAATATCCTGAACGTCTCGAAGACGCCAAGAAAACCACCGGCGAAGACGACGCGTTGATCGTCATGCAAGGCAGCCTGAAGACGATTCCGTTGGTGGCGGCGGCCTTCGAGTTCGAGTTCATGGGCGGGTCGATGGGCTCGGTGGTGGGCGAGCGATTCGTGCGTGGCGTCCATACTGCGATCGAGCATCGTTACCCGTTCATTTGCTTCACCGCGACCGGTGGCGCGCGCATGCAAGAAGGGTTGCTCTCGTTGCTGCAGATGGCTAAGACAACTGCCGCAATCAATCAATTGACGGAGCGCAAGCTCCCATTCATATCGGTCTTGACCGATCCCACGATGGGCGGGGTATCCGCGAGCTTCGCGATGCTGGGGGATGTCGTTATCGCTGAACCGAAGGCGTTGATCGGTTTTGCCGGTCCGCGCGTTATCGAGCAAACGGTTCGCGAGAAACTCCCGGAAGGCTTTCAACGCGCCGAATTTCTCCTCGAAAAAGGGGCCATCGATATGATCGTCGATCGGCGTGAAATACGAAATCGTGTGGCGAGCCTGCTTGCGCATCTGGCGCATGAACCGGCGCCCAACTGAAACCATCCGATCCGAGGGCTAGGTCGTTTTGCGCCCCGGGTGAACCGACCACAGCTCCTGTGCACGCTGATTTAGCCGGTTGGCTTGCTCACGTTCTGCAGCAGCATCCAAGCGCTATTGCGATGGGCTTGGACCGCATCGCGAAGGTGTTGCCGCGACTCGGACGAACCACCGATGCGCTGATCATCACGGTCGGCGGCACCAACGGCAAAGGGTCCACCTGTGCCATGCTGGAGGCGATACTGCGCGCGGCGGGGTTTCGCATTGGCCTCTACACATCGCCGCACCTCATCCGCTACAACGAGCGCGTGCGCATCGACGGCGTGGAAGTCGCCGATGCGGCGCTGGTCGATGCGTTCGCCGCGGTGGAAGCCGCACGTGGTGATATTCCGCTCACCTACTTTGAATTTGGCACGCTCGCCGCCTGGATCGCCTTTGCCGATGCGAAACTCGATGCAATGATTCTCGAGGTCGGCCTGGGCGGGCGTCTGGACGCGGTCAATTTGTTCGACGCCGATTGCGCGATCGTGACGACGGTCGATCTGGATCATCTGGACTATCTCGGCGATACGCGCGAGAAAATCGGCTGGGAAAAGGCCCACATCTACCGCGCCGGGCGTCCGGCCATCTGTGCAGATGCCAATCCGCCTAGGACGCTCCTTGGCCATGCGGCGTCGATTGGCGCCGATCTGCGCTTGCTTGGGCGTGACTTCGGCTTCGACGCCCACGCGGGGCAGTGGACCTTCTGGAACGGCAGCAATCGCCGTGGCGGACTGGCTTATCCCGCATTGCGGGGACGCAGCCAACTTGGCAATGCTGCCGCGGCCATGGCCGCACTGGACGCACTGCATGAACGATTGCCCGTTCCCGTCGGCGCCATGCGCAATGGTCTGGCAACGGTTGTCTTGCCGGGACGCTTCCAGGCGCTGCCTGGCACGCCATCGGTCATCCTCGACGTCGGGCACAATCCGGAAGCGGCGCGTGTGCTCGCCATGAACCTTGCCGATATGCCGCGCGCGCCACGCACCATCGCCATCTGCGGCATGCTGCGCGATAAAGACGCTGCGGGCGTTTGCCAGGCGCTGGCAGGATCGATCGATGAGTGGTTTGCGGTGAGCTTGCCAGGCGAGCGCGGCCAGAGCGCTGCCGAGTTCGAGGTCGCAGCGCGAGCCGCCGGCGTTCGAACCCCCATCTTCCAGTATGCTGACGTTGCGAGTGCCTTCAGCGCGGCGCGGAGCATCGCAGGTCACGATGATAGAATCGTCGTCTTCGGATCGTTCCTAACGGTCGCCGCAGCAATGGCCGCACTCAACGCACGATAGGCAGATGGCCGATAGCGATGAAGTTCTGGAGGTACGTCGACGCGCCAGGCGGCGCTTGATCGGAGCGAGCGCGGTTGTCTTGCTCCTGGTGATTGTCCCGCCCTGGCTCATGGACTTGGAGCCAAGGCCGGTCACGTCTACGCTCACCGTGGATATTCCGGGCAAGGATCAGCCCAAGCTCGATCCGCGAGCGGGCGCGCCGGCGGTCGAGCCGAAGATCGTCCCGCCAAACACGGTGGCACCGGAACCGGCCGCGCCAAAGCCCGCCGCCAAGGCCAGTGCTCCGGCCCTGCCGCCCGACGCGGTTAAATTGCCGACGGTACGCGAATCCAAGGCCAAATCCGGTGCAGAATCGCCAAGTGGTGCGCCCGCCTCGACAGCCAAAGCCGACGATGCACAACAGGCCGCCGCCATTCTCAAGAACGAGGCATTTTTCGTGCCGCTTGGTGCCTATGTCAATGCGGAGAATGCCAAACAGATTCAGCAAAAGGTGATCGGACTTGGCATGCGAGGATTCGTCGACATCGTTGATGTAAAAGGCATGCAGCAGTCGCGCGTGCGGGCCGGGCCGTTCAATTCCCGCGAAGCCGCCGAAGCGGCCCGCGAGCGCCTGCGCGGGGCCGGTCTGGATCCCGGACCAGTGAGAAACCAATGACCTGGTTTGACTGGATCACCATCGGCGTCATCGGTTGCAGCGCCTTGCTCGGGTTATGGCACGGATTCATTCGCGAAGTCTTTGCGTTGGTGGGTTGGGCGGCGGCCGGTGTGTGTGCCGCGACCTTTGGGTCGAGCGTTGCAGAGATGCTCCCTAGCCTGATTTCGGGTTCGATTCTGCGCTTGTTGATCGGCGTCGCTTTGACCTTCGTGGGTGTGCGATTTGCCGTTGGATTGATTTCCTTCATCGTGGCGCGACTTGCCAAAGCGGTTGGGCTTGGCATCGGCGATCGTATGCTGGGAGGTCTGTTCGGCGCTGCGCGCGGTGTGGTCGTCCTATTGACCGCCGTCCTGATCGCCGGTTTGACCTCACTGCCGCAAGATCCGGGCTGGCGCGATTCGATGTTCGCCAATCCATTGGTGCAGCTTGCATTGGTTGCCAAGCCGTATCTGCCGCCCGAACTGGTTGAGCGGATTCAGTTGTAATTGAAGGCAGTAAGCGGAGGTTGTAAAGATGTGCGGAATCATCGGCGTTGTCGGCAAGGCCCCGGCCAATCAGATGCTCTACGATGCGCTCCTGATGCTGCAGCATCGCGGTCAGGATGCAGCCGGGATCGTCACCTCCGACCTTGCCCGTTTCTACATGCACAAGGGGCCGGGTTTGGTGCGCGATGTATTTCGCACGCGCAATATGCGCTCGTTGCCTGGCACCACGGGGATCGGCCATTGTCGGTATCCCACCGCCGGATCCGCGTTTGAAACCGCCGAAGCCCAACCGTTCTATGTGAATTCACCGTTTGGCATCGTGCTTGCGCATAACGGCAATCTCACCAACTGGGAAGAGCTGCGCGATGACATGTTCCGCGCCGATCTTCGCCATATCAATACGAATTCGGATTCCGAAGTGCTGCTCAACGTGTTCGCGCACGAACTGGAGCTGGCGGCCAAGGGCTATCGGGTGACCCCGGAAGCGGTGTTTGCCGCGGTGGCGAATGTGCATCGCCGGTGTCGTGGTGCGTATGCGGTCGTCGCGATGATCTCCGGTTGTGGCCTAGTGGCGTTTCGCGATCCGAACGGCATTCGCCCGCTCATCCTTGGCAAGAATGAGACGCCCAGTGGCAATGAATATGCAGTCGCCTCCGAAAGCGTTGCCTTGCGGGGCATCGGTTTCCAACTGGTGCGCGATGTGGCGCCCGGTGAGGCGATCCTCATCGACATGGATGCGCAGATTCAGACGCGACAGTGTGCGACCAATGCACGTCTTGCCCCATGCATCTTCGAATACGTTTATCTCGCCAGGCCCGATTCAGTCCTGGATGGCGTCTCCGTTTATGAAGCGCGGATGCGCATGGGCGAGCAGCTGGCCGATCGCATCCGCCAGCACTACTCCCATCTTAAGATCGATGTCGTCATTCCAGTGCCCGACACTAGCCGGCCGAGCGCCCTGGAACTTGCAACGCGATTGGGGGTGCGGTTTCGCGAAGGATTCATCAAGAATCGCTATATCGGCCGCACGTTCATCATGCCGGGCAAGGCCATCCGCAAACGCTCGGTACGCCAGAAGCTGAACGCGATCGACATGGAGTTCAAGGGCAAGAATGTACTGATCGTCGATGATTCGATCGTCCGCGGCACCACCAGCCGCGAGATCGTGCAGATGGCGCGCGAAGCGGGCGCGAACAAGGTGTTTTTCGCTTCGGCGGCGCCACCGGTGCGTTTTGCCAATGTGTACGGCATCGACATGCCGACGCGACACGAACTGCTCGCAACCGGCCGCTCAGAAGAAGAAATCGCCCGCGAAATCTGCGCCGATGCGGTGATCTACCAGGATCTGGATGCGTTGCGCGAAGCGGTGCGGGCGGCCAATCCGGCGTTGGTTGAATTCGAGACATCGTGTTTCGACGGCTGCTATATCACCGGCGATGTGACCCTCGCGTATTTGCAGGATGTCGAAACACGGCGCGATGCCTCCCGGGGCGATGTTGACGAAGAAGAGACCGAACCGCATCCGGCTTGAGGGCCGTTATGCACGCGGCACGGTGGGCGCTTTGGGTGCGTGTATCGTGTGTGTAGTCGAATTTGACAGTGCACCCGATCGCCGGTAACGTTCGTTCTGCGCCGATTTGACCGACAGATTGCGGGCGCCTAATAAGTACGGCTAAAGAGTCGAGTGGCGGATGTCGCCTTATCAGGCAGCTATCCGACCCTCAGCCAACTCAGTTCGCCGCACCGCCTGGGCCTGTCGTGTCGTTCGATGCAATGGCCAACCTCTTGCGAACGAGTCAATCCGATGGATCTTGAAACCCAAGCAGTACGTGCCGGTCAGGTGCGCAGCCAATTCGGCGAGCATTCCGAGGCGTTGTATCTCACCTCCAGCTTCGTGTTTGACAACGCGGCGCAGGCGGCCGCCCGATTTTCCGGCGCCGAGGAAGGGAACGTCTACTCCCGCTTCACTAACCCGACGGTGACGATGCTCCAAGAGCGCCTCGCCGCCCTGGAAGGCGCGGAGGCATGCTTGGCGACCGCATCAGGGATGTCGGCCATTCTCGCCACCGCGATGGGTACCATGAAAGCCGGTGATCACGTGCTTTGCTCGGCCAGTGTGTTCGGCGCGACGGTGCAATTGTTTGGCAACATCCTCGGCAATTTCGGCGTGCAGTCCACCTTCGTACCGGGAGCGGGTGTGGCGGCTTGGCGCGCGGCGATCCGTCCTAATACGCGGCTGCTGTTCGTCGAGTCGCCCTCTAATCCGCTCACCGAGGTCTTCGACATTGCAGCGCTGGGCGCGCTTGCCCGCGAGCACAATGCGCTGCTGGTGGTCGATAACTGTTTCTGTAGTCCCGCGTTGCAACGGCCACTCGCTTTGGGCGCCGACGTGGTGGTGCACTCGGCGACGAAGTATCTCGACGGTCAAGGCCGGGTCCTTGGCGGCGCGGTGGTGGGTTCGAAGAAGTTCATCAATGAGCGCATCCTGCCTTTCTTACGTACCGCCGGACCGACGTTGTCCCCTTTTAACGCCTGGATCATCCTCAAAGGATTAGAGACGCTTGGCATTCGCATGGCGGCGCAGTCCGCACGCGCGCGCGAAGTGGCGATCTGGCTCGAAACGCATCCGGCGATCGAGCGGGTATTCTATCCGGGCATCGACTCGCATCCGCAATTTACGTTGGCCAAACGCCAGCAGGACTCTGGCGGCGCCATCGTTTCATTCATCGTAAAAGGTGGACGCGAAGCGGCATGGCGTGCCATCGATGCCACCAAAGTGGTATCCATTACCGCGAATCTTGGCGATACCAAGACGACGATCACCCATCCGGCGAGTACCACGCATGCACGCATTTCAGCCGAAGCACGGGCCGCGGCGGGCATTGAAGAGGGGTTGCTGCGGGTGGCCGTTGGGCTGGAATCGGTGAATGATTTGAAGGAAGACCTGGCGCGGGGGCTGGTGCGCTAAGGCGGCAACGACCGCCAACTACTGAATGGCGATCGATGTGATGTCGCTTGCATCGACGCGCAGGTAACTGCCATTTTCATACCAATCGGCCAACACCCACCGCACGCACGCGCGGCCGTCGACCATGTGCTCGTGACGCGCTGGCCGGTGAGTATGACCATGGATCATCACATCGCAATGTGCGGCTCGAAGTGCGGTTTCGATCGCTGATCGTTCGACGTCCATGATGACGGCGGATTTTGCCTTCTTTCCTTGCTCGCTCCGACGGCGAATCGATTGAACGATCGTGCGCCTGAGGCCAAACGGTAGGAGATCGTAAAAAGATCGGGTCCACCGCGAGCGAATCCGCCGCCGATAGGTCTGATAAGCGAAATCCGCGGTGCAGTAGGCATCCCCATGCGCAATCAAAGTCGGTCGGCCAAACAAGGTCACGACCGACGGATCCGGCAGCAAGGTGATGGCGGCACGTTTGGCAGCGCGCTCGCCCAGCACGAAATCGCGATTGCCCGGCATGAAGAAAACCGGAATGCCGGCGTTCGCGAGCTGGGCGATCGCCGCAAGGACCACTTCGTTCGAGTGGTCGGCCCGATCATCATCGCCCACCCAATACTCAAACAGATCGCCAAGGATGTAGAGCGCGCTGCCAGACGGCGCCGTCGCCGACAAAAATCGGATGAAGGTATCGACGCTTTGCGGGCGATCACCCGTCAGGTGCAGATCCGCAACAAAATAAACAGGCTTGGTATCCACGCCAGGCTCGCCCGGGGCGCAGTGGGGTGTCAGACGATTTCGGTCTTTTCGATGATGACGTCTTCCACCGGCACATCCTGATGCATGCCTTTGCCGCCGGTTTGCACGCCTTTGATTCTATCGACGACGTCTTCACCGGCGATGACGCGCCCGAACACGCAATAGCCCCACCCTTGGGAATTCGGTGCGGTGTGATCGAGAAACCCGTTATCAGCGACGTTGATGAAAAACTGAGCCGTCGCGGAATGCGGGTCGCTCGTTCGAGCCATGGCAACGGTGTACATCTTGTTCTTCAGCCCATTGTCGGCTTCGTTTTTGATCGGCGAGCCGCTCGATTTCTCTTTCATGCCGGGGGCGAAACCGCCGCCTTGGATCATGAACCCGTCGATGACGCGATGGAACACGGTGTTCGTGTAATGACCGGCTTTCACATAATCGACGAAATTCTTCGCAGTGACCGACGCTTTCGCTTCGTCGAGTTCGAGGGAAATAACGCCGTGATTGGTATGCAAATTAATCATGAAATAACATCCTGATGGTTGGGAGGCGGCTTACGCCGGTTGAGCTACTTCGCGAGGACGCGGGCTTTCTCGATCACGATCGGATCGCGCGGTACATTTTGATGCCCTCCGGCGTTACCGGTGGGCACCTTGGTAATTTTTTCCACGACATCGAGGCCGCTCACCACTTTTCCGAACACGGCATACCCGAAACCTTGCGGACTCGCGTCCCTGAAATTGAGGAAGTCGTTGTTTTTCACATTGATGAAGAATTGCGCGCTGGCCGAATGCGGATCGGGCGTGCGGGCCATGGCAACGGCGCCAAAGTCGTTTTTCAAGCCATTGGCCGCTTCATTCTGGATCGGCGCACGCGCGGGCTTTTGCTTCAGGTCTTTGTCGAAGCCGCCGCCTTGCACCATGAATCCGTCGATGACGCGATGAAACACCGTCCCATCGTAATGGCCTGCCTTCACATATTCCACGAAATTGGCGACGGTCTTCGGCGCCTTGTCGGCATTGAGTTCCAACACGATGACGCCCTTGTTGGTGGCCAGCTCAACTTTCACCGCTTGCGCCCAGGCTGAGCTTGCGATGATGAGTCCGGCAGCGACGGCAACGAATTTCATTTCCTGTCTCCTTTGCGGGTGGATCTAATGCGGAGTGGTTGAGACGCCATTGGATTTGGCGCGATCGGCGCTGGCAGACAGCTCGCGCAGCAATGTGAGCTTGTCTTTGATGTTGCGAGTGCTTGGATTGACGGGCTTGATCTGTTCGTACGCTTTGATGGCCAGTCGAACATAGACATCACCGAGATTTTCCTGGGCGACCGGATCGTCCGGATTGGCCCGCAAGGCCGCGACTAATGATTCGTGGGCCTGATCGTACAGGCCGCGCCCGGCGTACAGCACCGCCAAATTGTTGTAGGGCTCAGGAAGCTCCGGGAACTCTCTGGTTATCGCAAGAAACGCCTCGATGGCTTCATCGGTCTTTCGCTGCTCGGTAAGAATCAGTCCGCGTAGAAATCGTGCTCTGGGATTGGCATAGTCCTTGGTCAAGAACGCATCGATCCCAGCGGTTGCGGCCGCCAGCTCACCGCGCCGGTACTGTCGATTCACTTCGACGATTTCCGGGGCGATTTGCGGCGTTTGCACACTGCGAAGCGATTGGCCTGATGACTGCGCGACCGCGACGGGTGCGACCAGGCCGATCAAGGCCAACAACATCACCGTCCACGCAGCCTGCTGAATGTACACGATTGAAATGAGGGTTCTTTGAGCGACGCCCACCACGCGCACGCGGGGCCGGGCAGAGGGTAAAGCGTGGATGTTCCTTGATATACTCGACGATCGTCACAGGCGAGCTCTGTGATTTTAGGGGTTATTGCGATAAAGCGAAACCTCGGCCAGCGGACCGCCCTGAATTTTCGCCACCGGTTCCCAATCCCCTTGTGATTCGTTCATGAGAATCTTCAATACACTCACCCGTTCCAAAGAACCGCTCGTGCCGCTGGAACCGGGCCGCGTGCGCATGTACGTTTGCGGCATGACGGTGTACGACTATTGCCATCTTGGTCATGCACGGGTGATGGTGGTGTTTGATATGGTCCAACGCTGGCTGCGTGCGTCCGGGTTGCAGGTCACCTACGTGCGCAACATCACCGATATCGACGACAAAATCATTCGTCGGGCGGTGGAGAATAACGAGACGGTCGGCCAGCTCACCGAGCGCTTCGTTCGGTTCATGGACGAGGACGCAGCGCTCCTTGGCGTGCAAAAGCCCGATCATGAGCCTCGTGCCACCCACTACGTGCCACAGATGCTCTCCTTGATCGGCACGCTGGAGACGAAGGGCCTAGCCTATCTTGCACCGGATGGTGATGTGAATTACGCGGTGCGGGCCTTTCCGGGCTATGGACGATTGTCGGGCAAATCGCTCGATGAACTACGGGCCGGAGAACGTGTGGAGGTGGACCGCGACAAGCGTGATCCGCTCGATTTCGTACTGTGGAAGCGCGCGAAGGAAGGCGAACCCAGTTGGTCATCGAACTATGGCGCGGGTCGGCCCGGCTGGCATATCGAGTGCTCGGCCATGAGTTCCTCTCTTCTTGGCGCCCATTTCGATATCCACGGCGGCGGTGCCGATCTTCAGTTTCCGCATCATGAAAACGAAATCGCCCAGTCGGAGGGCGCCAACGGCACGCGCTTCGTCAACATCTGGATGCACAATGGCTTCGTGCGCGTCGCTGATGAGAAGATGTCGAAGTCGCTCGGCAATTTTTTCACCATTCGTGAAGTGCTCGGACGCTACCAGCCGGAAGTCGTCCGCTTCTTCATCTTGCGGGCGCACTACCGCAGCCCGCTCAACTATTCCGATGCCCATCTGGATGAGGCACGGAGCGGCCTCGATCGGCTCTATACGGCATTGAAAGCTGCGACCGGTGCTGCCGCCGGCCCGATCGATTGGTCCGATGCGCTGGCGGCGCGCTTCAAAGCGGCGATGGATGATGATTTCAACACCGCCGATGCGATTGCCGTGCTGTTCGATCTAGCCGGTGAAGTGAACCGCTCCGGTTCTGCTGCAAAGGCCGGACTGTTGCGCCAGCTGGGCGGCGTGCTGGGCCTGCTGCAAAGCGATTCCACGCTGTATCTGCGCGGTGGAGCGTCGGCATCGAGCACTACCGAATCGGCCATTCCTCCCGGCCTCACGAAGTCGGTCGACGCCTATATTGCGGAGCGCATCGAGGCGCGCCAGGCGAAGAATTTCGCGCGCGCCGATGCGATCCGAAAAGAGTTGCTCGCAGCCGGTATCGTGTTAGAGGATGGTGCGGGCGGAACCACCTGGCGACGGGCCTAAGGCCCGAAAAATTCCTTCACCCGATCCATCCACGATTTCGCGCGCGGATTATGGCGATCGCCGTGGTCTTTCGTCGCCATCTCGAATTCACGCAGCAGCTCTTTCTGCTTGGCGGTCAGATTGACCGGTGTCTCAAGGGCCACATGACACAACAGATCGCCAGGCGCCTGTGAGCGCAGCCCCTTGATCCCTTTGCCGCGGATGCGAAAAATTTTCCCGCTCTGCGTTTCAGCCGGGATCTTCACTTTGGCAGCACCATCCAAGGTGGGAATCTCGATTTCGCTCCCCAGTGCAGCGGTGGCAAAACTGATCGGCATCTCGCAGTGCAGATCGTCATGGTCGCGCTGGAAGACCGCGTGTTCCTTGATCGAGATTTGCACATAGAGATCGCCGGACGGCCCGCCATTGGCTCCCGGCTCGCCGCCGCCCGAATGGCGAATGCGATCGCCGTTGTCGATCCCAGCCGGGATCTTGACCGATAGCGTCTTGTTGGTCTTGATCCGGCCTGCGCCATGGCAGCTGCCGCAAGGATCGGCAATGACGCGTCCGCCGCCATGGCAAGTGGGGCAGGTTTGCTGCAATGAGAAGAACCCCTGTGCGACGCGCACTTGGCCCGCACCGTTGCAGGTCCCGCACGTCTTTGCCTGCGTGCCGGGTTTGGCGCCCGACCCATTGCAGGTTTCGCATGCTTCGGCTGCGGGGATGCGGATCTTTGTTTCGGTGCCGTGGGCGGCCTGTTCGAGCGTGATCTCGAGGTTGTAGCGCAAATCGGCGCCACGGTAGACGTTGGAGCGGCCGCCACGCGCGCCGCCACCGCCAAAGATGTCGCCGAAAATATCGCCGAACGCCTCGGAGAAATTCGAGAAGCCGGCGCCGCCTTGCCCGCCGCCTTGTTGCTCGACGCCCGCATGTCCAAATCGATCGTAGGCCGCGCGCTTTTGGCCATCGGTGAGCACTTCGTACGCTTCTTTCACTTCCTTGAAACGACCCTCTGCTCCTTTGTCGTCCGGGTTGCGGTCCGGATGATGTTTCATCGCGAGCTTGCGATACGCTTTTTTGAGCGCATCATCGTCCGCGTCGCGATTGACGCCGAGCACTTCGTAATAGTTTCGTTTGGTGGCCATCGGCTACTGTTCTGGTCCGCTCTATAGCATTCGGCCGAGGTTCGTCGAACAGTGTGTTCGCACCCCCTCGGCCATCGAATCCGTGCGCGCCTGCTACAACATTGCAGGCGCCCTGCGGTGCGAATTATCCCTTCTTGTCCTTCACCTCGGTGAACTCGGCGTCGACGACATTCGCATCGTCGGCGGCTTTGCTCCGTGGCGCTTCATTGGGTGCAGCACCTGGACCGCCTTGCGCTGCTTTGGCCTGCGCTTCGGCATACATGCGCTCACCCATTTTCTGCGAGGCGGCGGCCAATGCCTCCGTTTTCGCTTCCATCGCGGCCTTGTCGTCGCCTTTTACAGCGATTTCCGCTTCTTTCAGTGCCGCTTCGATCTTGCTCTTCTCGTCGGCCTCGACCTTGTCGCCATGCTCGGTAAGCGACTTCTTCACCGAATGGATCATCGTATCGAGCTGATTGCGCGCGGTAACGAGTTCGATGAGTTTCTTGTCTTCCGCGGCGTTCATCTCCGCGTCTTTCACCATGCGTTGCACTTCGTCTTCCGACAAGCCGGAGTTCGCCTTGATGGTGATCTTGTTTTCCTTGTTGGTGGCCTTGTCCTTGGCCGATACATGCAAGATCCCGTTGGCGTCGATGTCGAACGTTACCTCGATCTGCGGCATGCCGCGTTGCGTTGGCGGAATGCCCTCCAGATTGAACTGGCCAAGGCTCTTATTGCCGGAGGCCAATTCACGCTCGCCTTGCAGCACATGAATCGTCACCGCGGTCTGCCCGTCTTCGGCGGTCGAGAAGGTCTGATTTGCCTTGGTGGGGATGGTCGTATTCTTCTTGATGAGTTTGGTCGACACGCCGCCTAATGTTTCAATGCCAAGCGATAACGGCGTCACATCAAGCAACAGCACGTCTTTTACATCGCCCCGCAGCACGCCGCCCTGGACCGCTGCGCCAACCGCCACCGCTTCGTCCGGATTGACGTCCTTGCGCGGCTCCTTGCCGAAGAATTCACGGACCTTTTCCTGCACCTTCGGCATGCGCGTCATGCCACCGACCAGGATGACATCATCGATTTCCGATAGCTTGACGCCGGCATCCTTGATCGCGATGCGGCAGGGTTCAATGGTCCGATCGACCAGTTCATCGATCAGGCTCTCGAACTTCGCGCGGGTAAGTTTCACCAGCAAGTGTTTCGGCCCGCTCGCGTCAGCGGTGATATAGGGCAGATTGATTTCCGTTTGCTGCGCGGACGACAGCTCAATCTTCGCCTTCTCCGCGCCTTCCTTGAGGCGTTGCAAGGCGAGCACGTCGTTCTTGAGATCGATGCCTTGTTCCCGTTTGAATTCGGTGACCATGTAATCGATCAGGCGCTGATCGAAGTCTTCACCGCCGAGAAACGTGTCGCCATTGGTGGCGAGCACTTCAAATTGTTTTTCACCATCGACATCGGCGATCTCGATCACCGAGATATCAAACGTGCCGCCGCCCAGATCGTAGACGGCGATCTTGCGATCCTTCTGGCCGCCCTTGTCGAGGCCGAACGCGAGCGCGGCCGCGGTGGGCTCATTGATGATGCGCTTTACGTCGAGGCCGGCGATGCGTCCGGCATCCTTGGTCGCTTGCCGTTGTGAGTCGTTGAAATAGGCGGGCACCGTGATGACCGCTTCAGTGACCTCTTCGCCAAGATAGTCCTCGGCGGTTTTTTTCATCTTGCGCAAGACCTGCGCGGAAATCTCAGGCGGTGCGATTTTCTTGTCGCGCACACCGACCCAGGCATCGCCGTTGTCCGCTTGCACGATCTTGTAGGGCATCAAATTGATGTCCTTTTGGACTTCCTTTTCGGTGAACCGGCGCCCGATCAGCCGCTTGACCGCATAGAGCGTGTTCATCGGGTTGGTGACTGCCTGCCGTTTGGCCGGCGCGCCGACCAGGATTTCGCCGTCTTCCATGTAGGCGACGATCGATGGCGTGGTGCGCGCGCCCTCGACGTTCTCAATCACCTTGGGGGCGCCCCCTTCCATGACGGCCACACACGAGTTGGTCGTGCCCAAATCAATTCCAATAATCTTTCCCATGGCTATTCCTCAACGGCAATCAGTGGTGAATCGGTTAATTCTCAAGAACACGATGATCAAGCTATCCCGCGCCATCACCGTGCTCAAATTTTCGGGGTGTTACGAGGGCATCCGAGGGGTTGAGGCCCCTTGATCCCCAATCGCCCCTTTGTTCAACTACTCCATAAGTGGGGGCAGGGCGACCGCGTTCAAGACACGGCGGGTCGCTCGCCGGCGACTTTTAAGTGTCTTTGGCCTTAGCCACCGTGACGAACGCCGGCCGGATCACCCGTTCATTCAGCATGTAGCCTTTTTGCAATACGCTGATGACGGTATTCGTCTCTTGTTCCGAGGGCAGCATGCTGATCGCCTGGTGCTTGTGCGGATCGAACTTCTCGCCGGGCGGATTAATTTCACGTACGCCCGATTTCTCGAACAGGCCGATCAGTTGTTTCAAGGTGAGCTCAACCCCATTTCGCAGCGCTTCCAGCGTGCCGCCTTCGACCGCGAGGGTCGCCTCCAGGCTATCGCGCACCGGCAACATGCCGGTGACCAATGACTCAATCGCAAACTTGTGCGCCTTGGCAATATCTTCCTGCGCGCGCCGGCGGACATTTTCCATCTCGGCCCGGGTACGCAGCCATTGATCGTAGTTTTCCGCAGCCTTGTGTTCGGCCGCGGCGATGCGCTCTTCGGGCGTTGGCTCAGCCGGTTTCGCGTCTTGGGTGGCCCGATCCGGGACGATGATCGGATCGTCGTTGGCGGGCGTCTGCGGGTTTGCCTGGGATGGATCTGAGTTTTGCATGCCGTTGAATCTCATCGAGAACTGACCCGTAATGGGGCCGATTCCCATTACTTCAAGGGGTGTCGTCCAAAATGGTTGAGCGGGCGCCGACCAGCCTGCAATGAGCGATTCAGCATCGGCGTATCGGCGGCCAATAAGCGTGTGTTATGCGCGTAAGTGCGTGCTCGCATTGGCCTCATTAAGCCATGGTGAGAGATTTTCCTGTGCTAACTGGGTCAGAGCGTGGATCCACTCGGCACTATCGTTCACACATGGGATGAGCCGCAGTTCGCCACCACCCGCGCCCATGAACAGGGTCTTCCCCTCGACGCCGATTTCTTCCAATGTTTCAAGACAGTCGGCCACAAACCCCGGACAGACTACGTCCACTTTCTGCGTCCCCGCTCGGCCCAACTCGGTGAGGACTGACGCGGTATAGGGTTCCAGCCAGCGCGCCCGCCCAAACCGCGATTGAAAGGTGATGCGCCAGTCCGTGTCGTTGAGCGCAAGCGATCGGGCGATGAGGCCGGCAGTGACCTGGCATTCCGAAAAGTAGGGATCACCCCGTTCATGGGTGATGCGCGGCAGGCCATGAAAACTCATCACCAACATATTAGGCCGGCCATGGGTCGCCCAATGCGCGCGAATGCTGGCGGCAACCGCTTCGATATAGGCCGGGTGATCATGAAAATGCTTGGTTACCCGGAGCGCCGGGACGTTGCGGACACCGCGTAGTACATGGGCAAGTCGATCGACGGCGGTGGCCGTGGTACTGGCCGCATATTGCGGATACAACGGGATCACCAGTAACCGATCGCAGTGCACCGCTAACAGCGCATCAACGGCCTCACCGATGCTCGGGTTCCCGTAGCGCATGCCGAACGCCACTTCGATCGGTTGGCCAAGGGCCTTGCCAAGTGACTCTCGCAACGCGGCGGTCTGCCGCGCGGTATTCACGAGCAACGGCGAACCTTCGGGCGTCCAGATGGTTTGATACTTATGGGCGGATTGCCGTGGCCGCGTATTGAGAATCACGCCGTATAGCAACGGCAGCCAGATCGCGCGTGGAATTTCGACCACGCGCGGATCAGACAGAAACTCGCGCAGATAGGCACGCACCGCCTTCGGCGTAGGGGCCGAAGGCGTGCCAAGATTGATGAGGAGGACGCCGACGCGCGGGACGGCGTCATGAGCTGAGGAGCGCAACGACTAGTGCCGCCCTGACAGGGCGCTCGATAAAAGTTTTGCGGTGATTTCGACGATCGGAATCACGCGTTCATACGCCATACGCGTGGGGCCGATGACCCCTAGAGTTCCCACGACTTGGCCTTCGACTTCATAGGGCGCGGTGACCACGCTGCATTCATCGAGCGAGGAAATGCCCGACTCGCTACCGATGAAAATCTGTACTCCTTCAGCGTGACTCGATTGGTCCAGCAATTGCAGCAGCACTGTTTTCCGCTCGAAAAGTTCGAATAGCTCCCGCAAACGTTGCATGTTCGATGAGAGATCGTGCGATGCGAGGAGATTGCGCTCCCCGGTGATCACATATTGTTCGGACGACTCGGTGATCGCCTGCGTACCTGCTTCCATGGCGGCCGTCATGAGTGCGGTGACGTTCTCGCGCAGTTGGCGGACCTCTTCGCGAATGCGCGGCTGAATATCGTCGATGGCGACCCCCGCATAGTGCTGATTGAGGAAATTCGAGGCGGCGGTGAGTTCGGCCGGAGAATAGACGCGATTAACCAAGAGGATGCGATTTTGTACATCGCCTTCCGGCGTAACGATGATGAGCAGGATTCGTTTTTCCGAGAGCGGCAAGAATTCCATATGCCGAAACGCCGCGCTCTTTCGCCTGGGCGATACCACGACGCCGGCAAAGCGGGTGAGATCGGACAGTAAATGCGAGGCGGCGGCGATGAGTCGTTGCGGCTGATCGACCTGCAGGTTGCCAGACAGCTGCTGCAGCGTTTCTTGCTCAAGCGAGCGCGTGGTGAGCAGCGTGTCGACGAATAATCGATAGCCGCGCACGGTTGGGATACGGCCTGCCGAGGTGTGGGGGCTCGCAATGAAGCCCATCTCTTCGAGATCGGCCATGACGTTGCGAATCGTCGCGGGTGACAAATCGAGACCGGGGGACTTCGACAGCAATCGCGAACCGACGGGTTCACCGTCGGCGATGTACCGCTCGACGAGCGTTTTCAACAACAGCTGCGACCTTGAATCCAACATGGCAACCTGATCAATGCGGGTTCTTACGGCGCTACTTTTACCACAGGGTAGGCACTGGCGATAGGCGCGGCCTCATGGCGGAAGGACCATTTGCTGCTGAAAATCGCCCTTGATTGGACGGGCGCTTCGGGCGGGCGAACCGGTGCCATGGAGTCCCATTCGGAGTCCCGTTCCCCAATATGGTCTAATCACCCTCATGTCACCTGCCTTCAAGAATGTCGCGCTGATCGGCCGCTACAAGAGCAAAGAAGTTGCCAAGCCGATTGTTTCCCTCGGGAAATTTCTCGAAACGCTCAACTGTCGCGTCCTCGTCGACCAAGACACGGCCGAAGTAAGTGGCGTGAACCGCTTTCCGGTTGCCGATTACGCCTCGATCGGCGAGAAGGCGAATCTCGCGATCGTGCTGGGCGGCGATGGCAGCATGCTCTCCGCTGCCCGTGCACTGGCCCCCTATCGGGTGCCCTTGCTTGGCGTCAATCGCGGGCGTCTTGGCTTCATGACTGACGTCGGCTTGAGCACCATGCGGCGCGCGATTGGTGGCGTGATCGCCGGTAAATACTCGTCTGAAGCGCGCACGATGCTGGCGGTTGAACTCCATCGCGGCAAGCGGCGTGTGCTCGCCTCGACTGCCTTGAACGATGTCGTCGTCACCAAGGGTGGCATCGGGCGACTGATCGAGCTGGTGGTCCACATCGATGGGCAGTTCGTGTATGACATGCGTTCTGATGGCTTGATCACCGCGACACCGACCGGCTCAACCGCCTACGCATTGTCATCGGGTGGTCCGATTCTGCATCCGCGCATGGCGGCGTTCGCGCTGGTGCCGATCAGCCCGCACACATTGTCGAATCGCCCGATCGCTTTGCATGATCGCGCCAATATCGAGATCGTGCTGAGGCAGGCGCAAGAGGCGCGTCTGCATTTGGATGGACAGCCGTTTGGCAATCTGGAGCGAGGTGATCGCGTGCTGATCCGGCGTGCCAGGAGCCCGGTGCGCTTCATCCATCCCGAAGGCTACGACTATTTCGCGATGCTCCGGGGCAAGCTGCACTGGACTGAAAATCCGCTCTGACGGGCACGCCCATGTTGACGCAATTATCCATTCGGGATTTCGCGATTGTCGAGACGATTGACCTCGAGCTCGCCGCCGGGTTTACTGTTCTCACCGGTGAAACCGGGGCCGGGAAATCCATTCTCATCGATGCCCTCTCGCTCGCCCTTGGCGATCGTGCCGATGCCGATGTGGTACGAGCCGGCGCCGAACGGGCCGAGGTAAGCGCTGAATTTTCGATCAAAGCCGACGGTTCCACCAGCCGCTGGTTGACCGATCAGGCCCTGGAAGGCGATGCGGATCGCTTGCTGCTGAGAAGAGTGATCGAGCGCTCAGGCCGCGGTCGCGCGTTCATCAACGGCCGCAGTGCAACGCTTACCCAGTTGCGTGACATCGGCGAGCAACTGGTCGATGTGCATGGGCAGCATGCGCATCAGTCGCTCGTGCGCGGTGACACGCAGCGCGCGATTCTCGATTCGCTTGGGGATCTCGATGCGCGCTGCAAGGCGACCGGCGATGCCTTTCGCGAGTGGCAGCGGCTGCGGCGCCTCCGCGAGGAGTTCGCGACCCAGGCGGCCACCCGTGAAGCGGAGCGCTCGCGCCTAGCATGGATCGTCGAAGAATTGCAGCGCCTGGCACCCCGCACCGGCGAATGGGATGCCTTGCAGGATGAGCATTCCCGATTGGCGCACGCCGCGAGTCTGCTCGAAGGATCGTCCGCGGTGCTCGATACGCTCGCTGAATCCGATGGTGCGATTGTGGAGACGATCGGTGCGTTGGCCGGGCGCCTCGAAAGCCTCAAGGCCTACGACGCACGCCTTGGTGAAACGATTGAGCTCATCGAAGCGGCGCAAGCGCAGATCCAGGAAGCCGCGTCCACCTTGCGCAATTATCGCGATCGGGTAGACCTCGATCCGGCCCGCCTGCAAACCCTCGATCAGCGCATCGAGGCGATCTATAGCGCCGCACGAAAGCTCCGCGTGCGGCCCGAGGAATTGTCGGAATTATTGGAAAAATCAGCGGCACGGCTGGCAGAACTCGATGCTATTTCAGACGCAGTTGCGATCGAGCGTGAAGAAGCGGCTGCCCAGGCGGCATATCGCGAGGTCGCTGTCTTGCTCACGCGCGATCGCAAGCGTGCTGCCACCAAGGTCGCCCGCGATGTCTCGGCTATCATGCGGGAACTCGCGCTGGGTGTCGCCAAGTTTGAGATCACCTTCGAGCCGATCGAGGCCGGCAGCGCGCAAGGCGATGAGCGCGTTGAATTCGTGGTGGCGACGAACGCGGGCAGTGCGCCCAAACCGATCGCGAAGGTGGCCTCCGGTGGCGAGTTGTCGCGCATCGGGCTGGCCATTCAAGTCGTGGCGAGCAAGGCCTCGGCCGTCCCGACCATGATCTTCGATGAAGTGGACGCGGGCATCGGCGGTGCCATCGCGGAAATCGTCGGGCGGAAGCTCGCCGCGCTCGGCGCCAGTCGGCAGATCCTCTGCGTGACGCACCTGCCTCAAGTTGCCGCGCAGGCCGCCCATCAGTGGTCGGTGGCCAAGGCCGATGTAAAAGGCCGCACGCGCACGGAAGTCCATCCGCTCGACAATAAAGAACGCATCGAAGAGGTGGCCCGGATGTTGGGCGGCACCGAAATCACCCCCGTGACACGCAAGCATGCCGCGGAGATGCTGCGATCGCGGGTCGGTTGAAAAGTGCGCGGTTTGCGGTGCATTCGCCCGTTAATGCACAACGCGTTTGCCGCGCCTCGCCGAGTCCTATAGAATCGCGGGCTTGCTTTTTAGGCGCGTAGCTCAGCTGGTTAGAGCACCACCTTGACATGGTGGGGGTCGTTGGTTCGAGTCCAATCGCGCCTACCAGATTTCTCAATTGAAGCGGGTGTGGGCTCTGGTCGGGGCCTCCTACCCACGCTTCCCCAGGTGCCAACCATGCCCGTAGTTCGCCTTCCCGACGGATCGGAACGCCGATTCGATGCTCCGGTGTCTGTTGCGGCAATCGCCCAATCGATCGGGGCGGGCTTGGCGCGCGCGGCCTTGGCGGGCAAGGTCAATGGCGAACTGGTAGACCTTTCGCATGTGGTGGCCGAGGACGCATCGCTTGCGATCGTGACCGAGCGGGACGCCGATGGCATCGAGGTCATCCGGCATTCTTCCGCACACCTGCTCGCGCATGCGGTGAAAGAGCTGTTTCCGGATGCGCAGGTGACGATCGGTCCGGTGATCGAGAATGGTTTTTACTACGATTTTTCGTATAAGAGGCCTTTCACGCCCGAAGACCTTATCGCGATCGAAACGCGCATGGCCGAGATCGCCAAACGCGATTTGCCGGTCACTCGGGAAGTCTGGAAACGCGACGACGCGGTAACCTTCTTCAAGGGGATCGGCGAGGCTTACAAGGCCGAGATCATCGCGGGCATCCCTGCCGACCAGAACATCTCGCTCTACCGGCAAGGCGATTTTATCGATCTTTGCCGCGGCCCGCATGTGCCTGGAACCGGCAAGTTGAAGATCTTCAAATTGATGAAGGTCGCAGGCGCGTATTGGCGTGGCGATTCGAAGAATGAAATGCTCCAGCGCATCTACGGCACCGCGTGGGGGCGCAAGGAAGATCAGGACGCCTACCTGCATATGATCGAGGAGGCCGAAAAACGCGATCACCGTCGCCTTGGCCGTCAGCTCGATCTGTTTCATGTGCAGGAAGAAGCGCCGGGCTTGGTGTTCTGGCATCCGCGCGGCTGGACGCTTTGGCAACAGGTCGAGGCGTACATGCGCCGCGTGTACCGCGACAACGGCTACATGGAAATACGGTGCCCACAAATCCTCGATCGCACGCTTTGGGAGCGGTCTGGGCACTGGGAAAACTACAAAGACAATATGTTTACCACGGCTTCCGAGAATCGCGATTACGCGCTGAAGCCGATGAATTGCCCGGGGCATATCCAGGTCTACAAATCGGGCCTCAGAAGCTACCGCGATCTGCCGATGCGCTATGGCGAATTCGGCGCGTGTCATCGCAATGAGCCGTCGGGTTCTCTGCACGGAATCATGCGGGTGCGCGGTTTCACGCAAGACGATGGCCATATCTTCTGCACCGAAGATCAGATCCTTGAGGAATGCGTCGCCTACACCGCCTTGCTCCAGCGGGTCTATCGCGACTTTGGCTTCGATAGCATCATCTACAAGATCGCAACGCGACCGGCAAAGCGCGTCGGTGCCGATGCGTTGTGGGATAAAGCTGAACACGCGCTGATCGAGTCGCTCAAGCGCTCCGGCTGCGAATTCGAGATTTCAGCGGGTGATGGCGCGTTCTACGGTCCGAAAATCGAGTACACGCTCAAAGATGCGATCGGCAGGCCCTGGCAATGCGGCACGATGCAGGTCGATTTCAATATGCCAGGGTGCCTTGGCGCTGAATACGTTGCCGAAGACAATGCCCGACATGTGCCAGTGATGTTACATCGGGCGATTATTGGCTCGTTTGAGCGGTTTATCGGGATCCTGACCGAGAATTTCGCCGGTGCGTACCCGGTTTGGCTCGCCCCGGTGCAGTCGATGGTTATGAGCATCACTGACGCCCAGGCCGAATACGCGCTGTCGGTGGCCACCAAGCTTCGCGGCGCCGGCTTTCGCGTCGAGACCGATTTGCGGAATGAGAAAATTAACTATAAGATTCGCGAACATAGCATGCAAAAGCTGCCTTATTTGTTGGTCGTTGGCGACAAGGAAAAGGCGGCCGGTAAGGTGGCGGTGCGGGCCCGTGGTGGCGTGGATCTTGGCCCGATCCCGATCGAAGAATTCCTTGGGCGCTTACAACATGAGTCAGTGCCCGCCGTCTCCGATCCCTCCCACGTCTGATCACTCGTCTTTGATTCACGAACGCAAGGAGCTCAAACATCAATCAGGATAGGGCGCAGCGCCTCAATGGCGAAATCACCGCACCGGAAATTCGGTTGGTCGGTGAAGATGGTGAACAACTTGGAGTAGTGTCGATTCGCGACGCGATCCAATTGGCGGAGTCGAAGGAAGTTGATCTCGTGGAGATCGCCCCCCTTGCTCAGCCGCCCGTCTGCAAGCTCATGGACTTTGGCAAGTTCAAGTACCGTGAGCAGAAGAAGGCCCATGAGGCCAAGCTCAAGCAGAAGCAGATCCAGGTGAAGGAAATCAAATTCCGACCGGGCACTGACGAGGGCGACTACCAGATCAAACTGCGCAACCTGATCAAGTTTCTCGAAGAAGGCGACAAAACCAAGGTGACGCTTCGTTACCGCGGTCGTGAGATGGCGCATCAGGAATTCGGTTTCCGGTTGATTGAGCGCGTCAAAACCGATCTCGAACCGTATGGCGTCGTCGAGCAGTTTCCAAAGTTGGAAGGCCGGCAGTTGGTGATGGTGTTGGGGCCGAAGAAAGTGCTGCCGCCAGTGGCGAAGAAAGCATCTGGCGGCACCGCCGAGGCAGCGCCAGGGGCAGTCGCCAAACCACCTGAGCGTCCGAAGCCAGCGGCGCCGGCGCAAGCGCAGTAGACGTATTGACGAGAATTCGAGTGGTGGGCGAGAGCCCGCCCCGAGCAGGCGGGTGATGCACGGATCTGCTGATTCGGTAATCGCCCTATGACAAGTCGTTCCGGGTTCATCAAGTGCTACGAAGTGGCCACCTGGCGCGAATCTATAAGGAAGTAGCAATGCCTAAGATGAAAACGAAGCGTAGTGCTTCGAAGCGGTTTCTCGTTGCCAGTTCGGGGCGAATCAAACGCGCGCGAGCCAATCTCCGCCACATCCTCACCAAGAAATCGACCAAGCGGAAACGTCATTTGCGCGGCACCACGGGCGTGGCCAAGAGCGACGCAAAATCCGTCCGCGCGATGATGCCGTACGCATAACGCGTACGCTGAACGCTGGTCTTCAATTCTTAGATAAGGGATGAGTCATGCCGCGAGTTAAACGTGGAGTAACGGCGCATGCGCGCCACAAGAAAGTCATTGCCCAGGCCAAAGGTTATCGAGGCCGCCGCGGCAATGTTTATCGCATCGCCAAAGAAGCGGTCATGCGGGCCGGGCAATACGCCTACCGCGATCGCCGTACCCGTAAGCGTGAATTTCGCGTGCTGTGGATCGCGCGGATCAACGCCGCGGTGCGTGAACACGGCATCAGCTACAGCGTTTTCATGAATGGCATCAAGAAGGCCGCGATCGAGATCGACCGCAAGGTGCTGGCTGATCTGGCCGTCGCCGATAAGGCCGCATTCGCGAAAATCGTTGGTGACGTGAAGGCGACGCTCGCGGCAGCGTAGCAAGCGGGCTTCGCTGGTTGGTTGTCACCGGTCCCTTTCCACTCCTCGGACTCTTTGTACTATTCGATTTGCTATGCAGGATCTTGAGCGAATCGTCGCGGACGCCCTTGCGCAATTTGCGCAAGCGGCGGACTCGGCCGAACTCGAACGTATCAAGGCCGGATACCTTGGGCGGGAAGGTGTCCTAACGATTCAGTTGAAGGGGCTGGGCAAGCTCCCGGCTGAAGATCGCCGGGAAGTCGGTGCGCGCATCAACGCCGCGAAGGTCGCCATCGAAACGGCGCTCAACGATCGACGTGAAGGCATTGAACGCGCGCAGCTCGAAGCGCGTCTGGCCGAAGAGTCGATCGACGTCACCTTGCCCGGCCGTGGGCGCGAGCGCGGCGGCATTCACCCGGTCATTCGCACTTGGCAACGCATCGAAGGCATTTTCCGCTCGATCGGGTTCGATGTGGCCGATGGCCCGGAGATCGAGACCGATTGGTACAACTTCACCGCGCTCAACAATCCTCTGAATCATCCGGCGCGTTCGATGCAAGACACCTTCTACATCGAAGACAAGGATGCGAACGGCCTGCATTTGTTACTGCGTACGCATACCAGCCCGATGCAGGTACGTTATGCGCGCACCCACACACCGCCGATCAAAGTCATCGCGCCTGGGCGCACCTATCGCGTCGACTCCGACGCCACTCATTCGCCGATGTTTCACCAGGTGGAAGGTTTGTGGATCGACGAGCACATCAGCTTTGCCGATCTGAAAGGCGTCTACACGGATTTTCTACGCCGGTTCTTTGAAACCGACGCGCTGGAAGTGCGCTTTCGGCCATCGTATTTTCCGTTTACCGAACCCTCGGCCGAAATCGATATGGCCTTTCAAACCGGCCCCTCGCAAGGACGCTGGTTGGAGATTTCCGGTTCTGGTCAGGTGCATCCGCAAGTTATTCGGAATTTCGGGCTCGACCCCGAGCGCTATGTCGGCTTTGCGTTCGGTTCGGGCCTTGAGCGTTTGACGATGCTTCGCTACGGCATTGACGACTTGCGACTATTCTTCGAGGGCGACCTTCGGTTTCTCCGCCAGTTTGCGTAACGTCCCCCTGAATTGACCGAGACGTCCCATGCAGTTTTCCGAACAATGGCTCCGCGCACTGATTGACCCGCCGCTCGACACGGTGGCGCTCAATCATCTGCTCACGATGTCCGGGCTCGAAGTGGAATCGTGCGAAGGCGTCGCACCGGCGTTCGACCAAGTCGTGGTGGGCTTGGTTGCATCCGTCGCCCCGCACCCGAATGCCGATCGATTGCGCGTCTGCCAGGTCGATGTCGGCGCGGGCGCACCACTCAATATCGTGTGTGGCGCGCCCAATGTGGTGGCGGGCATGAAGGCGCCGGTCGCGCTGGTCGGCGCGAAATTGCCGGGCGAGGCGGGCGGCAAATCGCTTGCGATCGCACCGGTCGTCATGCGTGGCGTCGAAAGCAAAGGCATGCTTTGCTCGGCGCGGGAGCTTGGCCTTTCACAAGATCATTCTGGATTGCTGAGTCTCGCGTCGGATGCGAAAGTCGGATCAAGTATTCGCGAGACCTTGGCGCTTGACGATTCAATTATCCTGATCAAACTCACGCCCAATCGCGCCGATTGTTTGTCGATGCTTGGCATTGCGCGTGAAGTGGCGGCGCTGACCGGTACAGCGATGACGCCACCGCCTGTGACAGCGGTTCCGGCATCCTTGAAGGAAGCATTGCCTGTCAAGCTTTCTGCACCGACGGGCTGCGGGCGATTCACCGGACGCATCATTCGCGGCGTCAATCCGCGGGCCCCCACACCTGAGTGGATGCGCAGGCGCCTGGAGCGCGCAGGCCAACGATGTATCTCGGCGCTCGTCGATGTCACGAATTACGTGATGCTGGAGCTTGGTCGGCCGCTGCATGTCTACGACCTCGACAAATTGCAAGGCGGCATCGACGTACGGTTTGGACGTCTTGGTGAAACGCTCAAACTCCTGAACGAACAGACCGTGACGCTGGATGAAAGCGTCTTGGCGATCTGCGACGATCGTGGGCCGATCGGGCTTGCCGGCATTATGGGTGGTGACAGCACCAAGGCCGATGACACGACAACGAATGTATTTCTCGAATCCGCATTCTTTTTTCCGGATGCGATCGCCGGACGCGCGCGCCGATTCAATTTTGCAAGCGATGCGTCGCACCGGTTCGAGCGCGGCGTCGATTTCGATAACAATATCGATGGCATCGAGCGTGCGACCCGCCTCATCCTCGACCTGTGTGGTGGCGAACCCGGGCCGACGATGGATACGCGCGGTGTGTTGCCCGAGCGAGCGCCGGTGCGCATGCGCCTTGCTCGCGCGCACAAGATCATCGGCGTGGCCGTTCCTGAAGCGGACGTTCGGCAGACTTTCAGGCGACTTGGATTTGCCACCACCATCGAAGGCGCCGGCGATAAAACCGTCTATGTGGTGACACCACCTTCCTACCGCTTTGACATCACGATCGAAGAAGACCTGATCGAAGAGGTGGCGCGTGTCTACGGCTTTGAGCGCATCCCGGCAAATCCGCCGATGGCCCGGGCCACCATGACGTATCCGCTGGAATCGAGCCGATCGCTCTACGATCTTCGCGAGGTGATCGCCGCGGCGGGTTATCAGGAGGTCGTCAACTTCAGTTTCGTCGATGCCACATGGGAAACCGACTTCGGTGCTGAGTCATCGCCGATTCGCTTGCTCAATCCGATCGCGAACCAATACTCGGTGATGCGATCGACGTTGCTTGGCGGTCTGGTGGCGAACGTTCAATACAATCTCAACCGACAAGCCGACCGCATACGCGTATTCGAGGTCGGTCGTATCTATCGTCGCCGCACGGATATCGCGGACGGCCCGCTCGCTGTGAAGGGGATCGATCAACCGATTCATATTGCAGGGATTGCGTACGGCCAATCCGTCGAAGAACAGTGGGGCGCCACCAAGCGCTTCGTCGATTTCTTCGATGTGAAGAGCGACATCGCGCTGCTCTGGCAAGGCGCCACGCCGAAATTCCAGGCCGGCCGGCATCCGGCGATGCAGCCGGGGCGATGTGCCTCGGTGGAGATCAAGGGTGCAATCGTTGGCTGGCTGGGTGAGTTGCATCCACGTCTGGCGCAAAAGTACGACCTGCCGCGCTCGCCCGTGGTATTCGAATTTGCGACCGCACCATCGCTCGGGCGGCCGATTCCGGTCTTTGAGGCCGTATCGAAGCTGCCGGCGGTGGTCCGCGATCAGGCATTTTGGGTGCCCGATACCACGCTGGCAGGGGCCATGTTGGAGGCGATTTTGGGGTCCGGAATCGCTCTTGTCAAAGCGGCCAACGTGTTCGATTTATACCGTGGCGACAGCGCCCCCAAAGGCCGAAAAAGCCTTGCGTTTCGCATAGTTATGCAAGATACTGAACGCACACTTACGGATGCGGAAGTAGAGGAAATTCTCGCCCGGATCCGTACGAATCTCACCACCAAGTTCAACGCTTCGCTACGCACTTAAGGGACCGACCAGTGACGCTCACGAAAGCGGAACTCGCCGACCTCCTCTTTGAGAAGGTAGGGCTCAACAAGCGCGAAGCGAAGGACATGGTGGAGGCATTTTTCGAAGAAATCCGCCTCGCGCTTGAGCGGGGCGAGAGCGTCAAGCTCTCAGGCTTTGGCAACTTCCAGTTGCGCAACAAACCGCAGCGGCCCGGCCGCAATCCCAAGACTGGCGAGGAGATCCCCATCACCGCCCGTCGCGTTGTGACATTTCATGCCAGCCAGAAGCTGAAGGCGCTCGTGGAAGAGGCGCATCATGGATCAGAGCGACAGCGCGAAAACGCCGGCCGCGAGTGATCTCCCGGCCATCCCCGCCAAGCGCTACTTCACCATCGGTGAAGTAAGCGAATTGTGCGGTGTG
Source organism: Betaproteobacteria bacterium (assembly GCA_009693235.1). Lineage (GTDB taxonomy): Bacteria > Pseudomonadota > Gammaproteobacteria > Burkholderiales > SG8-39 > SHXR01. The sequence continues at coordinate 5,045 of SHXR01000008.1, read as the reverse complement.
AAGCCGCATGTTCTGCGCTACTGGGAACAGGAATTCACGCAGCTAAAGCCGGTCAAGCGCCGCGGCAACCGGCGCTATTACCAGCACCACGAGGTATTGCTGGTGCGCCGGATTCGCGATCTACTGTACCAGCAAGGCTTCACCATTAGCGGCGCGCGCAACCGGCTCGATCAAAGCCAACAGGCCCGCAAAGGCGCCGCGGAAGAATCGGTCGACCTACCCGAAGTGCGCCGCCAGCTGAAAAAGATCGTCGACGATCTGCGGGATTGATCGGCCTACGCATTACGCGCTCACAGTTCGGGCCAATACCCCATCGTACGGTACAATCCACCCCGAGTCGGGGCGTAGCGCAGCCTGGTAGCGCACTTGCATGGGGTGCAAGGGGTCGGAAGTTCGAATCTTCTCGCCCCGACCATTAAAAACAATGAATTAGCCGACTCTCACCAGTCGGCTTTTTCATTTATGGAGCTTGGGGGAGCACTCAGGGGAACATTCTTCCGGTGTCACGGTTCGGGACCGACACGGCACATGTTCCCTCGGCACTCGGGTGACGGCCACTTCAGCGCTTGATATTTCGGTCAGTTCGCCACGGGCCTTCTGGCAACGCCCAGACCCACCGGGGGGGTAGGGCCTTGGACCGGCAGCAATGGCTCGGGCAATACCCGTGCAGAATTTTTATTTTTTAGTGACCTTTGCTGCTCCCCGCATTCTGGGCCCTCGACTGCTTCAACCACTAACTCAAGCTTCTACTACGCTCGCCTCCCGCGGGGCTTTTTGCTATGGGCTGTTGACGCCGACCGAAAATTGACCAGTTTAGGGGGGGGGTAGTGCCGATCAGCGACTGACCAGCACATTCATTGGGCGTACCCCGAAACCGGCACTCCTGGCCCCCGTACCTTGATGAACGGAAGTTAGTGGTGAGGTGGGGTTTGGGGCGCAGTCAATATTGGATCACCGTCGCAAACCGCTTTGCGCGGCTAATGGCGACGTACTTTAATCGTTTATTCGTGTCGGATTTTTGATCTAGCTCTTCGCTCTTCTTCGGCACCAGCAGCACCACTTCGTCAAATTCCAGACCCTTTGCCCGATGCATGGTCGCAATCCTTACAGCCTTTGAATCTGGCCGATCACGTTCGTCCGGTCCAAGAATTGTGGAGTTAATTTTGGCCGATTTTAGATATCCATGAACCGCATTTGCGTCATGCCGAGAGGGGACAATCACACAAACTGAACGAGTCTCGGCTAGGCTGGTTTTCAAAGCTTCCGGAAGCGCTGCTAGGGCTTCGTCCAGATGATCAAAATTTAGTGTCATGGGAGCCACGCCATGAGAGAGAGATTTGTACCGCTTTACCTCATCAGAACCGTCATCGAGGTCATCCACCTCGCAACCTTCTAAGGTGGCAACGGCCACCCTGTGCACAAGGCGAAGGCCGCGACACGTTGGCTTAAGGCGCATTCGCAACACATTCAAATGTATCTGCTCCCAGGCTATGCTCCGGAACTGAATCCGGACGAATTGCTAAATCATGACGTGAAACAGGCATTGGGAAAGCGGCGCCCGAAAGACCCAGAGGAGTTGAAAGCAGCGGTGAGATCACACCTGCACCGCCGCCAACGGCAGCCCCATGTGATCAAGCGTTTCTTCCGCAGCGAGCACGTCCGGTATGCCGCTTGATTCCCTTTGTAGGTCATATTTTCGTAGCGGAGTAATAAGTCTCGATTGGCGCGGATGACCTTGGCAGGGTTGTTGTAGGCGCTGGCGGTCCAAACGAATGGCTTTGATTTTTGTTATACATGGAGGCGTGCCCCATGATGGCTATGATTAGTTGGGGGACGTTGCAGCAACGCCTTTATTTGTCCGTAGTAACAATATTCATGGCGCCAGCAAGTGTTCTTTTAGGTAATGCTATTGGTGGTTGATTGAAACCAGGCGTGGTATTGTGTTGACTCTGGGATCCACTTTATGGGCCACTCATAAGTGAGGGCGTCTTGAGAAAACTTGCAGCAGCAATTGTATTTCTGAGTCTGTTTCAGTTCGCACATTTTGCATCTGCGCAAGGTTTTCCGAGCAAACCGCTCCGAATCTTCACCGCTGATGCGGGAAGCGGCAATGACCAGCTCACGCGTCTTGTGGCGCAGGCAATTGCCATCCCTTTGGGACAGCCGGTCGTGGTCGAAAATCGAGGGCCCACGCTAAGTGCGATAGCAACGGCTAAGGCAGCACCGGATGGCCACACTTTGGTTTTCGCAGCAAGTGCGCTGTGGTTGTCACCATTTGTTGAGGATGTGTCGTACGACCCCGTGAAAGACTTTTCCCCCATCTCTATGGTTTCGAATCAGCCAGTAGTTTTGGTCGTATCTGCTTCGTTACCCGTAAATTCGATAAAGGAATTGATAGCCTTGGCGAAAGCAAAGCCTGGGATATTCAACTATGGATCGAGCGCCACTGCAACAGTCAGTCACTTAGCAGGCGAACTACTAAAGTCGATGGGGGGTATAGACATAGTTCGGATTCCATACAAAGGCATCCAGCCGGCCCTAAGTGCGGTGTTGGCCGATGAGGTTCACATGACGTTTCCGACGCCCGCAGGAGCGGTCGGGCTCGTAAAGGCTGGAAAGCTGAAAATGTTAGCAGTTTCTAGTCTGGCGAGATTAGAGATACTGCCTAACGTACCCACACTCTCAGAGTCGGGCTTGCCTGGATACGAAGTAATGTCCAGAGCGGGAATATTGACAACAGGTAGAGTGCAGGCGGCGATTATCAATCGCTTGAACAAGGAAATTGTTGGTGCGATTAAAAGCCCCAATTTTGAGAAAAAGATCTTGGCTCTCGGCTCGGAACCGAATAGCAGTACACCAGAAGCGTTCAAGGATAGGATCGAAAAAGATATGTCTCGTATGGGAAGCCTTATGAAAAGCCCAAATTGGAAATAGCCGCGATGTTCGCAAACTCTAAAGGGCCGATCTGGCTCTCAAGTGCGCTGTTTGGTTTGATCCGCAAGAAGTCTTTTCATTTTCATAATTGTGAGGATGATGGCATTTGTCATCGCTGTTTGTTATCCCCTGGAGGAATGCTATGAGTCAGGCAGTTCAGTTCATTCAAGCGAGTCAAGGCGTTGCCAGCGATAGTGAACTCTCGCAGCGATGGCTTTCGGCGCTGGAGGACGCGCTACAGGGGAAAAACAAGGCGGCAGCAGCCGCGCTGTTTGCAACGGATGACTGCCATTGGCGTGATGTTCTCGCGTTCACTTGGTTCATTACACCCCATCGAGGTGCGAACGAAATCGGCACGGCATTAATCAACAGTCACGCTGTTACCAAGGCTCATGGGTTTGCTATTGCAAAAGACCGTACCCCGTCGCGCCGCGTTAAAAGAGCGGGGATCTTGGTCATTGAGACGATATTCGAATTCGAGACGGCCGTTGGTCGAGGGTATGGCGTATTGCGATTGAAGGAAGACAAGCCATGGGAAGCGTTTCAACTCATGACCAGTCTGCATGAACTGAAAGGTTTCGAGGAGCACGTTGACAAGAATCGACCGACCGGTTCGGCATACTCACGCAATTTCGGCGACATGAACTGGAAAGACCAGCGCATAAAGAGCCAGGCGTACGACGACCGCGAGCCCGTTGTGCTTGTAGCTGGTGGTGGCCAGGCGGGGCTTAGCGTCGCTGCGCGCCTCGTTCGGCTGGGTGTCGATACGCTTGTCGTGGATAAGCATGAGCGTGCCGGTGACTGCTGGCGCAAGCGCTATCATTCGCTTGCGCTTCACAACTATACCGATTTCAACCACCTACCCTATATGCCGTTCCCAGCCTCATGGCCAGCGTACCTGCCCAAGGACATGGTGGCGGACTGGTTCGAGGCCTATGTATGGGCGATGGAAATCAACTACTGGGCAAGTGCGGAATTTACCACCGCCACCTACGACGAGGTCACCGGAAAATGGAAGGCGGTTGTTTGTCGTGCTGATGGAACGGAGCGCATCCTTTATCCCCGCCACCTCATCCTGGCTGGTGGCCTGAATGGCAAAGGGATTATTCCATCTCTGCCCGGGCTTCAGGACTTCAAGGGCGACGTGATGCACAGTAGCCAATTCACCACCGGCGCCAACTGGAGCGGGAAGAAAGCCCTGGTTCTGGGCACGGGCAACAGCGCCCACGACGTTGCCCAGGATTTGCACAGCAATGATGTGGACACGACCATTGTCCAGCGCGGATCGACAACGGTTGTGAGTGTCAACCCTAGCGCCAAGCTCATACATGCGAGCGCCTTGGACGGCACCCCACTGGAAGATTCAGATCTGATCGCGACCACAAATACCTTGCCGGTCATGACAACCAATCTGCAACTGATCTCTGCACGCATGGTCGAGCTGGACAAGGCGTTAATTAAAGGCTTGATCGCGTGCGGGTTCAAGTGGGATATGGGCGAAGACAATACCGGCCATCAGATGAAAATCCGCAAGCGTTCCGGCGGCTACTACCTGAATATTGGTTGCTCAGAATTGATTATCAAGGGGGAAATCGGACTATTGCAGTATGACCAGATCGAGAAATTTGTGCCTGAAGGCGCGCTTCTTAAGGATGGGTCGATTAAGCCTGCGGACCTCGTTGTGACGGCCACAGGTTTTCAACCCCTCGAGCTATTGGTGCGTGAGTTGCTTGGCGACGAGATCGCGAATCGGGTCGGACCCGTGTGGGGCTTTGGCGCGGATGGCGAGATGAATAATATGTGGAAACGCACTGGTCAAGAAGGTCTGTGGTTGGTGGGGAGTGGATTTGCCGTATCCCGGCAGTACTCGAGAGTCGTGGCGCTGCAGATCAAAGCGATAGAAGAAGGGCTCTTGTCAAAGAAGCGGTGAACGTTATGCCCGTATGGTCAAAAAAAGCATCAGCATTGATTTCCAGAAAAACAAAAGCGTTTTCATTGCTGCGGCCTTGATTGTAGGCCGGTATTACCCAAAAGATCTGCGCAATTTACGCCGCAGATTACATCCTGGCCACGCAGAAACGACCGGACCCAATAGCGGCAATCATTGCCAC